>CAYORO010000102.1:0-11613 GCA_964406355.1 uncultured Limibaculum sp.
CCGTGATCGACGCGGAATGCGTGGCCTGCAATCTCTGCGTCAATGTCTGCCCGGTTGAGGCCTGCATCACCATGGAGCGGCTGCCCGCAGGCGTGGTCGACCCCCGCACCGGCACGGTCGTGGAGGCAGATCCGGCGGACTGGACCACGCACCCCAACAACCCGATGGCGCAGGCCGCCGAATGACCCTCCGCCGGGCGCGTGGCCGCCTGACGGTCGCGGACCCGGCGCCGATCAGTCGCCCATCGCCACGCGGATCGCCCGTGCGAGATCCTCCGAGCTGATCGGCTTCATCAGCTTGATGTCCTGCGCGCGGTGCCCGTCGCCATGGACGGCTGCATCCGCCGGGTATCCCGACATGAAAACGATCGGAAAACCGGGCTTGCTCCGGCGGATCACCTCCGCCAGCTGCGGCCCCTGGAGCCGACCCGGCATGACACAGTCGGTGATCAGCAGATCGATCCTCTCGTCCGACTCGAATATCTCGAGCGCACGGGCACCGTCCGGCGCCTCGACGACCTCGAAGCCCGCAGCACACAACTGGCGGACGATGGTGCGGCGGACCGCGGCGTCGTCTTCCGCCACGAGGACCCGCCCGGTCCCGGAGAGCTTTTCTGACGGTGTCGTGGTCTTCTCTTCGGACGCGATCGCGTCAGTCGCCGGGAAGTACATCCTGACCGTGGTCCCTACGCCCTTTTCGCTGTCGATCCGGATCACGCCCTGCGACTGCTTCACGAAGCCGTAGACCATCGCCAGCCCCATGCCGGTTCCCTCACCAACAGGCTTGGTGGTGAAGAACGGATCGAAGACCTTCGGCAAAATGTCGTCCTCGATCCCGGTTCCGGTGTCGGAGATCGCAACCATGACATAGCGGCCGGCCGCCGCCGGTTCGGACCAGTCGTCCAGAAACTCGCCGCTGAGGCGGGTGTTGGCGGTCGTGATGGTCAGCACGCCGTCTTCCGCCATCGCATCGCGCGCGTTGAGCGCGACATTGAGCAGAGCATTGTCGAAGGCCGCGCGGTCGAGCATGGCGGTCCAGAGGCCGCCGGCCTGCACCAGCCTGAGGCGCACGGTCTCCCGGAAGGAGCTGCGGATCAGGCTTGCGGCTTGCGAGACCGCAGAATTGAGGTTCGTTGGCTCGGGGCTCAGCACCGCCTGACGCCCGAACGCCAGAAGCTGACGCGTCAGGTTCGCGCCTCGTTGGCATGCCTCGATCGCATCCTCGAGCCCGGCCTTCGCCGCGGGCGACAGATCCTCCAACCGATTGAATTCGAGGTTGCCCTGGACGACCGCCAGCAGATTGTTGAAATCATGGGCGATGCCCACCGTGAGCTGACCGATCGACTCAAACTTCTGTAGTTCGAAATAGAGTTTCTGGCTTTTCTCGAGATCGCCCGTGGTCTTCACTTGTGACGTGACGTCGAAGACCACGCTACTCCATTCGACCGAGCCGTCGCTTTTCTTGCGCGGCCAGCCGCGACCTTGGAGCCATTTCGACTTCCCCGATACCGTCGTCATCCTCCACTCGAAGTACCACGGCGTCAAAGTCTCGGCCGACCTCAGCGCCGACGCCCGCATGTCATCTACCATAGCTCCATCGACGAGGTCCCAGAGTGGGCTTGGATCGCCCTTTATCTCCTCCGGTTCCATTTCCCAGATGTCGACGCAGCCCTCGCTCATGTATTCGATCTCGTCGGATCCGTCGGGCTTCAGCCGATAGAGAAAGATCGCGCCGGGGATCGTCGCGACGATGTCGTCGAACCGCTGCTGCTGGGTGGCGGCGGCATGTTCGACCTGACGCAGGCTGGTCAGGTCGTAGTTGACACCGATCATCCGCTCAGGTTGACCCGCCGCATCGCGCAGCACCACGGCGGCCCCCTTGATGTGGCGTACTGTCCCGGCGGGCGTCACGATCCGGAACTCGGTGTCGAAACGTCCCTCCCCGTCGATCGCCTGCCTGGCGGATGCGGACGCGGCGGCACGATCCTCCGGGTGGACCAACGCCTCCCAGGCCGCAAAGGTTCCGCCGAAGTCTTGGGGTCTGATGCCGTGCAGGGCGCATTGCATGTCGTCCCAGACAATGCCATCGCCGCCAATGTCATAGTCCCAGATGCCGATCCCGGCCGATGTGGTTGCCAGTTCGAGCCGTTCGGCAAGCCGGCTCGCCCGATCTCGCTCATGCACGAGCGCGAAAACGACGTGGAACGTTGCGCCGAGGACGGCGATCGAGAGAAAGTTGGCCAGGGCGATCAGCGGCAGTGCCTGACGGAGCCAATCCTCGGCGCGCGCGGCTGGCTCGATCAGCCAGTACATGTTTGCCGCCGCCACGATGCTGAGCACGAACATCAGTGCCAAATCCCGCAAACCCGCTTGGCTGATCCTGCCATGCCTGCTCACCAAAGCCGCACTGACCGCGCCCAAGAGCGCATAGCAGAAGAAGATCGTCACGCCGGGGATGATAAATGGCCCGCCCGCGTAGAGGCGTCCGGCGCTGCCGATCACCGCAGCGATCAGGCCGCAGACGGGCCCTCCCAGAAACCCCGCAAAGAGGAGCGGCCCGGCGCGGCCATCGAACACGGCGCCGGTGGGGGATACCACCGGCAGGGCCGTGACGAGCAGTGTCACCAAGCCAAAGACGACACCAAGGGCGATCGACCGCCACCACCACTCACGCACCTCGCCGTAGTCAATCATCAAGGGAGTGAAGAGCACGGCCAATGCCAGTATTGACACATTCTGCAGCAGTGACAGCGCGAGGTCGATCATTGGGACGCTCCTGAAGACCAGACGCGGGCCTATATTCAACAATAAAGAAGTCAATCCCGCAGAAAGATAACCTTAGCGCGGATCCGTGAGCTAACACGCGTCACCTGAGGTAAAATTCATCCTCATCGACGCCTCCCATCTACAACCCAACCCCCAGAATAGCGGTTGGCATTTACTTTAAAAAGCCATCGAGAGCTATCAGAAAAACCTGCCGCAACTCATTGATGGAGACCGGTTTTGCGAGAGACTTCACAACATTCACACCGTGCGCTTTTGCCAACGCCTCCGCGGCCATCGCATGTACGCGAGGACCGGCTGTCATGACGCAGATTGCACCGGTGAACCCTGTTTTGACGAGTTCCCGTACCACATCAATTCCGTCGCAATGCCTCATGAGGATATCGAGGACGATCAGATCAGGCTCGTCCTCGCGCTCGAGATCTGCGAGAAAGTCTGCCCCGTCCGCGTAACTTGCGACGGTAACCCCCTCGATGCCAGTGGCGACCCGGGCGACTAGTCTCCGAAAGCCATCATTGTCATCAATCACCGCCACGCGCATGCCCGGGGCGCTCCTAATCAATTAACTCTCGTCTTGGCTGCCAGTGTATCACACCCGGGCACAGGATTGTTTGCAGATTCCCGACCAGCCGCCCCGAGACGCACCGGCCGCCTCGCTTGCATGTGTGGACATCATACATAACCACTTCGGCCAGAGCAGTGGTGAACGGCACCACAGCACTGTGGATTCGACGTGCGGCTTCAAATCATCTGCCGAGATTCCAGGCGTAAAGCCAGCACTTTGCCCAAGCACAGGGTGAGGACGCCAAGCCCAACGGGTTGGACCCCCGGTGCGGCCGCTCGCTGGCCGCAACCATCAGGTAGACCGAAATGCTCTGGCGCTCGCAAAATGCAACGCCGGCAAGCCGAAGTATCCAGCATGTGCCCGCGTGGTGTGCGCTTTCGTGCGCGTGACTCTGTGGCCACCCCATGGCAAGGTTAACGCAGTGCAACCGTAAGTATGTTTGGAGAGCCCAGTGACTGTAAGCGCGATCAGTGGTGATATGCAGCAGTGGAATCCGGTCACGATCGACTTTATCGGGCCAACCGCATCCGAAACCGCAGCAACTTTCCGTGACTATAGGCTCAACGTTACTTTTACCAACACGGACACCGGGAGCACGATGGTGGTCCCCGGGTTCTTTGCGGCAGACGGCGATGCCGCCAATACCTCCGCAGCCTCGGGCAATGTCTGGCGGGTGATCTTCACACCGCCCGAGACGGGCAACTGGACCTATGACGCGTCCTTCCGGACCGGCGAAGATGTCGCAGTCAGCACCGACGCCAATGCCGGGACGCCAGTCGCCGAGATCGACGGCGACACTGGCTCCTTCGGGATCGTCGAGTCGGACAAGGCCGCTGATGATCTGCGCAAGAAGGGCGCCCTCGAATACGACGGCGATCATTACTTGACCTTCGCCGGGACCGGCCAGAACCTGATCAAGAGCGGTGTCGGCGGGCCCGAGAACTCGCTGGAATATGTCGGCTTCGACAACACCCCGAAGGACCGGCACGACTTCGACGCGCATATCTCGGACTGGAACGCGGGCGATCCGACCTGGGGCGACGGCAAGGGCAAGGGGCTGATCGGGGCGATCAACTATCTCGCTGATGCCGGGGTGAACTCGCTTTACATGATGGTGAATTCAGTCGGCGGCGACGCGCGCAGCGTCTGGCCCTGGGCCGCGACAAATCTCGACCAGGTGCCGCGTGGCCCCGGCGGCGGCGGGACCGGCGGCACGCACAACATCTCCGGCTTCGAGGACGCCTTCAGCTCGTTCGACGTCTCGAAGCTCGCCCAGTGGGGCATCGTCTTCGAGCACATGCAGGCGCAGGGCATGGTCGTTCACATGATCCTGCAGGAGCGGGAGAACGACCAGCTGCTGAACAACGGCGATCTGGGCGTGGATCGGATGCTCTATCTCCGGGAGCTGATCGCCCGCTTCGGCCACAACAATGGCCTCATCTACAATTTTGGCGAAGAGAACACCAACAGCTATGAGAATCTGCAGAAGATGTCGGATTACATCCGGGAAGTCGACCCGTATGACCGACCGATCGCGTATCACATTCTCGAGGGCCAGCAGAATAAAAAGTATGGCGAACTGACGCCGACCGGGATCTTCGACATCTACTCGAACCACAATTGGGAACAGAACGCGCGCGCCTCGATCGACAAGTGGTACGCCGAGTCCGACGCCGCCATGCGACCGATGCCGTCCTATTGGGACGAGCAGTGGAATGGCGGGATCGGCCTCCGGGAGGACAGCGACCCGGCCCAGCAGGCCGGCATGCGGGCGGCGCTGTGGGGCACCATGACGGTCGGCGGCGCCGGCGTGGAGTGGTTTCCCGGCGGCAGCCAGGATCTCACCTGGGACGATTTCAGCACACGCGCCGATGCCTACAAATGGACGCTCGCGGCGCGGGTGCTCTTCGAAGCGCTGCCCGTCGACGAGATGCGCAACGGTGACAGCGTCACCACCAGCACCAGCGATTTCGTGTTCCAGAAGGAGGGCGAGATCTATGTGATCTACCTCGAGAATGGTGGGACGACGAGCATCGATCTCTCCAGCTTCTCGGGTGACTTCGACGTGCGCTGGTACAATCCCAGAAGCGGCGGCGAAGTTCAGAGCGGGTCGGTCTCGGAGATCTCCGGCGGAGGTGTCCGCGCGCTCGGCACGGCGCCAACGGATCTCGCCGATATCGCCGGAGACGACTGGACGATCCTGGTCCGTCAGGCCGGGCAGTTCCGCATCCCCGGCCTCGACGCGGATGCCGCCGGCAACACGGCGCCCGTGATCAGCGGCCCCGCGGCGGTCGAGGTCGCGGAGGACACGACCGCGGTGGCAACCTACACGATCGTCGACCCGGATGTCGGCGACACGCTCACCTACCAGCTGTCGGGGCCGGACGAGGCTCTCTTCGAGATCGACGGCGCCGGCAATCTCTCCTTCGTCGCGCCGCCCGATTTCGAGGCCCCAGGGGATGCGGGCGCGGACAATGTCTACGACGTCATCGTCGGCGCATCGGACGGCACGGACACCGACAGCCAGGCCGTCGCGGTGACGGTCACCGGCGGCCCGGACCCCGATCCGGATCCGGATCCGGCGATCTCGGTCGTGCTGGTCGACGCCGAAACCGACACCGTCATCGGGCCGCTCGAGAGCGCAGCGGCGTTCCCCGAGGAACAGCTCGCCGGCCGGCAGCTCTCGATCGTCGCCGATATCCCCGATGGCAGCCCGCTCGAGGGCGCGGTCGGCTCGGTGGTGATGAACTTCCAGTCGGGCCAGATCCTGCGCACCGAGAACGTCGCGCCCTACGCGCTCTTCGGCGACAGCGCGGGCGACATTTTCCCGGGCACGGAACTCGCCGTGGGCGACTTCAATATCGGCCTGCAGCTCTTCTCCCAGACCTTCGGCAGAGGCACGCTGATCGACACGGTGTCGATCGACTTCACGGTCACCCCGGCGCCGGTCAATGAGCCGCCCGTTCCCGGTCCCGACACCGCGGTGGTCGACGAGGACGGCTCGGTCACCGGGATCGATGTGCTGACGAACGACAGCGATCCCGAAGGCGATCTTCCGCTCACCGTCCTCGGGGCGAGCGCCCCGAACGGGACCGTCACGGTGGCCGCGGACAACACGCTGAGCTACGCGCCGTCGGCGGACTATTCCGGCGTCGACACGGTCACCTACACCGTCGCCGATGCCAAGGGCGCCGAGGCGAGCGGCACGCTGACCGTCACGGTCACCGCGGTCAACGACGCCCCGGTGGCGGCCAACGACACGGCGATCACCGAGGCCAATATGCCGGTCTCGATCGACGTGCTCGCGAATGACAGCGATGTCGACGACGCCGTCCTCACGATCACGGATGTTGGCGCCGCCGGCAACGGCACGGCCAGCCTGGTCGACGGTACGATCTCCTACTCCCCCGCCCAGGACTTCGTGGGCGACGACCAGTTCACCTACCAGGTCTCCGACGGCGAGGTGTCGCGCGAGGCCACCGTCTCCGTCAGCGTCATCGCCGGGAACGAAGCCCCCGTCTTCGTCTCGCCCGCCGGCTTCACGGTGCTCGAGAACACAGTGGCCGTCGGAACCGTCGCCGCCACCGACGCCGAGGGGGCGAGCATCGCCTATTCGATTGCCGGCGGCGCAGACGCGTCAGCCTTCGCGATCGACACGGCCTCCGGCGCGCTGAGCTTCGTCGCCCCCCCGGATTTCGAGACACCGACCGACGGGGATGGCAACGGCATCTACACGGTCGTGGTCGGCGCGAGCGACGGCCTCGAACAGACGACCCAGGCCGTCTCGGTCTCGGTCACGGATGACCCGGACGAGCCGGATCTGCCTCTCGAGATCTTCCTCGTCGATTCCGATGCCGACATGATCGTGGCCCCGCTCAGCGATGGCGTGGTGGTCGATCTGGCCGGCAGCTCCGCCACCGAGTTCGCCATCTACGCCACGGTGCCAAGCTCGAGCCCGCTGTTCGGCGAGGTCGGATCGGTCCGCCTCGACTTCCAGAACGGGCAGATCATCCGCATGGAGAATATCGATCCCTACTCGCTCTTCGGCGACAGCCCGGGCGATTTCGACGGCGGATTCGATGTTGTCGATCAGGCCTACAGTATCGATTTCGACGTGTTCTCGGGCGCGCGCGGCACCGGGTCGGTGCTGGAGCAGATCGAGATCGACTTCACCGTGATCAATTCGGGCAATGCTCCGCCCACGCCGAACCAGGATCCGGTCATCTCGGGACCGCCATCGGCCATCGTCACCGAGAACACGACGGCGGTCGCGACGGTCCTGGCCACCGATCCGGAGGCCGACCCGCTCAGCTATGCCATCTCGGGCGGCGCAGACGCCGCATGGTTCACCATCGACGACACGACAGGCGCGCTCGCATTCCTGATCGCCCCCGATTACGAGGCGCCGACTGACGCAGACGGGAACAATGTCTACGAGGTGTCGGTGACCGTGAGTGACGGGAATGGCGGCTCCGACAGCGCCACCCTGCAGGTCACCGTGGCCGACGATCCGACGGAGGTGCCCAACTCGCCTCCCACCCTCGACGGCCCGAGTGCCGTGACGGTCGGCGAAAACTCCTCCTTCGTCGCGGATTACGGCAGCACCGATCTCGACGGCGACACGGTGGTCTTCGGCATCGACGGCACCGATGCCGACAAGTTCGACATCGACGCCCAAACCGGGGTCCTGAGCTTCGCCCAGGCACCGAACTTCGAAGTCCCGGGCGACGCGAATGGGGACAATACTTACGATCTCTTCGTGTTCGCCAGCGACGGACAGGACAGCACAAGCACCTCGCTGGCCGTCACCGTGGCCGACATCCCCAACGATGCGGCGAGCCAGATCGAGGTGACGCTGGTCGACAGCGACACGGATCAGGTCATCGGTGTCCTGACGGACGGGGCCAGCTTCGATGCGGCGTCCTTGTCCGGCGTGTCGGCCTCGGTCGTTGCGGATATCCCGACCGGCAGTCCGCTGGAGGGCCAGGTCCGGTCGGTACGGCTCGACTTCCAGAACGGCCAGGTGGTCCAGACGGAGAACTTCGCCCCCTATGCACTCTTTGGCGACAGCAACGGCGACATCTTTGGCGGGGTCACGCTCAACGCCGGCAGCTACAGCGTCGATTTGGACATGTTCTCGGGCCAGCGGGCCGGCGGGCAACTTCTGGAAAGCCTGTCGATCGACTTCATGCTGATCTGATAGGGCCGCCATCGAGGCTCCGATGCGCCTCGGGTTTCCCTTGTCCGCGGGGACGGGAGACCCGAGAGCGGCCGCGCGGCACCCACCGCTGTCCTGCGGCGCCCCACCGGTCCGGATGGGGCAATGCGCCGCTCGCCACGATCCGACATCTCGACCGGTGGTCGGTTGTCGGATCCTGTGCAGATGCAGTACACGAAATCCTGGGAGTGGTGGCCGATTGCTTTTCTGACGACTCGTGAGCGTCGCCGGAACGGTTGTGGCCAAAGTTCGGCGGTGCGGGTGGTGAGGGTTCGAGACAGTCGTCAACGACCTCCAGGAGGCATTTCGGCCCCAAGCGGCTGATCTGTCTTCACAATCCTACACATCGTCGGCGTCGGGGCTGCGCGCGGGGTGCGATTGCGGCATTGGGAAGTTATTCGCCACGGCGTGGCGGACCGCTGCGGCGTGCACATCGTGGCGAGTGAGTAGAGGGTAAAATGGCAATTAGTTTCACGCAGGTCGGCGCGTTCCTGGGAGCCGACAGCGGCCCAAACGTCATCGAAAACCCGACATCGTTGCAATTCGGTCCGGATGGCCGGCTGTATATTTCCGAGCAGAGTGGTCAGATCAACGCTTTTACGGTTGCGATCGACAATGGCACCTATATCGCCACTGACCATGAAGAGCTGGTGCTCGCCGATGGCGCGCCCGTGGTCCAGTCGATCCTCAACCACGACGACGACGGCACGATCAACACCGGCACGACCAACCGCCAGGTCACCGGCATCGTGGTGGGCGGCACGGCGGAAAACCCCGTCCTTTACGTCTCCTCGAGCGACCCGCGGATCGCGACCAACGCCGACAGCGGTCTCGACACCAACTCGGGCGTCATCACCCGCGTCACCTGGACCGGCACCGAATGGGATGCCGTCGACATCGTCCGCGGTCTACCGCGATCCGAGGAGAACCACTCCAACAACGGCCTCGTCCTCGATGAAGCCAGCGGCAAGCTCTATACGATGGTGGGCGGCAACACCAACAACGGGGCGCCCAGCCAGTTCTTCGCCTATACGGGCGAGTACACGCTGTCGGGCACGATGCTCGAGGTCGATCTGACGGCGATCGAGGCGCTCCCGATCCTGACCGACCCGAACGGCGCGCAGAACGGCGGGTCGCGCCAGTACATCTACGATCTGCCGACCCTCGACGATCCCACCGTGCCCAATGACGGGGTGCGCGAGGATGCGAACGGCCTCGACACTGCCGGCCCCTGGGGCGGCAATGACGGCTTCAACATGGCGGTCCTGCCGGCCGATGCGCCGATCCGGATCTTCGCCGACGGCTTCCGCAACGCCTATGATCTCGTGCTCTCGGAATCGGGGAACTGGTACACCGTCGACAATGGCGGCAACGCCAATCTGGGCGGGGCGCCGCTGATCGAGGGCCAGGTCCTGCCGGGACCGGACGAGGAACTCGGCACGCCCGACGACATCACGGTCCCGAGCGACGGCGATGCTGTCGCCGGCGAGGCGACCAACGAGCCGAATGACGGCGGCGGCGGCGATCCCGAGCCGCTCTTTCTCGTCACCGATGGCGGCTATTACGGTCACCCGGCGCCGGTCCGCGGTAACCAGAACCTCCCCTGGACCGTCTATGACGACGACGGCAATCCGGACACGAGCCTCACCCCGAACTCGGTGAGCGACCTCTCCGACCTGGTGCCGGCGAGCCTGGCGATCCCAGAGGGTTTCCTCATCGACCCGTCCCGGTTCACCGGCGATCCGGCGCGGCTGCTGGAGAGCGGCACAAGCGTTCCCTTCGACGATCCGCTGTCGCCGGCGCTGCTCACGATCGGCTCGTCGTCGAACGGTCTGGTCGAATACACCTATGCCGATGCGTTCGACGGCGAGCTCCAGGGCGATCTTCTCGTCGCACAGTTCAACGGCAATATCGGTCGCCTGAACCTCTCCGAGGACGGCACGGCCGCAAGCTACGAGACGATCCCGGGGCTCGGCGGCCTCGTCGTCCCGCTCGACGTCACAACGGGGCCCAACGGCACCGTCTGGGTCGCCGAGATCGGCGCAAACTTCGTCAAGGTCTTCGCGCCGAGCGACACGCCGCTGCCCGATGACCCGGATTTCGACAATGACGGCCTGCTGAACGAGGTCGATCCGTTCATCCGCGACGCCGCGAACGGGCGCAGCACCGTGCTGTTCCCGCAGCAGACCTTCCTCTGGGATTTCGACGCCAACCAGGACGGCAACCTCGTCGGGCCGGACGGCTATGGCGGCGGCCTGACCGGCGTGATGATCGATGGCGTGACCGACTTCGAGCAGTTTTTCCAGGGCCCGTCCGAGCTCGCGGGCCAGAACATCCAGCTCGACAACGTCAAGTTCATCACTGCGGCGGGCGGCGGCACCACGGTCGTCGAGTCCGCATCCAACGGCGATCCCCTGGCCGGCGCCAATGGCGGCGAGTTCCTGTTCCACACGGGTCTCACGGTCGGGCCGGGCACCGAGACGCTGACGGTGTCCTGGTCGGTCTTCAACCCGGGCGACGCCTTCACCGGGTCGTCGCAGCGCATCGGCGGCTATCTCGGCACCGGCGACCAGAGCGACTTCCTCTCGATCGCCGCGATCCAGGATCCGCTGGGCGAGATCGCGATCACCCTCGAGAGCGGCGACGTGCCGGTCACCACCTATCTCCAGGCGGATGATCTCTTCGCGTTGGCCGAGACCGACAACAAGAAGATCACCTTCAGCGTCGACATCGACATCGCGACGGAGACGGCGATCCCGACCGTCGCCTACGAGACGCTCTCGAAGGGAACCAAGAGCGTCACCGGCCCGGCGATCGCGCTCGGCGGCTCCGAGGTGATGGACGCCATCCTCGGCGCTGCGTCGGTCCAGGGCGTGCCCACAGGCCTCGCGGTGGGCCTGCTCTCGAGCAATGCCGGCCAGGACCCGGCCGACACCTTCCAGGCGGTGTTCGACGACATCACCGTCAGCGCCACCGGCGAGGCCCAGTCAGAGCCTGTTTATCGGGTGAATGCGGGGGGTGGGACGGTTGCGGCTGAGGATGGCGGT
>CAYORO010000103.1:0-11518 GCA_964406355.1 uncultured Limibaculum sp.
GGAAATAGCGCTCGCGCAGCACGCCGCGCGCCTCGGCCAGCAGGTCGGGCAGCTCCGAGAGCGCCCGGCCCTCGTCGAGATGGGTGTGCTCGCGGCGGAACTCGGCCTCGACCTCGGGCACGGTCACATGCACCGCCGGCGCGATGATGTGACTCGGCCCCTCGCCGCGGAGCTGAATGATGTACTCGCCGAGATCGGTCTCCTGGGGGTGGATGCCGGCGGCCTCGAGGCAGTCGTTGATCCCGCACTCCTCGGAGATCATCGACTTGCCCTTGTTGACCTGGCTGGCGCCGGCCTCGCGGCAGATCTCGAGCACGATCGCCCGCGCATCCTCGGCGGTCTCGGCCCAGTGGACCTGCCCCCCCGCCGCCGTCACCTTGGCCTCATAGGCTTCGAGATAGCCGCCGAGATTGGCCAGCACGTGATTCTTGAGCTCGCGCGCGGCGTCGCGGATCGCGTCGAACTCCGGCACCGCGGCGCGGGCCGAGGCGCGCTTCTTGACGAACCCCCCGGCGCCCCCGGACATCGCCGCCTGGAGGTTCTCGTTGGCCAGCGCCGCCCGGGCGTTGTCGCTGAACTGGGGGGTGGTGGGCTGGTGGATGCTCATTCGTCGCTCCCCGCTGCGCCGCTAGGGCGCCTTTCGATAGCGGGCGACGATCGCGACATCGCCCGAATGGTCGTGACCGTCCCGGTCATACATCCGCACCTCGGCATAGGACGGGGCGTCGCTCAGCCCGTCCGCCTCCATCGCCTCGAAGGTGGGGCCGAAGCCCTGTCCGGCGAAATGCACCTTGTTGATGCCGATCGCGGACGGCGCGCCGGGCCGGGCCAGCGCCAGAAGGCTCCGCAGCACCTCCGGGCCGAGATGGCCGTGGGTGAAGGTGCCGGCCGAGATCACCGCGCCGTAGTCCCTCGGGATGCCGGCGAGATCGCCGGTCAGGTCGACCTCGTAGACCGCGCGATAGAGCTGCTTCTCCCCGGCGATGGCCAGCATCTCGGGCGAGATGTCCATGGTGGCGGCGAAGGCGTCGTAGGACCTGGCGTTGTCTGCCGGTGTGTTCAGCTCGCAGGCGTTCTCAAGCAGGCTGTGACCGTTCTCGACATCGCTCATTGCGCCTCCTCCCCCACGCGATCACTGCGCCTCAGTTGCGCCCGGGCTCCTGGCCGATGGCCGGGGTCTCGATGTCACCCGCCAGCACCTCGACGACATGGCGCGCAGCGACCGGGCGCCCTTCGCGGCTCAGCTTGCCGGCCATGTTCATCAGACAGCCGAGATCGCCCGCCAGCAGCAGATCGCCCCCGGTGCGCCCGACATCCGCCGCCTTGTTCTCGACCATCTTGTTGGAGATGTCCGGGTACTTCACGCAGAACGTGCCGCCGAAGCCGCAGCAGATCTCGGGCTCGTCCATCTCCGCGAGCTCGAGCCCCTCGACCGAGGCGAGGAGCCGGCGCGGCTGGTCCTTGATGCCGAGCGAGCGGAGCCCCGAGCAGCTGTCGTGATAGGTCGCGCGCGCCTCGAGCGCGGCCTCGACCCGGTCGACGCCCATCACCTGCGTGAGAAAGGAGACGATCTCGTGCGTCCGGGCCGCCAGATCGCGGGCGGCCTCGGCGTCGGGAGTGGCCTTCAGGATCTCGGGGTAGTCCTTGATCACCGTCGCCGCACAGGAGCCGGACGGCACCACGACATAGTCATAGCCCGCCATCGCCCCGATCATCGTGCGCGCGAGATCGGCGGCCCCCGCCCGGTCGCCGGAGTTCCAGTTCGGCTGGCCGCAGCAGGTCTGGCGCGGCACATGCACGTCACACCCCGCGGCCTCGAGGAGCTTGGCCGAGGCGAAGCCGATGCTCGGCCGCATCATGTCGACGAGGCAGGTGACGAGGAGCGCCACCCTTGGGGGCTCGTGGGGGGTCTCTGGGGGGGGCTCTTGGGTCTCGGAGATCTCTGCCATGGCGCAACTCTACGGGCCACCCGGCTGCCCGCCAAGCCGGCGCCGCGCGCCAATGGCCGCAGGCTCAGAGCCGGCCGGTCGCCTCGAAATGGCGCCAGGCGACGGTCAGGTACTCGGCGCGGAAGCTGTGCCCGCCGGCGAAGAGGCAGAAGTCGAGCCGCTCTCCGGTCGCGCTCTCGCGGCTCTCGCAGGCCAGCCCGCCGATCTCGCTCGGGCGCGCCGGGCCAAACCCGCCATAGGCCGCGTACATCGCCAGCGCCGCGCGCACATCGCCCTGGTGGGTGTCGGCGATCGGACGCCCGGCGAGCGGCACGATCCGGTCGTCGTCGCCATGGATGTGCAGCACGCTTGCGGGTGGCGTCGTGCAGCGCTCGGGGATCGGCCGCCAGAAGGTGCCCGCCACGGGCGCGAAGGCGGCGAACCGTCCGGAGCGGTGGCAGATCAGGTTCCACACCATCATGCCGCCCGCCGAGAAGCCGGTGGCCATCACGCGGTCGGTGTCGAGCGGCACCCGGGCGGCGGCGTCCTCGATCACCTGGTCGACATAGGCCAGCTCGTCCGCGCCCTCGACCGCGCTCTGGGACGGCGCGCCGGGGATCGACCAGTCCTCGCCCGCCGATTTCACCGCGATGAGCGCGACGCCGAGATCCGACGCCGCCCGCGCGAGGGCCTCGCTCGCCATGATCCCGGCCGCGCTGCCGCGATAGCCGTGGGCGAAGAGGATCGCGCCCACAGGCGTGCGCCCGTCATGGCCCTCGGGCATGCGGATCCGATAGTGGCGCTCGCCGAGCCGACAGTCGGTCTCGGGCCCGCAGGCCAAGGCGCCGGTCGCTCCGCCTGAAAGCGCGGCGGCCGAGAGGAGGAGCGCAAGGAGCGTGCGGAACATCATGGATCTCTCCCCGATCAGTCGCGTGTCGGTACCAAGCCGGCCGCGGCGAGGCAATCCGGGGGCGCGGCGCTTGACCGCCCGCCCCCGGGATGAGAGGCCCGGTGGGCAGCGCCCGGAGGCCCCATGGCAGAGCCCCTCGACACGCCCGAGATGCTGGTTGTCTGGGCGATCTTCCTGCTGGCCGCGGTGGCGAAGGGGGTCACCGGGCTCGGCTTCTCGACCACCTGCCTGCCGTTCCTCGCGCTCTCGGTCGGCCTCCACCGGGGGCTCGGGCTGCTGATCCTGCCCTCGCTCGCCTCGAACTTCTTCGTCCTCCTCGGCACTGGCGAGCTGATCCGCGCGGTGCGACGGTTCTGGCCGCTGCTGCTGGCGGCGCTGCCGGGGGTGGGGGTCGGGCTCTGGCTGCTTGGCACCAGCGGGCGCGAGGTGCCGGGCGCCGTGCTCGGCGTGGTGCTGATCGGCTATGCGGGCTTTGCGCTCTGGCGCCCCGATCTCAGGCTCGCGCCGCGGCTCGAGCGGCCGCTGGCCCCCGTGGCGGGCTTCGCGACCGGCGTGGTCAACGGGCTGACCGGCAGCCAGGTGATGCCGGTCCTGCCCTATCTGATGGCGCTCCACCTCGCGCCCGCGCTGATGCTGGCGACGATCAACATCTCCTTCACGCTCTCGAGCCTCGTGATGGCGGCAGGCCTCTCGCGGCTCGGCCTCCTCGACGTCCAGGGGCTCGCGGTCTCGGCCGCCGGGGTGCCGGTCGTGTGGCTCGGGGTGCGCCTCGGGGCCGGGCTGCGCCGCCGGCTGCCGCAGGAGCGCTTTCGCCAGGCGGTGCTGGCGATGCTCGCAGCACTCGGGGCCGGGCTGATGGCGCGCCTTCTCCTCTAGCCCCGCACACGCCCCGCCATTGCATCCACCGCCCGTTTGAGCCATCAGGCGGGCTTCGCGGCGCTTACACCCCTGGAGGATCGCCGCGGCGGCGGGGGATGGGCCCCCGCGCAATCCGAGGAGACACGGCATGGCCGAGATCAGCGTTCTCGAGGTCGAGCCGCGGACTGGCGTGGGCAAAGGGGCTGCCCGCCAGGCGCGGAGGGACGCTTACGTCCCGGGGGTCATCTATGGCGGCAACACGCCGCCGGAGACCATCAACGTCAAGTACAACACGCTGCTCAAGGAGCTGAAGGCGGGCAAGTTCCTCGCCAAGCTCATCAAGCTCAAGATCGGCGATGCCGAGCAGACGGTGATCTGCCGCGCGGTGCAGCGCGACGTCCGGCGCGACCTGCCCACGCATGTCGACTTCCTGCGGCTCTCCGAGCGGTCGCGAATCAACCTCTTCATCCCGGTCGAGTTCCTCAACAAGGAGGAGTGCGCGGGCCTCAAGCGCGGCGGGATCCTCACGATCGTGCGCCCCGAGGTCGAGCTCAAGGTGACCGCGGGCAACATCCCCGAGAAGATCACGGTCGATCTCAAGACGCGCAAGCTCGGCGAGACGATCAAGATCTCCGACGTGCCGCTGCCCGCGGGCACGCGCCCGATGATCACCGACCGCGACTTCGTGATCGCCAATATCGAGGTGCCGAAGGGCCTTGTCGGCGGCGATGACGAGGACGAGGCGGCACCGGCCGAGGACGCCTGATCGCCCAAGTGCGGCGCCGACCCCGCCCCCCGAAGCTTCCCTCGGATGCCGGTTTCGATTAAGAACTGGTTATACGGGGGAAGCTGAACTGAATTGGGGGCATCATGCTCAGACTGGCGCTTTGGGCGGCCGTCGGGATCGCGCTGTCGACACCGGGGCTGGCGCAGGAGGCGCGCACCGAGTGGCGCGTCTCGCTCTGGGGCAAGCCGCGTGCCTTCACCGAGCATGTGCGCCGGCTGGCCGAGATCGTCGAGTTCCGGAGCAGCGGGCAATTCACCATCTCGCTGCATTTCGACCTCTCGCCGAGCCGGCAGAACCTCGACGGGATCGCCGCCGGGCAGTTCGAGATGGCGCAGTTCTGCGCGGGCTATCACCCTGAGAAGAACCGCGCGATCACGGTGATGGAGCTGCCCTTCCTCGGCATCGAGACGCTGGAGGAGGAGCTCGCCGTCAGCCGGGTCATCTACCGCCACCCCGCGACGGTCGCCGAGATGGCACAGTGGAACGCGATGCTGCTGATGCCGACGCCGCTGCCCCAGTACAATCTGGTGGGCGTCGGCGCCCCACCGGCGACGATCGACTGGTTCGCCGGCAAGCGCATCCGGGCGACCGGCGGCATCGGCCGGGCCTTCAGCGCGCTCGGCGCCGAGCCGCTCTCGCTGACGGCGACCGAGACCTATGGCGCGCTGGCCGGGGCCGATCTCGACGCGGTCGCCTTCGCCCAGCACGCGCATTTCTCCTTCGACACGATCTCGCTGGCCGGCTGGTGGACGACCAATCTCAATCCCGGCACGGTGAACTGCCCAGTGGTCGTGAACCGAGGCGCGTATGACGCGCTGCCGGACGCGCATCGCGCGGTCCTCGAGGACGCAATCGCGCCAGCCCTCGAGCACTACGTGCTCAACTACGAGGACCTGATCGGCAAGTGGAACGTGGTGCTCGAGCTCTTCGACGTGCCCCGGGTGACGCTTGAGGCCGAGACGCTGGATGCGATCCGTCAGGCGGCGGCCGACGAGGCGCGCGACGGCTGGCTCGCCGATATGCAGGCAGCGGGGCTGCCGGGCCGGGAGCTGCTGTCGCTCGCCGAGACGAGCCTCGTCGAGGTCCGCCGGGGCAGCCTCGCCAACTGACGAGGCGGCCGGGGCGCCTTGGCGGCGACGCGCCCGGCCTCTATCCTCGCGGCCAGGTGGGCCACAGGCCCGGCGAGGAGGGGGCGATGTCGCTCGCGGATGACGTGATCCTGGGCTTCATGCCCTGGCGGGCCGAGGCGGAAGCCTGGCAGGCCCGGCTCGACGCCAGGCGCCCGGATCTCACCCGGGCCCCGGCTCGCGAGGGCATGCTTCGCGGCATCGACGTGATCCGCCCCGAGCACCGGCTGCCGATCCTGCGCACCGCGCTCGCCGTCTACCGGCACACGCATCGGCGCCTGCCCGACCCGGCCTCGTTCCAGCATGCCTGCGACGGCTTCTTCGCCATGAAGTTCTACGGCTTCGTCCCGATGCCGCCGAACCCGGCCGACAAGCTCGACACCGCGCAGTTCGTCCCGCCGCCGCTGCACATCAAGGTCCGGCTGCCCGAGCGCCCCTGGGCGGGCACCGGCATCGTGCTGCCGCCCGACCACGCGATCCCGGCCGGGCCCTACATCCTGAAGCGGGCACTCGCGAGCGGGCACGCGCTCAAGCTTGCCTGGCCGCCGACGCCGGAGATGCGGGCCGAGGCCGAGGCCACCCTCGCCGACTGGACCCGGGCGCGGCCCTACGGCTACCAGTGGGGCGAATGGTGGTACTCCCTCGGCCCGAAGCGGGCGCTGCTCGAGCGCGACATCTCGGACAGGATCCGCGGCCATCCGGAGTGGCGCTTCTACGTGCGCCGCGGCGAGCTCTGCTTCGTCAAGGCGTTGTGGCGCGACAACCCGGCCAACCCGCGGGACAACATGCAGATGATGCTCGACGGCGAGCTGCGCCCGACAGGCGGCCTGCCGCGGGGCAAGCGCCCGGCACCGATGCCGCCCCCGCCACAGACAGCGCGCTGGGCCGAGATCGCGGTCGAGCTCGGCCGGCCCTTCGACCTCGTGCGGGTGGATTTCCTCGATGACGGCGGCGACACTCCGATCCTCGGCGAGCTCAGCCTCTGCGATGTGAATGCCCGCCGCGCCTATGAACCGGCCTGGCTCGACCGTGTGGTGGCCGAGCGCCTTTTCGGGTAACGGTGCGGCCCGCGAGAGCGGCCCGCCAGACCAGGTCGAGCGGAGGCACCGGGGAGAGGAATGCGGATCGACGAGACCGACAGAACCGAACAGCGGGCCGAAGCAGACCAAGAGACCCCGGTGACCGAGGCCGAGGCGCAGGCCTGGCTCGAGGCGCTCGATGCCGCGCGGCCCGACATCACGCGCGCGCGGCCCCGCCCGGGCTATCTCCGCGGCTGGGACATCCTGCGCCCGCATCACAAGATGCCGATCCTCTGCGAGGCGCTCAGGCTCTATCGCTCGCAGACCGGCCGGTTGCCCGAGCTCAACCCGGTGCGCGCGTTCAGCGACGGGTTCTTCGCGGTCAAGCTCTTCGGCTTCATCCCCTCGCCCAACCCGGCAGACAAGCTGCGCACGGGCGAGTTCGTGCCGGCCTCGCTGCGCAGCGAGGTGATCCTGCCGGAGCGCCCCTGGATCGGCCACGACCCGGTGCTGCCCGAGGACGACGCCGTTGCGCCGGGGCGGTACTTCCTCAAACGCGCGCTCGGGAACTCCGATCACGCCCAGCTCACCTGGCCGCCGAGCCAGATCGATCGCGAGACGCTCGAAGATCTGATGGCAGGCTGGACCAAGGCGCCCTACGGCGTGCACTGGGGCGAGTGGTGGTATGCGCTCGGCGCCCAGCGCTTCTTTCTCGAGGCGGATATCGGCCCGCAGATCGCCGGCCAGCCGGAATGGCGGATCTTCCTGCGCCGCGGCGAGCCCTGCTTCGCGATCCTGGTTCGATACGACAACCCCGAGAACCTCTCGGACAACCAGCAGCTCATCATCGATGCAGACCAAAAGCCCACCGGCGCCTGGAGCGTCGGCCGCCGCGTCTCGACCAGCCCCGTGCCGGCCAAGGCGCGCCGCTGGATGGAGATCGCCGCCGCGATCGGCAGCCGGTTCGACGTGGTGCGCGTCGATTTCATGGACACGGGCGAGGACCGGCCGGTGCTGAGCGAGCTGACGCTCTGCGACTACAACGCCCGCCGGCGCTTCGAGCCCGCGGAGTTCGACGCCTGGGCCGCGCGTCGGCTCTTCGCCTAGGCAGGGTCCTCGGCGGGATGGCCCAGTCGCAGCCGCAGTTCGACCCCGAGGCGACCGCCGCAGAGGGCCGGCGATGGCTCGAGCGGATCGCCGTGGCTCAGCCCGATCTCGTCCACGCGGCCCTGAAGCCGGGCCACCGCCGGGGGGTCGACTTCTACACCGAGCGCTCGCTCGGGCTCGCCATCGGGATCGCGATCACGCTGTTTCGGATCACCCATGGCCGGTCGCCAGATCCGGCGCTGAAGACGACGGCCGACTGGTTCTTTGCGCTGAAGTTCCTCCAGCAGCTGCCCGAGCCCAACCCGGCCGACAAGCTCAATGCCGGGCTCTATCTCGAAGGGGGCGCGGAGGGCGAGGCACGCGTGCTCGCGCGGCCCTGGATCGCCGACGCCCCCGCGCTGCCACCCGACGGAGACGTCCCGCCGGGCGCCTATTACCTCAAGCTCGCGCTCGGCAATGCGAGCAACGCCCGCATCATCTGGCCACCGACACCGGCGCTGCGGGCCCGGCTCGACCAGGTCACGGCCCGCTGGTTCGAGAAGCGCTACGGCCTCGTCTGGGGCGAGTGGTGGTACGGCCTAGGCACCCAGCGGCTGTTCCTCGAGGAGGACATCACCGAGGCGCGCGCGGGCAAGCCCGAGTACAAGCTCTTCGTGCGCGACGGGCGGCTCGCCGCAATCCGGGCCATCAAGCACGAGGATTTCAAGCTCAAGAACCACCGCGAGTGCTTTTGGGACGCGGAGTGGCGGCCCCTCGAGGGCCGGACGCTCGGCTACCATCCGCTCGAGATCGCCCCGCCCGCCTCGGCCGCGCGCATGCGGCGGGCGGCCGAGCATATCGGCCGCCGGTTCGACATCATCCGGGTCGACTTCATGGACGATGGCGGCCCGCTGCCGATCCTCAACGAGATCACCGTGGGCGACCAGAACGCGCGCCGGCGGCTCGAGCCCGAGAGCCTGGAGCGGGTGCTCTACCGGGCGCTCTTCGGTTAAGTTGCGGCAATCGGGCAAGAGAGCACCAAGCGATGTCGCACCACACCGCCATCCCCGGCCTCGATCGGGATACCGCAGGCACCCTCGGCCGGGGCTGGCTCGCCGCGTTTCGGAACCTGCACCCGGATGTTGCCACGGCCGCCTGCCCGCCCGGCCATCGGCGCGGGGTGGATGTCTATGCCCCGGAGGATCTCGAGGTCGTGACCGGCGCCGGCATGGCGATGTTCCGCAGCACCCACGGCCGCGACCCCGACCCCGGTCTGCCCATCACCGGGGATCACTTCTTTGCCGACAAGATCTATCTGCCGGTTCCGATCGAGGGACCCAATCCAGCCGACAAGCTGATGGCCACCAGCTTCCTGACACCGAGCGCGGCCGGCCTGGTGCGGGTCCCGGCGCGGCCCTGGATCTCTGAGCGGGTCGGGCTTCCGCCGGACGATGCCGTCCCGCCGGGCGATTACTATCTCAAGCTCTCGATCGGCAACTCCACCAACGTGCCGGTGACCTGGCCGCCAACCCCGGGGCATCGCGCAGAGCTCGAGGCGACGCTGCGGAGCTGGCTTGTCATGCGCTACGGTGTCGCCTGGGGCGAGTGGTGGTATGCGCGCGGTCGGCGGCGGCTCTTTCTCGAGGAGCGGATCGGGTCGCGCGAGAGCCCGTTGCTCGAGGCAAAAATCTACGTCCGTCGCGGGCGCCCCGTCCTCGGATATGCCTATGAGGGCCACATCGCCCGAGGCAAGTGGATGCAGTACTATGACGGCGAGGGTCGACCGATCCCGGGCCGGCAGATGGGAGCCGCACCCTGGCGGCACCCCCATCCCGCGACACTCCCGCAGATGCTCGACGTGGCTGGCGCGATCGGGCGCGATTTCGAGCGCGTGCGCGTCGACTTCTTCATCACGGACGAACCGCGGCCCGTTCTCGGGGAGGTGACGATCGGGGATCTGAACGCCCGGCGCGTCCTCGATGCCAATCTCGAACCGGTGGCCTGTCGGGCACTCTTCGGCTGACCGCCGGGGCTCGCTGGGCCGGGGCTCGCTGGACGGCGCGCTGCACCGCGGCTATAGGAGGCGCATGGTGTCAATCCGCCTCATCCGCCGAATTACCGACCCGGCCGCCGTCAGCCGCTGACACGGGCGCTGACAGAGGCCGGGCCCCTCCGCACGACCGATCGACAGAGCATACGGAGGCGCGAGATGAACGACGCGACCGAGACCCCGGACGGCGACTACCGAAACACGCTGTTCCTGCCCGAGACCAGCTTTCCGATGCGCGCGGGGCTCCCCAAGCGCGAGCCCGACTGGCTCGCCCGCTGGGAGCGCCTCGGCGTCTATCGCCGGCTGCGCGAGACCGCCGCAGGGCGCCCGTCCTTCGCGCTCCATGACGGACCGCCCTATGCCAACGGGCACCTGCATATCGGCCACGCGCTCAACAAGATCCTCAAGGATTTCGTCGTCCGCTCGGCCCAGATGCGCGGCCATGACAGCCGCTACGTGCCCGGCTGGGACTGCCACGGCCTGCCGATCGAGTGGAAGATCGAGGAGCAGTACCGCAAGAAGGGCAAGTCCAAGGACGCCGTCCCGGTCAACGAGCTGCGCGCCGAGTGCCGCAAATTCGCCGAGGGCTGGGTCGACGTCCAGCGCACCGAGTTCAAGCGCATGGGCGTCACCGGGGACTGGGAGAACCCCTACCTCACCATGTCCTTCGACGCCGAGGCCGTGATCGCCGCGGAGTTCCACAAATTCGTGATGAACGGGTCGGTCTATCAGGGGTTCAAGCCCGTGATGTGGTCGCCGATGGAGAAGACCGCGCTCGCCGAGGCCGAGGTCGAGTACCACGACCGCCAGGTCGACACGATCTATGTCAAGTTCCCCGTGGCGCAGGCCCCGGGCCACCATACCCAGCACCACGAGGGTGGCGAGCTCGAGCTCAACTGGAACCGCGTCTATGACGGCAGCACGCGGCCCCATGATCTCGACGGCGCGAGCATCGTGATCTGGACGACGACGCCCTGGACGATCCCGTCGAACCGCGGGATCGCCTTCGGGCGCGAGATCTCCTACGGCCTCTACGCCGTGACCGAGGCGCCGGAGGGAAACTGGATCGCCACCGGCGAGCGGCTCGTGATGGCCGACAGCCTGGCCGCGGAGATCTTCTCGCGGGCCCGGCTCGAGCCCGGGCAGTACACGCGCCTGCGCGATGTCCATGCGCCTGAGCTCGGCGGGGTCACCTGCACCCACCCGCTCGGGCAGGCGGATCCCTTCTGGGGCTATGACGTGCCGCTGCTCGAGGCGGAGTTCGTCACCGACGATACGGGCTCGGGCTTCGTGCACTGCGCGCCCTCGCACGGCGAGGACGACTACGAGCTCTTCCGCGAGCGGGGGATGCTCGACCGGATCACCCACAACGTGACCACCGAGGGCGGCTTTGCCGAGCATGTGCCGTTCTTTCACGGCACCTTCATCCTCAGCCGCAAGGGCACCGAGGGCACGGCCAACAAGGCGGTGATCGAGAAGCTGAAGGAGGTGGGCGGCCTCGCCGCCACCAAGCGCCAGACGATCTCGGACGCGCATTCCTGGCGCTCCAAGGCGCCGGTGATCCGCCTCAACCGCCCGCAATGGTTCGTCGCGATCGACCGCGCGCTCGAGGACGGCATGGGCGAGCACGGGGCCACGATCCGCGAACGCGCGCTCACCTCGATCAACAGCCTGGTCGAGTGGACGCCCAAGACCGGCCAGAACCGCCTCCGCTCGATGATCGAGAACCGCCCCGACTGGGTGCTCTCGCGCC
>CAYORO010000104.1:0-11415 GCA_964406355.1 uncultured Limibaculum sp.
CCGCAGGCCGGGGCCCGCCGACCGTGGTCATGACCCCCGGGGCGCGCCCGGGCTGGACCGCCGAGCCGCGGCCCGAAATCTGCCCGTCATCCGAGACCGCCTCGGTGAAGCCCATCGAGATGCCGGCCCCCACCGACGCCGCAAGCCCGACGATCAGCGTCGTGTGCGTGTCATGGGTCGCGAAGGCGGTGGCAAAGATCGGCGCGAGGGTCGACACCGAGCCGTCCATCAGCCCCGCAAGCCCCGGCTGGATATAGGTGAGCACGAACTGTCGGTGGGCAGTGCGCGCCTCCTCGGCACGCGCATCCTCGGGCAGGTGCTTGTCCTCGAGCCGGGAGGCGGTGCGCTCGTGCCCCGCCTCTGCGGCGGCCAGATCGCCGAGCAGCTTGCGGGTGTCGGCATCCTCCACCTGCTTGGCCGCACGGAGATAGAAGGCCTGCGCCACGCGCTCCATGCTCGCCGCCTCCTCGCGGATCCGCTCGATCCCGAGATTCTCCATCAGCCAGGCCGGCCGGCGCGCGTAGAACCCGGCCACATGCTCCCGCCGGATCAGCGGGACGCGCGGGCCGAAGCGCGCCTTGTGGCGCTCGATCAGGCGCTGGCGGTGGCGGTCCTCCTCCTCGGCCATGTCGTCGAAGACCGCCGCCGAGCGGGGATAATCGGCCCGCAGCATATCGGCATAGCTCCGGTAGATTGCCGCATCGTCCTCCTCGGCGCTGATGGCGAGCGCGAGGATCTGCTGCTCGGTCAGCTCGGAGAGCCGCCGACGAGCCACAAGGCCGAGCGCCATGGGGACCTCCCGTGTTAGAACTATTCTAAGATACTTCTACCGCACCGCAATGCGCTCGCCAAGCGCCGCGGCGGCGGGCGGCGGGCCATGCGGCTAGCCGTCCTCCGCATAGCCGGCCATCTCGCAGAGGACGCGCCACTCCTCGTCGGAGACCGGCACGACCGAGAGGCGCGACTGCCGCACGAGCGCGAACTCGGCCAGCCGCGGCTCGGCCTTGATCTCGGCCAGCGTCACCGGGCGCGGCAC
This sequence comes from uncultured Limibaculum sp., assembly GCA_964406355.1. Lineage (GTDB taxonomy): Bacteria > Pseudomonadota > Alphaproteobacteria > Rhodobacterales > Rhodobacteraceae > Thermohalobaculum. The sequence goes on from CAYORO010000104.1 coordinate 1,037, forward strand.
CGGCGCCACCGCGCGGATGGTTACGCATTCCCAGCGCGGGTCGTCGGTCGTGGGATCGGGGTGGATCTCGCGGCAGACCTCGACGATGCCGACGATCCGCTTCTCGTTGACCGAGTGGTAGAAGAACCCCCGCTCGCCGAGGCGCATCTCCCGCATGTTGTTGCGCGCCTGGTAGTTGCGCACGCCGTCCCAGGGCTCGCCCTCGGCACCCTTGGCCACCTGGTCGTCCCAGCCCCAGGTGTCAGGCTCGGATTTGAAGAGCCAGTGCGCCATCATCCTCTCCCGATCCCGTCGAGCGCCCGGGCCGCGACATCCCCGGGCGGCGCGGCGGCATCGATCACCGCCCAGCCCTCGGGCCGCGTCTCGGGCTGCGCGCGCAAGACCGCCGGTGTCGCATCGGAGACATCGCCCTCCCGGGCCGTGATCCGGGCCGCGACACGGGCCGCGAGCACCTCCGTGGGCGCGTCGAGCCAGAGCCCGTGGAAGGGCACGCCGAGTTCCGCCGCAAGCGCCTCGGCCGCCGCCCGCTCCTCCGCCGCAAGATGGGTCGCATCGAGCACCACAGGGCAGGCCGCGAGCGCCAGCCCCGCGCGCAGGCGCATCTCGGCATGCACCCTGCGGCTCATCTCGGCCGAATAGGCGTCGGCCGGGGCGCGCTGATCGGGCGCGACGCCCGCGAGCCCCTTGCGCACGGCATCCGATCGAAGGACCACGGCGCCCAGCTCCTCGGCCACGCGCCGCGCGAGCCCGGACTTCCCGCTCCCCGAGCGCCCGCCGACGGCGACGAGCCGGGGCGCCGGGCGCGGCTCCAGGAGCCGGACGGCGAGCGCGGCATACTCGCCCGCATCGTCCCGCCGCTCGCCCAGCGCCGTCGTCTTGGCCCGGATCGCAGCCCGCAGCCCCTCATAGGCCGGCAGGAGCGCCAGCCCGCCATAGGCGACGGCCCTGTCCGCTTCGCCCACCGCCGCCAACGCCTCCGCCCAGGCCGAGACGACTGCCGGCACCGAAGGCCCGAGCCCCCGATGCGCGAGATCCATCGTCAGGAAGGCGAGGTCGTAGAGCGGGTCGATCCTGGTGAAGGCGTCGTTGAACTCTATGGCATCGAACGGCGTCGGGCGGCCCCGCCAGAGCACGATGTTCCTGAGATGCAGGTCGCCGTGGCAGTGACGCAGCTCACGGCCGGCGCCGAGTTCGGCATGGCGGGCGATCTCCGCCCTGAGCGCCGCGGTCATCGCCCGGGTGCGTGCGGGCCCGATCCGGTCGGAGAGCGCGCCGAGCTCGACCGCCTCGCCGGAGATCATCGCCGGCAGCCGCATGCCACGTCCCAATGCCGGCGCCCGGGCGTGCAGCGCCGCGACTGCGCGCCCGGTCTCGGCCAGCAGCGTACCATCGAGGCGGCCATCCGCGGCCATCCGATCAAAGAGCGCTTCGGCCGGGAAGCGGCGCATGACGACGAGCGGCTCGGCCTCCACCGGGATCGCGACCTCGGGGCCGAGGAGCGTCGGGCCCGCGCCGACACCCCCGAGCCCGAGATAGAGACCCGGCGCCGCCGGCGCGTTGAGCGCAATCTCGCGCTCGGCATGGAGGCGCCGGCTCGCCCGCGTCGCATAGTCGAGAAAGCCGTAATCCACGGGGCGGCGCAGCTTCCACGCCTGGTCCGCTGCGAGATAGACCCGCGAGGCGTGGGTCTCGATCACCTCCGGCGGGCTCGCGAAGGCCGGCCCCGCGAGATAGGCGGCGCAGGCCTCCCAGTCCGGCACCGGGGCAGAGGGCGTGGCCATGCTCAGCCGATCACCCGCTTCCAGGGCCGGATCTCGACCCGCTCGAAGAGCCCCGCGAGCGCATAAGGGTCCTCGGCGCACCAGCGCTCGACCGTGCCCTGGTCCTCGGCCTCGTAGATCAGGAGCGAGCCGACCATTTGCCCGTCGGCGTCGAGGAACGGCCCGGCCTGGGAGATCGCCCCATCGGTCGCGCGGATATGGGCGAGATGGGCCTCGCGATTGGCCTTGCGGATCTCGAGAGCGCCGGGCTTGTCGATGCAGATGATGGCGTAGAGCATGGGTCCTCAGAAAATCGAGCGTGCCACGCCATCAGGCATGCGCGCCGCGGCGAAGGCAAGGGCAACGGTGCCCGATGCGGCCGGGCGCACCATCGCGGCTCCATCAGGCCTTGGCGCCCTTCCGCCCCCAGCCGAGCATCGGGGTCGCCCCCTCGTCGAGCGGCCAGCGCGGGCGGGGGCTGACCGGCGCCTCCGCCATGCCCGCCGCCAGTCGTTCGATCGCCGCCCAGGCGATCATGGCACCGTTGTCGGTGCAAAGCCGGAGCGGCGGCGCCACGAGCTCGACCCCGGCCCGCACAGCACTGTCCCCGAGCGCCGCACGGATCGCACCATTTGCCGCCACGCCGCCCGCCACTGCCATTGCCGGAACGGGTGTTTCCCGCCCGCGCAGCTCCTCCAGCGCCCAGGCGGCCTTCGCTGCCAGCACCTCGGCGACGGCCGCTTGAAACCCCGCGCACAGATCCGCGACATCGGCCTCGCGGAGCCCGCCCTGCTCCGCCACCAGCCGCTCGACCGCCCGTGCAACGGCCGTCTTGAGCCCGGAGAACGACATCTCGCCACCCCGGTCACCGCCCCGTCCCCAGAGCGAGCGCGGGAAGGCAAAGCGCGTCGGATCCCCGCCTGCGGCTCGGCGCTCGACCTCCGGCCCGCCGGGAAAGCCGAGGCCCATGAGCTTCGCCACCTTGTCAAAAGCCTCGCCCGGCGCATCGTCGATCGTGCCGCCGAGCCGCGCATAGGCCCCGAGCCCCTCGACCGCGAGGAGCTGGCAATGCCCCCCCGAGACCAGCAGCAGGAGATAGGGATAGGCGACCGCGTCCGTCAGCCGGGGCGTCAGCGCATGCCCCTCGAGGTGATTGACCGCCACCAGCCGCCGCCCCGCACCCCGCGCAAACCCCTCGGCCGTCATCACGCCGGCGATCACGCCGCCGATCAGCCCTGGCCCCGCCGTCACCGCAACGGCATCGAGATCCCGTGGCGCCACGCGCGCCTCGGCGAGCGCGCGCGCGATCACCGCATCGGTGCGCTCGGCATGGGCGCGCGCCGCGATCTCCGGCACCACGCCGCCATAGAGCGCATGGAGATCGGCCTGTCCCACCACGGCGTTCGAGAGGATCTCGCCCGGCACCCCGGGCGCGCCCCGCACCACGGCGGCCGCGGTGTCGTCGCAGCTCGTCTCGATCCCGAGCACCGTCGCCATGCCGCCTCCGATTGCGCGCCCCCCGCCTGCCCCCTACTAAGGGGGCTCGGCCCAGCCTGACAACGGACCCGCCATGGCCCCGACCGACCTCGCCCACCCCGATCCCGCACACCCCGATCCCTCGCCGGACGCGCCGCTCCGGATCGGCACCCGCGGCTCGCCGCTTGCCCTCGCCCAGGCGCACGAGACGCGTGACCGGCTGGCCCGCGCCCATGACCTGCCGGAGACCGCCTTTGAGATCGTGGTGATCCAGACCACCGGCGACGCCGTGCAGGACCGCGCGCTCTCGGAGATCGGCGGCAAGGGGCTCTTCACCAAGGAGATCGAGGAGGGGCTGCTCGCGGGCCGGATCGACATCGCGGTCCACTCGATGAAGGACATGCCGACTGTGCTGCCGGACGGGCTGGCGATCCTCTGCCTCCTGCCGCGCGAGGATGTGCGCGACGTGCTGATCGGCCCGCATCGGGGGATCGCGGCGCTGCCCGAGGGGGCGGTGGTCGGCTCCTCCTCGCTCCGGCGGCGCGCGCAGCTCCTGCATCGTCGGCCGGATCTGCGCGTGGTCGAGTTCCGCGGAAATGTCCAGACGCGGCTCCGCAAGCTCTCCGAGGGGGTGGCCGAGGCGACCTTCCTCGCCGCCGCGGGGCTCCGCCGCCTCGGCCACGACATCGCGGGGATGGGCGCCGCGGTCGAGCCCGAGGAGATGCTTCCCGCCGTCGCCCAGGGCGCGATCGGGATCGAGGGGCGCACCGACGATGCCCGCGTCGCCGCCCTCCTGGCGCCGATCCATGACGGGCCGACGGCCACGCGCCTCGCGGCCGAGCGGGCCTTCCTCGCGGGCCTCGACGGCTCCTGCCGCACGCCGATCGGCGGCCTCGCGGTGCTGACCGGCGGGCGGGTGCATCTGCGCGGCGAGATCATCCGGCCGGACGGCTCGGAGCGCCACGCGACCAACCGCGAGGGGGTGGCCTCCGACGCTGCGGCAATGGGCGCCGATGCGGCCGCCGAGCTCCGCGCGCGGGGGGGCGATGGGTTCTTCGACTAGCGGGGGGCGGCGTGCCGTCCTCGTCACCCGGCCGCTCGAGGAGGCGCGCCAGACCGCGGCGCGGCTCGCGGAGGACGGCATCGAGGCTCTCGTCTGGCCCCTGACCGCGATCCGGCCGGTGGCCACCACGCTTGCGGTGCCGCCGACGGCCGAGGCGCTGCTCCTCACCTCGGGCCACGGCGCGCGGGCTTTCGCGGCCCTCTCGACACGCCGCGACCTGCCGGCGCTCTGCGTCGGCCAGCGCACGGCCGAGATCGCGCGCGGCGTCGGCCTCGCGGCGATGGCGGCGGGGGGCGATGCCGAGGCGCTCGTCCGGATGGCGGTCGGCACGGGGCTCAGGCATTTCTTCCATCCGCGCGGACGCCACACCGCGACCGACCTGCCGGCACTCCTCGCCGCCTCGGGCCAGCGGGTGAGCGAGGCGGTCGTCTACGCCGCCGAGGAGACCGGCGCCTGCCCTGCCCCGGTCACCCACGCGCTCGGCTCGGGCCGGATCGGCGCCGTCGGCCTCTGGTCGGCGCGCAACGCGGAGATCCTCGCGCGACGGATCGTCGAGGGGCTGAGGCTCGGCCCCGGGGTGACCGCGGTCGCGATCTCCGAACGGGCGGCCGCACCCCTCGGCGATGCCGGCTTTTCGCAGGTGGTGGTGGCCGACGAGCCCAGCGGCCCGGCCATGGTGGCGGCGCTCGCCCGGGCCGTCTAGGCGCGCGCCGGAGAGCCGTGCACCGCAGCATTCGCGGGCCGTCTCCGGGGGCCACAATCGTGACGAAATGGTGTCGGAGATTGTTTCCAAGAGCTTGGCGCAGTACGCTCAGCGGAATGCGGGGCGCGGGGTGGCGCCGGATGGGGCACCTGGGACGAGGATCAGCGCGATGAACCGCCGTGACCGGATGCGCGAACCCGGAGCCGGGGACGGGCCCGACCCGCAGGACGACGACGCGTTCTTCGAGGACGAGCTCGATCCCGCCACCATCGAGGATCCGATCGGCGGCTCGCTGGCAGCAACGGCGCTCTGGGGCGTCCTCGGGGCCTTGGCGGTCGCGCTGGCGACGATCTGGATCGCGCCGAAGCTCGCGCCGATCGTCCCCGCGCCGATCGGGCGCTTCCTCGCGCCGGTGCGCTATGCGCTCGAGCGCGATCTCGCGGGCATGGAGCAGCGCATCGCCGAGGCGCGGGCCGCGCACAGGGCCGAGATCGCCGCGCTCGAGGCGCGGATCGCCGCGCTGACCGAGAGCTCGGCCCGCCAGCCGCAGCAGATCGCCGCCGCCAACCGCGAGATCGAGCGCCTCGGGGCCGCGCTGCGCACCGCCGGCGCCACCGCCGATGCGGCCCGGGCCGCCAGCCGCGCGGCGATCGCCACCGCCGAGCAGGCGCGCGACGATGCCGTGACCGCCGACGAGGACGCACGCGCCGCCACCGATGCCGCAGGGCGCGTCGGGTCTGCGCTTGCGGCGGTCGACCGGCGGTTGACCGAGACCGACACGACGCTGGCGGCCGCGCGCCGGGAGCGCACTGACCTCGCCAGGCGCATCGCGAGCGTCGACCGGCGGATCGGCACCGTTCGCGGCGAGGTCGCGGCCATGCGGGACGGCACGGCGGCGGCCACGGGCGGCGACGAGCCCGCCGCGTCGGCAGAGGTCCTCGCGGCGCTCGAGACGTCGCAAGCCCGGCTCGATGCGCTCGAGGCCGGGATCGCCGAGACCCCGCCCCCCCTCGGCACGGAGGCGATCCGCGAGATCGCCACGGGTGCGGCCCGGCGCGCCATCGACGACACGGCCGAGACGCTGTTGGCCCCCGCCCGTGCCGAGGCCGAGCGCGCCACCGAGGCAAGCGACCGCCTGGCCGCGCGGATCGCCGCGCTCGAGACCCGGCTCGCGGCGGAGACCCGCGCCCTCGAGGCCCGGCTCGAGGCGACCGAGGCGCGGGCGGCCGAGACCCGGGCGGCGGCTCTCGACGAGACCGGCCGGGCGCTCCGCGGCGCCGCGATCCGGGGGGCTGCGGATGCGCTCGCCACCCGATTGCGCGCGGGCGAGCCCTATGCCGCGGCGCTCGCCGAGCTCGAGGCGCTGGCCGGGCGCACGGTCGAGCCTGCCCTCTCCCGGCATGCCGAGCGCGGGATCGTCACCGTCGAGACGCTGATGGCGCAACTGCCGGACCGCGCCCGCGCGGCTCTCGAGGCGAAGGCCCGGGCCGAGGGGACCGCGCCCTCGACCCGTGTCACCTCCTGGCTGCGCGCGCAGGTATTTGCCCGGCCGGACGGCGAGCAGACGGGCAGCGGACTGCCAGCGAGGCTCTCGCGCATCGAGGCCCGCCTCGCCGAGCGCGATCTCGACGCCGCCTTCGCCGAGGCCGAGGCCCTGCCCGCGCCCGCCGCCCTCGCCATGGCCGACTGGACCGCCGCCCTCGCCGAGCGCATCGCGGCCGAGCGGGCGCTTGCCGCCTTCGTCGCCGCGCCGCCGACCCCGGGCTGACGGCGATGCTCGGCGCGCTCCTCCGGGTTCTGGTCTTCGTCGCGCTGGTCGCCGCCGCGACCTGGGCGGTGTCTCAGCTCCTGGCGGCGGAGGGCGAGATCACCATCGCCTTCGCCGGCGCCGAATACGTGCTCACCCCGTTTGCAGCCGGCGTGATCCTGATCCTTGCGGCGGCGGCGCTCCTCTTCGTGGTCTGGCTCGGCGACGTCTTGGTGGGCCTCGTGCTGCTTCTGCTCGGCGATCCGGCGGCCGTCCGGCGCTTCACCGAGCGGGGCCGGCGCCGCCGCGGGGTCGAGGTGCTCGACCGCGCCCTGATGGCGCTCGCTGTGGGCGACCCGAGGACCGCCCGCGCCCGCGCCGCCGAGGCCGACCGGCTGCTGCGCCGCCCGGGCCTCGGCCGCCTCCTCAACGCCCAGGCGGCCGAGCTCGCCGGCGACCGTCTCCGCGCCCAGCGCTACTGGACCGCGCTCGCCGAGGAGCCCGAGACCGCGATGGTCGGGCTCCGGGGCCTGCTCTCCCAGGCGATGTCGGCCGGCGAGGAGGACCGCGCGCTCAAGCTTGCCGAGCGGGCCGCCGAGCTCGCCCCCCGCGACACGGCGATCCTCGACACGCTCTACGGCCTGCAGAGCCGCCGCTACGACTGGGCGGGCGCCCGGCGCACGCTCGGGGTCCAGCGCCGGATGGGCACGGTCGCGCGCCCCGAGGCCGATCGGCGCGAGGCGGCGCTGGCGCTCGCGCTGTCGGAGGAGGCGGAGACGGCCGGCGACCGCGAGGCCGCGCGGCGCCACGCGGTCGACGCGGCCCGGCTCAATCCGGGCGATGCCGAGATCGCCGCGACCGCCGCGCGTCACCTGGTGCAGGACCACCAGAAGCGGGCTGCGGCGCGGGTCCTTGTCGATGCCTGGCGGTGCGCGCCGTCGCCGCTCGTTGCCCGGGCCTTCGCCGAGATCGAGCCCGAGGAGACCCCTGGCGCCCGGCGCAAGCGCTTCGCGCGGCTCTTCGAGGCCAACGCCGCGGATCGCGAGACGATCTTCCTGCGCGCCGAGCTGGCGCTCCTGGCGCGCGATTGGGACGCGGCGCGCGAGGCGGTGGCAGCCCTCGACGAAGCCCCGGCCTCGGCGCGCACCTGTGCGATCATGGCGGCGATCGCGCGCGGCGAGGGCGAGCCCGAGGCGGTGGTGCGGGCCTGGCTCGCGCGCGCGCTCGGCGCTCCGCGTGCCGGTTGGGAGGAGGCCGATCTCAGTCAGGCCGCCATGCTGCCGCTCCTGGTCGATGACGAGACGGCAGAGGTCAACGGGCAGGCCGAGGGCGCGCGGATCCTCCAGGACCCCCCCGGTGAGCCCGAGGGGCCTCGCGGCGCCTTGCCCGAGGCGGGCGATCGGGCGCGCGAGGCTGCCATGTCGACGGCCGAGGCCGACAGATCGCCGCGGGACCGGCCCGCCGCCTGACGCGCTGCCGGGCCGCATCCACCCATGGCGGGCTGTGCAGCGCGGCCGAGGCCCTTGCCAAAGCACGCCCGGCCCACTACACGGCCGATGCGTTCGCAGCGGCGCGGCCGGTGTAGCTCAGCTGGTAGAGCACGTCATTCGTAATGATGGGGTCGGGGGTTCGAGTCCCTTCACCGGCACCATTCTTCTCAGTAACATACTCAAGAGAATGAGTTTCTGTTGTTCCTCCTCCTAGGGGCCACCCTTTGGCCCACCCCGAGTTGGAACATCATCTTCTCAAAAAAGGCACCGTTCAAAGTTGCTCCTTCCGGCAGCGGGGAGGTGTGCGTCTCTCCCAACCCTGTTGCCATTCGGATCACGTTCTCCGTTGACCAAGAGGAAACCGCTGGCAAGCTCGGCTGGCGGGTAAGTGGTCTCCTTGGGACGTGGAAATGAGGAGCTATTCGACAGCACGGGCCCTGTTCAGCTTCATCGAGTTCGTGGCGTGGACAGTTGTCGTGGCCGGCGTGATCCTTGCGATCGTTGGATTTGGCGCAGGCAACGTGGGCGGCGCGTCCTTTGGGCGGGGTGGCGGCGGCGCCCTCGGAGTGATCCTCGGCGCGCTCCCGGGCATCTTCCTCGCGCTGTTCGGCTTGATCGGTGCCGCGATCGTCCAGAATTCGCGCGCCAACGTCGACAGCGCCGAGATGGCAGGCAAAATGCTGAAGACTGCCGAGGAGCAACTCCAATTCGCGAAGCAGGCGGCAACGGTGAGCTTTGCGCCCTCCGCGTCGGTCGCGCCGTAGCATGTGCCTTCTGCAATCGGCAAGTCCGGGGCGATAGTAGCGCCAGCATCGAGTCACGGCCATTCTCTGTCCGGAGAGCAGGCGAAATCAGGAGACGGATATACTGGAGGTAATGGGATCGATGGTAATCCCCTTCCTAAACCTATGCCACAAGATGACTACGCGGTTGGCGATTTGATCGAGCATCGGCTCGTTAAGATCGAGAGGACGGACAACGGTTTCGTTGCGCTCGAGCACAGCTTTCCGAGCCTCGCCGAGGCGAAGAGTTTCGTGGACAAGAAAGTCTATCGCGGGCGCTGATGCAGCACAGATGGAACGGCGCACAAGTCTCTGACCCTACGCTATGAGGATCATCGGCTACCTGCTCCTAGGCCTCGCCGGCGTGTTCGCGCTCGCCGGCGTGTTCCTGATCTGGGTGCCGGTCGTGGGCCTGCTTTTGCTGGCGTCTTCCGCGGTCTGCTACTTCATCGCCCAATTCCTGAAGCGGGAGGCGCGTCGGATCGAGGTGCGTCGACAGCAGGGCGGCGATTGGCTAGGCTAAAGGCTCCCCCGGGGTAACCCAGGGGCGTCGCGACGCTCCGCAATCACGGAGTGTTCGCGATGAAACTTCTCACGAAGAAGGAAGTGCGGGACCGGGTCTGCTACTCACCTCAACACATTGCGCGGCTCGAGAAGGCCGGGAAGTTCCCCAAGCGGGTGCAACTCGGCCCCAATCGCGTCGGCTGGGTCGAGGCCGAGATCGATGCCTGGATCCGGGATCGCATCGACGATCGTGACCGCTCCCACTGAGGAGCACGGGGCAGTCGGACGCGGCTGCCCCATCTCGTTTCCGGACTTGCCCGCGCCCGCGCGCACCCTGCCCGGATCCGTCCCGACCGGGCCGACCCCCATAGGACACCCCCATGCCGGATACCCAACCTCTATGGGTATCCCGTATGTGGAAACATACGGTGCCATTCCTGCGCATTCCGTCACACAGATCGTCAGGCTCACGCCATGACTTCACCAGCCCCATGCTGCCTGTCGGACAGCACGCGCCCACCCGCAGCCGATGTCTGGGACACGTCCGCGGGGGATGGGCCTGGTGAAGTCATGGCCTTCGGCCAGACGACTGTGGACGGGACCGTCCCCGCGGTGACGGGGTACAATGAGGGAGGACGAGTTCCTTGACGACGCCGCCTCACATGGGGTCCGCCTTGCCACAGCACGAGGCGCCCGCCGTCCTTGGGGCGGCGTCGTCATGGAGCTCGACGAACGCTACCGGTTTCAGCACCGCTACATCCTCGGCAAGACCGGGGTGGGGAAGAGCACCACCCTGCTCGCCTTGATGCGCGCCGATCTCGAGCGCGGCGACGGGCTCTTCTACATCGATCCCC
>CAYORO010000105.1:0-11341 GCA_964406355.1 uncultured Limibaculum sp.
GGCGAACTGAAGGCCGAGGGCTCCTCGATCTCCGAGGGCATCGGGCAGGGCCGCATCACCGCCAATCTCGAGGGGCTCGAGGTCGACTTCGCCTATCAGGTGCCCGATGCGGAGGGCCTGCCGATCACCTATGATCTGATGCGAGAGGAGGGGCTCTGCATGGGGCTCTCGACCGGCATCAACGTGGCCGGCGCGATCCGGCTCGCCCGCGAGCTCGGGCCGGGGCACACCATCGTGACGATCCTCTGCGACTACGGCACCCGCTATCAAAGCCGCGTCTGGAGCCCGGATTTCCTGCACACCAAGGGCCTGCCGACGCCCGACTGGCTGGAGCCGGCCGGTCAGCGCCGGGTGCCGAGCGTCTTCGCCGAGGACTGACCAGGTGCGCCGGGGCTGGCTGCGGCGGGGTCTTGCCGCCTGTCTCGCGGTTGCCTTGCTGCTGCCCCTGCTGGTCGCCGCCCAGACACCCGGGGCCGGCGATGCCGTCGAGACGCCGGCGAAGTCGCTCGAGCGATGGAACGTCGAGGCGTCGGAGATCGAAGAGCAGTTCGAGGTCGACCCGCCGGGGCTCCCCGAGATCGAGGCCATGCGCCAGGTTCTCGGGCGACAGATCGAGACGATCCCCGGAATCAAGTCCGGGCTCGAGAGCCAACTCCAGCCGCTGAGGGACCAGGTCGAGGCGCTCGGGGCGCCGCCCGAGGATCCGGCCGCCGAGACCGCGGAGATCTCCGAGGAGAGGAGTCGACTTCTCGGTTCGATGTCCGAGCTCGAAGCGGTGGTCAAACTCATCGATCAGGCGGCCGCGCGCGCCTCGGGGCTCGACACCCGGCTCGCCGATCTTGGCCGGCAGCGCTTCACCGAGCAGCTGCTCGAACGCGGCCCCGGCCTCTTCGACGACGACATGCCGTGGGAGGGGTTCGTGGCGGTCGGGCGCAAGGCCCACGCGATCTGGCTCGAGACGGTGTTCCGGGCGACCCAGCTCAGCCTCGATGCCGAGACCCTGACCCGTCTCGGCCTGCCGGTGCTGCTGCTCGTGGGGGCGCTTCTGATCCTGCTCCGGATCAAGGACACGGCGCTCCGCTGGCTCTACGCGCAGATCAACGAGTCGAGCCGAAAGTCCCGGCGGGTGGCCGTGGGCGTGGGGATCACCCTCGCCCGGCTCCTGCTGCCTGCCGGAGCGGTGGTGCTGATCCTCGGAGGGCTTGTCCTCAGCGGGCTCTTCGGCGGACAGGGCACCTCCTTTCTGATCGGGATCGGTCGGGCCGCGCTGCTGGTGATCACCGCCTTCGCGCTCGGCAGCGCCTATTTCTCGCCCTCCTCCAAGCTCCTGCGCCTCTCGACGCTCTCCGATCGCGAAGCGCTCGTCGCCAGCCGGTGGCTCTTGCTGCTCGCGGTGGTGGTCGGGCTCAACCGCGCCTTCGTGGTCCAGGGCGAGGAGATGCGGCTGGCGGTCGAGGGGCTGGCGCTGCTCAACATCGCGCTCCTTTTGCCGGGTGGCGTCGCGCTCTGGGGCCTCGTGCGCTATGTGTGCACACCGGCCAAGCCCAAGCCCGAGACGCCGACCGGCGAGGACGACGACGAGACGCCGCCGCCGAGCGGCGAGGCCGGCACCGTGCGCATCGCGTTCTATCTCGCGCGCTGGCTCTGCCGGGCCATCGCCCTCGCCTCGCCGGTGCTGGCGATCCTCGGCTACTATGCGCTGGCGCGGTACCTGTTCTTCCCGCTCGCCTTCTCGGGCGCCCTGATCGGCATCTGCGTTCTGCTCTTCTACGTGGTGAGCGCGATCGTGAGCGAGATCGTCAGCGACCGGGGGGGCGAGACCCCCGCGCTCGCCCGGCTGCAGCTGATCCCGATCCTGGTCGGCTTCGTGCTGGTCTGCGCGGCGGCGCCGGTGCTCGCGCTGATCTGGGGCATGAGCGTCTCGGAGTTGCAGGACATCCTGCGCCAGATCCTGGCGGGCTACAGCATCGGCGGCGTGACCGTCTCGCTGACCGATTTCCTCGCCTTCCTGCTGGTGCTGTTCCTCGGCGTCTTCGTCACCGGGCGGTTCAAGCGGCTCCTGAAGGGCACGGTGCTGCCGCTCACCGGGCTCGACACCGGCGGGCGCGACGCGATCGCGGCGGGTGCTGGCTATCTCGGGATCGTCGTGACCGTGCTGCTGGCGATCTCGACCACCGGGCTCGACCTCTCCAACCTCGCGATCGTCGCCGGCGCGCTCTCGGTCGGCATCGGCTTCGGCCTGCAGAACATCGTCAACAACTTCGTCTCGGGCGTGATCCTGCTGATCGAGCGCCCGATCAAGGCCGGCGACTGGATCGAGCTGCCCTCCGGCATGGGCTATGTGAAGAACATCAATGTCCGCTCGACCGAGGTCCAGACCTTCGACCGCTCCTCGCTCTTCGTGCCGAACTCGCAGCTGATCTCGGAAAACGTGATCAACTGGACGCATTCGAACCTGCATGGGCGGATCATCGTCAAGATCGGGGTCGACTATGAGAGCGACCCGCGCCGGGTCGAGCGCGTCCTGCTCGAGATCGCGCGCGCCCATCCGCTGATGCTGCGCCGGCCCGCGCCCTATGTGCTGTTCCGCGGCTTCGGGGCGGATGCGCTCGAATTCGAGATCCGCGGGATCTTGCGGGACGTGAACTGGGTGCTCAACGTGCAGTCCGACATCCATTTCGAGATTGCGCGGCGGTTCCGCGAGGAGGGAATCAACGTGCCGTTCCGGCAAAGCGACATCGCGCTCAAGAACCCCCAGGAGATCGCCGAGGCGCTTGCCACGCTCCTCAGGGACGGCAGGGCGGGGTCGGGACCTGCGGCGATCGGGCCGGGGGGCGGGGCAGGTGCGCCGGGCGCGCCGGGCGAGCTCCGCCGCGTCGTCGGTGGCCGCGCCGGGCAGTCTGGACCTGCGGGCTTCGAAACGGGCGAAGGCGATGGCATCGAGGGCGAGCGCTAGCCTGCGGGCGAAAGTGCCGGTGAACGCACAGGCCCTCGGCCCGGTCTCCGGGCCGCGAGGCCGACCGCCCGGCAGAGCGCGCAGCCCCCCTTGCGCGCCGGTCAGAGGGTGTGCATGGCGTGGGCAACGCGGCGCATGACGATCGCTGAAATCGCCCCATCATCGCCCGCTGAGACGCCCCCCGCCACCGAGGAGGACCGATGACCGAAGAGCTCTTTCGCACGGATGCCTATCTCCGCGAGTGCACCGCGCGCGTGGTAGCTGCCGGGCCCGACGGCGTCGTGCTCGATCGGACGGTGTTCTACCCCACGGGCGGCGGCCAGCCGGGGGACACCGGGCTGCTGGCCTGGGCAGGCGGCGAGATTGCCGTTGCGACCGCCGAGAAGGGCGAGGCCGGCATCCTCCATCGCCCCGCCGAGGGCGCCGCGCTGCCGCCCGAGGGCACGGAGGTGACCGCCCGGATCGACTGGGACACCCGCCACCGTCATATGCGTGTCCACACCGCGCTCCACCTCCTCTCGGTCGTGATCCCGTTGCCGGTCACGGGCGGCTCGATCGGCGCCGAGAAGGGCCGGCTCGACTTCGACATGCCGGAGGCGCCCGAGGACCGCGACGCGCTCGAGGCCCGGCTCAATGCGCTCGTGGCCGGGGATCACCCGGTGGCCGACGAGTGGATCACCGATGCCGAGCTCGAGGCCAATCCCGGGCTCGTCAAGACCATGGCGGTCAAGCCGCCGATGGGGCAGGGCCGGGTGCGGCTCGTGCGGATCGGCACCGGTGAGGCGACGGTCGATCTCCAGCCCTGCGGCGGCACCCATGTGCGCGCGACCGCCGAGATCGGCCCGCTCCGCCTCGGCAAGATCGAGAAGAAGGGCAAGCAGAACCGCCGCGTCTCGGTGCTCTTGGCCTGAGGGGAGGAGACGAGATGGAGATCGTCGCCGAAACCGAGGCCCTGCCGCCGCCCCGCCTCTCGGCCGAGCCGGACTGGGTCTACCTGCTGCGCGAGATCTACGAGCTCTACCGCCGCTCGGGTGCCGGGGGCTCGGCCAAGATCCGCGCCCATCAGCGTGTGGTGCGCGAGGCGGTCAGCCGGGTGATCGAGAGCAACCCGCCGCTCGTCCTGCCCAACCCCGAGCGCAAGCCCGTCACGCGGCATCTGCGCCGGGCGCTCGATCGCGGGCGGCTCGAGACAACCTCGACGCTCGCCCGCGCGATCGAGCATCTCGTGCCGTCGATCGCCTGGCTCCATGGCTATGAGCGGATGCCGAAGGGGCTGGCCGAGCGCTATGCCTTTGCCGAGTTCTGCGGGCCCTCGGGCCCGATCGTCACCACCGAGGTGATCCTCGGCGTCGTGCTCTTCGCGCCCGGCTGCACCTACCCAGCGCATTCCCATGACGGCATCACCGAGAGCTACTACGTGCTGTCGGGGAGCTGCTCGGAGAACGACGACGGGGTCTATGCCCCGGGCTCGCTGATCTTCAACCCGCCGGGGCGGATGCACCGCATCACCGTGGGCGCGCGCGAGCCGGCCTTGCTCGTCTATGCCTGGGCTGGGCCCAAGGAGAAGCTGGAGGGGCAGGTGATGGTCTTTGCGCCGCGCAAGCGCGGGGCCGGGCGCGCGCCCGAGGGCGGTGGTCCGCGCGGTTGACCGCCGCTCGGCGCCCGCCTAGGACGATGAGGCAGCGTCCGACAGGTGTGAGATGCCGACGAGCGACCCCAAACTGCTGGTCTCGACGGGCTGGCTGGCCGAGCGGCTGGAGAGCCCCGATATTCGCATCCTCGACGGCAGCTGGCACCTGCCCGACACCGGCCGCAACGGCCGCGCGGAGTATGCCGAGGCGCATATCCCGGGCGCCCGCTTCTTCGACATCGAGGTGATCTCGGACCAGGGCTCGAACCTGCCGCATATGGTCCCGCCGCTCGAGCGCTTCGTCTCGTCCGTGCGCAAGCTCGGCATCGGCGACGGCCACCGGGTCGTGGTCTACGATCAGGCGGGGCTGTTCTCCGCGGCGCGGGTCTGGTGGTTGTTCCGCCATTTCGGCCATGAGGACGTGGCGGTGCTCGATGGCGGCCTGCCGAAATGGATCGCCGAGGGTCGGCCGACCGACGACGCGATCCCCGACACCCGCGAGCGCCACTTCACCGCGCGGCGCGACGCCTCGCTGCTGCGCGACGTGACGCAGATGGCGGGCGCGGCCAAGCTCGGCGACGAGCAGATCCTCGATGCGCGCAGCCCCGGGCGCTTCGCCGGCGAGGAGCCCGAGCCGCGCGCCGGCCTGCGCGCGGGCCACATCCCGGGCAGCCGCAACCTCCACTACCGCGCGCTCTTCGAGGCGGACGGCACGATGAAACAGCCCGAGGCGCTCCGCGCGCTCTTCGAGGAGGCGGGGATCGACCTCGCCAAGCCCGTGGTCACCACCTGCGGCTCCGGGGTCACCGCCTGCATCCTCAGCCTCGCGCTCCGGCGGGTCGGGCACAGCCGCAATGCGGTCTATGACGGCTCCTGGGCCGAGTGGGGCGGCTATCCGGACCTCGCGGTCGAGACGGGGCCGCCGGCCGGCCCGCGGGCAGATGCCGGAGCGACCGAGACGCGATGACGACCACCCCGCCGGACGCCCCCGTCCCGCCCGACTCACGTTTCCCGCCCAACTCACCCGTCCAGCCCGACGCATCGGACGGGTCCGAGGAGACGGTTACCGTCACCTTCCTGGAGATGACCGAGGCGCCCGCCGGTCCGCCGCCGCCCCTGCCGGTCGGCGCCCAGGTCGCGATCCTCAAGGCCGACGATGCGCCGGTGGCGTGGTTCCTCTACCTCTATGGCGAGGTCGGGCAGGACTGGGAGTGGACCGACTGGCTGAAGGCGCCGCGCGCCGAGCTCGAGGCGTTCGTTGCCCATCCCGAGGTGACGATCCACACCCTGATGGTCGAGGGCTGGCCGGGCGGCTTCTTCATGCTCGACACGCGGGAGCCCGGCGTGTGCGATCTCGCCTTCTTCGGCCTCGTCCCCCAGGCGATCGGGCGCGGGCTCGGCCGCTGGCTGCTCGGCACCGCGATCCGCACCGGATGGGAGCGTCCGGGCGTCGAGAAGCTCACGGTCAACACCTGCACGCTCGACCATCCGGCGGCGCTCGGGCTCTACCAGCGGATGGGCTTCGCGCCCGTGCGCCGCGAGGAGCACCCCCGCTGATCGGCGCCCCGCCCTGTCACGCAACTGAGGCGTGCGAATCGGCCAGCGGTACCGGTAGTCTGCGGCCGAGTTGGTCCAGATCGCCCCGGAGGCACACCATGGATAGCGCCGAGCCGCAACAGACCGAATTCGTGAAGTTCTGGAACGAGATCCTCGTCCCGAAATTCGTCCGCTGGAAGCATGTGCTGGTGGGCGGGCTGAGCCTGCATTCCGACGCGATCCTGCCGACGCTCGAGGTCAACCCGGGCGAGCGTGTGATGGATGCGGGCTGCGGCTTCGGCGACACCGCCTGCTGGCTCGCCGAGCGCGTGGGGCCGGAGGGCGCGGTCGTCGGGATCGACTGCTGCGAGGCGTTCCTCGACTATGGCCGGACGGAGGCCGTCGAGCGCGGCCTCGGCAACGTGACCTTCGAGGTGGCCGATATCGAGAGCCGCTCCTTCGACGGCGATTTCGACATGGTGTTCTCGCGCTTCGGCACGATGTTCTTCACCAATCCGGTCGCGGCGCTCAAGAACATCCGCACGGCGCTCAAGCCCGGCGGGCGCTTCGTGCAGATCGTCTGGCGGGCGCGGGCCGATAATCACTGGGGCACGGTGCCGAAGGAGGTGCTGCTGCGCCATGTGCCGCCCCCGGGCGAGGACGCCCAGACCTGCGGGCCCGGTCCCTTCTCGATGGCCGATCAGGAGCTCGTGACCGGCCAGATGAAGGCCGCGGGCTTCGACGAGATCGCATTCGAGCGGGTGGATGCGCCCTTCCGCACCGGCAACGACATCGAGGACGCGATCGGCTTCCAGCTCGCGGTCGGGCCCGCGGGCGAGGTCTATCGCGAGGCCGGCGATCTCGCGACGGCCAAGCACGATGTCATCATGACCGATCTCCGCGAGGCCTATGCGCCCTATGCCAAGGATGACGGCGTCTTCATGCCCTCCTCCTCCTGGGTGATCACCGCACGCAATCCCGGCTGATGGCCGCGTGATTGGCGCCGGCGGGCGCGGTCGGGTAGAGATCGGGTGCAAGCGCGCGAGGCCCCGATGTTCGACCCGACCCGCCCCTACAGCTTTCACATCGAGCTGACCGACAAGTGCAATGCGGGCTGCCCGATGTGCCCGCGCACCGACCATATGAACGGCTGCCGGGCCGACCGCACGGTGGTGTCGAATGTCGAGCTCGGCCTCGCCGATTTCGAGACCCATTTCGACGATGCCTTCTCGGCGCGCACGGCGGAGGTGATCTTCGGCGGGGCTTACGGCGATCCGCTGGCGGCGAGCCAGCTCCTCGAGATCGTCGAGCATCTGACGGCGCGCGGCGTGCGGCTGGCCATCGCCACCAACGGGTCGCTGCGCAAGCCCGACTGGTGGGCGCGGCTCGGCCGGGCGATGGCCCGCACCGGCTCGCGGCTCGAGCTCCATATCGACGGGCTCGAGGACACCAATCCGCTCTACCGCGTCGGCACCCGCTATGACCGGATCGTCGAGAACGCCGCCGCCTATATCGCGACCGGCGCCCGCGCGGAATGGCATTTCATCATTTTCCGGCACAACGAGCACCAGATCGAGGAGGCGTTCCGGCGCTCCCGTGAGATGGGCTTCGCGGGCTTCACCCTGATCGACACGGTGCGCTTCGGGCCCGAGGGGCGGTTCGACTATGTGCTGCCCGGCGGGCGCGCGGCGGTGCTCGAGCGCCCGACCCGGCGCGCGGCGGATTTCGTCGTCGAGGGCGGCGAGATCCGGCTCGCGAGCCGCGAGGAGGCGGCCGAGGCCGAGGCCGCGCCGTCGCCCTTCGCCGTGGCCGGGATCGACTGCAAATCGGCCGCGCGCAACAGCCCCTATATCTCCGCCCATGGCCGGGTCTCAGCCTGCTGCTGGGTCGCCGGGTCGGGCGAGGAGGCGCGCTTCTTCGGGGGCCACGGGCTCGGGCCCGACCGCTACGATCTGCGCCGCCGCCCGCTCTCCGAGATCATGGCCGACGAGCCCTTCGCCAGCCTCTATGCCGCCGCCTGGGCCGAGGACAGCCTGCCGACCTGCCGGCACAAATGCGGGAAGATGCGCCGCAACCGCCGCAACGCCCTGTGACCATGTGCCGGGCGCGTCCCGGCGCCGATGGGGAGAGCCGCCGCTCCGGCCGCCGCCGGCGCTCGCCCGGGTGGGTGGGGCGCCGGGACGCGCCCCTGCCGCCTCCCCGCGGTCCCGTCAGCGGATGAAGCGTTCGAGCACGTCGTCGAGCACAGATCCGTCGCCATCGGCATCGAGCATCGCGACAAGGGGGCTCAGCCCCTGCTGCTGGCCTGCACCGCGCCCGCCGGCCCCGCCGAGCAGCCCCATCACCATGCCCATCAGCCCGGCCGCGCCGCCGCGTCCGCCCGTGGCCGCCCCGAGCATCCCCTGGAGCGTGGTGTCGGGCATCTGGCGCTGCATGCCGCCCTGGAGCATTGCCGCGAGTGCGGGCAGGAACTGGCCCGCCAGCCCCTCGTCGACCCCCGCCCGGCGCCCGGCCTCGGCCGCCAAATCGTGGCTCGCCTGGCGCGAGCCGAGCAGCTGCTCGAGGAACTGCTCGCCCTGGGCGCGGCCGTCCTCGTCCGCGGCGCGGCGCGGGTCGTCGAAGAAGCCCGCCTCGCGCTCGCCCATCAGCTGGCCGACCACGCTCTCGAGCCCGCCCCGCTCGGCCCGCCGCCGGGCTGCCGAGCCGATCGCCGGCGCGAGCATCTGGGCCAGGCCGTCGGCCTGTCCGCGGTCCATCCCGAAGCGCTCTGCGAGCTGATTGATCGCCTGGCCGCCCTGGGCCTCCTGCAACATCTTCAAGAGTGACATTCGTTCCTCCGCCGCCGGTACGCCGCCCTGTCGCGGCGCGACAATGCCAGAGAATCGCATGGGACGGCAGCCCCGCCGGACGCATGGTCAGCGGCCCGTGAGCGCATCGATCACCCGGCGCGGCATGTCGAGATCCCAGAGCGCGCGGTGCAGGTCCTCACCGATGTCGTGGGTCGGGCGGAAGAGGCTGCCGAGCGAGAGGAAATCGTCGCGCCGCGGCAGCGCGATGCGGAACCAGTCGCCCTCGAAGGCGCAACCCACATAGCCGCCCCGGCCCTCGTGCTCGGCGACCAGCATCAGCCCCTCGACGAGCCCCGGCGTCACATAGGCGCGGGCCGCTGCGGGATCGTCGCTGTAGACCTCGTAGACCCGCTCGAACTCGGGCTGGCCCACCTCGACCCGCTCCATGCCCCCGCGCGCATCCGAGACCCGCTCCGACAGCCAGTTGAGCACCGCTCCCCGGTCGCGAGCGAAGAAGATCCGCGGGGCCGGTTCGTCGACGGCGATCTGGAACAGCAGGCCGCGGAACACCGTGCGCTTGCTGGTGCGCCGCCGGCGCCGCACGCGCTTGATCAAGAGCGCCTCGGTCAGCGCCCAGTCGAGCTCCGTGTGGCGGCCCTCCACCGGATCTTCCGTCACGGCCTGGTGGTGTGAGGGCACCACGCCGAGCTCGACGAAGGCCCCGATGTCGATCCGGCTGACGGGGCTCGGTCGCATGCCGCCGAGGAACTCGCAGAGGATCGGCACGATCTCCTTGCTGAGATTGCGCTTCCACCGCGTCTGGAAGAAGGCCCGCGCCCCCAGCGTGCCCACGCCGCCGAGGATCCCGGTGGTGATGCCCGCGGCCTCCGCCTCGAGCGCGAGCCCCGTGCCGAGGCCGGTCGCGCCGATCGAGCCGGCCGCGCCCATGCCGAGGAGCGCCTTGCGCCTCAGCTCGCGGCGCTCGGTCTCGGCCCGCTCGAGGATCGGCACGATTTGCCGCTCGAACACCTCGGCGAAGCCCGTCTCGAGCGGGCTCCGCTCGGTGAAGCTGTAGGCGCCCATTCCTGCTCCCTCGCTTGCGCGGGCAGTATAGGGGGTTTGCGCGGCGCTGTCCGCGGCGGGCGCGCCATTGAGCGGGTCGCAGGCCCCGCTATGCTCGCGCGTCGCCCGGTGAGGGCCACGGACGGAGACCCAGATGGACCTGCGCGCGCTTCTCCTCGGCCTTGCCTTTGCGACGATGTGGTCCTCGGCCTTCACCTCGGCGCGGATCATCGTGGCCGAGGCGCCGCCCTTGGCCTCGCTGTCGCTGCGGTTCCTGATCTCGGGCGCGCTCGCGGTGGCGGTGGCAGCGGCGATGGGGCAGTCGCTGCGGCTCACGCCCGGACAGGCGCGGGCGACGGTGATCTTCGGGCTCTGCCAGAACGCGCTCTATCTCGGGCTCTATTTCGTCGCGATGCAGACGGTGGAGGCCTCGCTCGCGGCGATCGTGGCCTCGACCATGCCGCTGCTGGTGGCATTGGTCGGCTGGGCGGGCTTCGGCGAGCGGGTGCGTCCCCTCGGCGCGGCGGGGCTCGTGGCCGGGCTCGGCGGCGTGGCGCTGATCATGGGGAGCCGGATCGGCGGCGGGGCGGTCGATCTCTGGGGTCTCGGGCTCTGCGTGATCGGAGTGCTGGCGCTCACCGTGGCGACGCTCGCCGTGCGCGGCGCCTCCTCGGGGGGCAACCTGCTGATGGTGGTGGGGCTGCAGATGCTGGTCGGCTCGGCCGCGCTGGCGGTCCCCGCACTCGCGCTCGAGATCCCCGAGATCGCCGGGGTCCGCCTCTCCTGGACGCTGCTCGCGGCCTTTGCCTACACCACGCTGGTGCCGGGGCTCGCGGCGACACTGGTCTGGTTCGTGCTGGTCAACCGGGTGGGGGCTGTGAAGGCCGCAACCTTCCACTTCCTCAATCCGTTCCTCGGGGTGGCGATCGCCGCCGCGCTCTTGGGCGAACGGATCGGCCCGCTCGATGCGGTCGGTGTTGCCGTCATCGCGGCCGGCATTTTGGCGGTCCAGATGTTCCGCGCCGTCCCGGTGCCCCGCCCGTCACCGTGAGCCCGGCGCGCGGCCGGGCCGATGGGGGGCCTGACGGCTACGCCCTCGCCCCGGCCAGCCCGGGTGGGTGGGGCCCGGACGCGCGCCGGGCCCCCAGGCCAGAGATCACTCGGCGGGCTGAGCCTCTTCCTTCGAGATCTCCTTGCCGGTCTGCTGGTCGACGACCTTCATCGACAGCTTGACCTTGCCGCGATCGTCGAAGCCCAGGAGCTTCACCTTCACCTCCTGGCCTTCCTTCACGAGCTCCTTCGGATTGGCACCCCGCTCCCACGACATCTGGGAGACGTGCACCAGCCCGTCGCGCTTGCCGAAGAAGT
>CAYORO010000106.1:0-11320 GCA_964406355.1 uncultured Limibaculum sp.
GCCGTGTCGAGGCGACCGGGCGGGGCGGGCAATTCGCGCTGCGCGAGTTCTTCCGCCACCCCGAAGACATCGCCAAGGCCAATCTCGCGCCCGGGCTCGCCGGCAAGCGCGTGATCGTGCAGGGCCTCGGCAATGTGGGCTATCACGCGGCGAGCTTTCTCACCGGCGAGGATGGCTGCCGCGTGATCGGGATCGGCGAGCGTGACGGCGCGATCTTCTCGGAGGCCGGGTTCGATGTGGACGCGGCGCGCGCGCATCTCTTCGAGACGGGCGGGGTCAAGGGCTTTCCGGGGGCGGAGTACCGGGCCGACGGGGCGGCGATCCTCGAGGAGGACTGCGAAATCCTTGTGCCGGCGGCGCTCGAGGGGGTGATCAATCTCGGCAACGCGCACCGCATCCGCGCACCGCTGATCATCGAGGCCGCCAATGGTCCGGTGACGGCGGGCGCCAACGCGATCCTGCGCGACCGCGGCACCGTGATCATCCCCGATCTCTACGCCAATGCCGGCGGCGTGACGGTGTCCTATTTCGAGTGGGTCAAGAATCTCAGCCATATCCGCTTCGGCCGGATGCAGCGCCGCCAGGAGGAGAGCCGACACCAGATGCTGATCGACGAGCTCGAGCGGCTGATCGGCACGCCGGTCTCCGAGGGGTTTCGCGAGCGCTATCTGCGCGGTGCCGACGAGCTGGAGCTCGTCCGCTCGGGCCTCGACGACACCATGCGGGTTGCCTATCAGGCGATGCGCGAGGTGTGGCATGCACGGAACGACGTGCCCGACCTCCGGACCGCCGGGTTCATCATCGCGATCGACCGGGTGGCGCAGACCTACCAGGCCAAGGGCCTCTGAGCGCGCGCCATGCTCGCCTCCGGGGCCGCCGCGTCGAGCGGCCCGCCAGTGGGAAGGGCTCGCGCGCGGCGGGCGGCCACTGTCCGTCCGGTGGCCACCGGAGGCCGGTTGCCACCGAGAGCTCCGGGTGGCCGCGCGCCGCGTGCGGGGGGGTGGCCAAGCGGTGCACCGGTCGACGCGGCGCCCGGTCGACGGGCGGGCTCAGGGTCGCAGGGTCCCCCGACGGTCACGGCGCGAGGGCGTCGGCGAAACCGGCGATCGTGACAAGCGCCGGACGCAACGTCGCCTCGGGCACCGTGAGGGCGATCCGCAGATGGCCCGCCGCCGCAGTGCCAAAGCTCTCGCCCGGCATCACGGCAATGCGGTGCGCATCCAGCAGCCGCTCGGCGAATGCGCGGCCCGAGAGCCCCGAGGGGCGGATGTCGAGCATCAGATACATTCCCCCGGCGGGTGGCACGAGGCGCCAGCCCCGCCCTTCGCTCCGCCCGGTGCCCCGCCCGGTGCCGAGACCCGCGAGCGCTTCGACTGCCGCCTCGCGCCGGCCGCGGTAGCGTGCGACCACGGCCCCTTCGGCCTCCGCATCCGCGAGGGCCGCGACGGCCGCATCCTGTACGAAACCCGGCAGGCCGTAATTCGTGGCGATCCCGAGATCCCAGATCCGCGCGATCGCCCGGGCCGGGCCGAGGACCCAGCCGATCCTGTAACCGGTGAGGCCATGGGATTTCGAGAGCGAATTCACCACCAGCGTGTGCTCGGCCATTCCGGGCAGGTCACGCGGCGAGAGATGCGCGCCCTCCCAGACCTGCGTGTCATAGACCTCGTCGGAGACGAGCCAGAGCCCCCGACGCCGGCAGAGATCGGCAAGGCCCTCGAGCGCCGCACGCGTGTAGACCGCGCCCGAGGGATTGTTGGGCGTGTTGATCAGGATCGCCCGCGTGTCGGGGGCGAGGGCCGCCTCGATCGCCGCGAGATCGGGCTGAAATCCATCCGCGGCCGGACAGTCGACCGCGATCGGCCGGCCCGAAACCGCGCGAACGGTCTGGGAGTAGGTCGCGTAATGGGGCGCCAGGAGCACGCAGCTGTCGCCCGGATCGAGGGCCGTGGCGAGCGCTGCAAAGAGCCCCGCCTGCCCGCCGGCGGTCACGGCAATCTCCTCGGTCGTGGCCGGCAGCCCCGAGCGCGCCGTCACCCTGGCCGCGACCGCGCCGCGGAGCGCCTCCGACCCTGGCACCGGGGCATAGCCCGTGTTGCCGGCCGCGAGGCTCGCCATGACCGCCTCGGCGATCCCTGGCGCGGGGCCGACATCATGGTCGCCGATCGTCAGATTGACGACCGCCTCACCGGCCGCTTCCAGCGCCCGCGCGCGGTAGAAGATGCCCCAGCCGTCGTCACCGCCTTCGACGACCGTCTCGATCCGCCGGGACAACCGCGGCGGACCGAACGCGTCGGACATGCGCGCCGAGACGCTCACCCGTCGATCGCGAGCGGGACGAAGCGCAGATCGCCGCCTGACTGGATGAGGAGCAGCACCGAGCTGCGCCCGGCCTCCGCCGCCTCCTCGATCCGCGTCGCCACATCGGCCGGATCGCTGACCGGCTCCTGGCCGATCTCCACGATCACGTCGCCGTCCGAGATGCCCTTGTCGGCCGCCGGACCGTCCGACGTGACCGAGCTGACCACGACGCCGGTCACATCATCGGCGATGCCGAAGCGCGACCGGACCGACGGCGTGAGCCGCATGACGCTGAGCCCGCCTGCGGTGATCTCGGTCTCCTCGGGACCCGCGGGGCTGCCGGCATCGGGCACTGCGGCGGCGGCAAGCGCCTCCTGGTTCTCGAGCCGGCCGAGCTGGACGAGGATGGTCTCGGTCTTGCCCTTGCGGAAGACGACGACGCGCACGCTCTTGCCCACCGGCGTCTCGGCCACCATCCGCGGGAGGTCGCGCATCTCCTCGACCTCGCGGCCGTCGAAGCGCAGGATCACGTCGCCCGGCTGGATGCCGCCCTCCTCGGCCGGACCGTCCGGCGTGAGGCTCGCGACGAGCGCGCCCGTGGGGGCGTCGAGGCCGAGCGCCTCGGACAGCTCGTCATTCACCTCCTGAATCCGCACGCCGAGCCAGCCACGACGGGTCTCGCCGAACTCGCGGAGCTGCTCGACGACCTGCTGCGTGAGGTCCGATGGGACCGCGAAGCCGATGCCGATCGAGCCGCCCGAGGGCGAGATGATCGCCGTGTTGACCCCGATCACCTGACCATCGAGGTTGAACAGCGGACCGCCGGAATTGCCGCGATTGATCGCCGCGTCGGTCTGGATGAAGTCGTCATACGGCCCCGCGCGGATGTCGCGATCGCGCGCCGAGATGATGCCGGCCGAGACTGAGCCGCCGAGGCCGAACGGGTTGCCGATCGCGAGCACCCAGTCGCCGACCCGGCTCGCCTCGCTGTCGCCGAAGGGGACGAAGGGGAGCGGTTCGTCGGCCTCGACCTTGAGGAGCGCGATGTCGGTCTTGTCGTCGGAGCCCACCACGGTCGCCTCGAGCGAGGTGCCGTCGGCGAAGTTGACCGTGACCGCATCGGCCTCGCTGATCACGTGGTTGTTGGTGACAACGAAGCCGTCCGCAGAGATCACGAAGCCCGAGCCGAGCGACTGCACGCGCCGCGACCCCCGCGGCTCGCCCCGGTCGAAGAACCGGAAGAGGTCGTTGAACGGGCCCTCCGGCAGCGTGCCGACATCGGGCGCCTCGACCGTCTGCGAGGTGGAGATGTTGACCACGGCCGGGGAGAGGCGCTCCGCGAGATCGGCGAAGCTGCCGGGCGCGTCGCGCGAGACGGCCTCGGTGACGGGTCCCATCACGAGGGCGACCGTGGCGGCCATCGCGAGCACTGCGGTTCGAAGACCAGACGACCGCCGGGCGACGGTCACGGATGATGACATTGACTGCCTCCTGTTGTGCGGAGCCGCAACGCTCCGCTCTTCGGCGGATCGGCACGGCCCCGGATGACTGTGTGCCGGGTCGCTCAACCGCGCACCGCAAGATAGGCGAGCGTGCCGAGGACCGCCAGCGCGAGCCCGCCCCATCTCACACGCTCGGGATCGATGAGGCGCAACTCGTCGAGCAGCGAGGTGATCCGGTGCGAGATCAGCGCCACAGCCATCCCCTCGATCACGAGGACCAGGGCGATGGCCGCGAGCAGGTCGGTCAGCGCGCCCGAGCCGGACATCGTCTGCGTTCCGCCTCGCGACGTTTGCGGCCTGCCGTCACTCCCCACGCGCCGAACCCGGCGCTCCGTCGGTCTTCAGGTACTCGAAGAACTCGCTGTTCGGGCTGATCACAAGCGTCGAGTTCGACCCCTTGAGCGAGCGCTCATAGGCTCGGAGCGAGCGGTAGAAGGCGAAGAACTCCGCGTCCCGCCCGAAGGCGTTGGCGTAGATCCGGTTGCGCCCGGCGTCGGCCTCGCCGCGGATCTCCTCGGCCTGGCGCTCGGCGTCGGAGGCAAGCTCCACCGCCTCACGCTCGGCGGTGGCGCGGACCTCCTGGGCGCGCTCCTGGCCGCGGGCACGCTCGTCGGCGGCCTCGCGCTGGCGCTCGGCGTTCATGCGGCGATAGGTGGCCTCGAGGTTCTCGGTCGGCAGGTCGGCCCGCTTGATCCGGACATCGATCATCAGCACGCCGAGATCGAGGGCCTGTGCCCGCGTCACCTCGGTGATCCGCCGCATCAGTTCGGTCCGCTCCTCCGACAGCACGGCGTCCGACGGCACCGAGCCCAGCACCTCGCGGAGCGATGCGTTGAGGATCGATTCGAGCCGCGGCCGGGCGGCAAACTCGGTCTGCACCGCCTGGCGGAACAGCACCGGGTCGCGGATGCGCCAGCGCGCGAAGGCGTCGACCACCAGCCGGCGGTCATCGATCGGCGTGACCTCGAGCGGCGAGGTGTCGAGCGCGAGGATGCGGTCCTCGTACTTCGCCACGTCCTGGATTAGCGGCACCTTGAAGTAGAGCCCCGGGCCGGAATCGTAGGTGATCTCCTCGGATTTCTCCGCGGTCGGCACCGCCTCCGAGCCCTCGGCCTCGCGTGCCTCGGTGTCGGCCTCGATCTCGGCGCGGGTGGCGAGACCGCCGCGGATCTCGCGCTTCACCTCGCCGAACTGGAGCACGAGCGCCTGCTCGGTCTCCTTCACGATGAAGATCGAGGAGTAGACCACGAGCGCGACGACGGCGATGAGCGCGAGAATGATCGGCAGCTTGCGCATCACTGGGTCCCCCGGCTGGTCTGGCGGCGAAGCTCGTTGAGCGGCAGATAGGGCACGACGCCCTGACCGTTGCCGCCACCGCCCACGCTGTCATCGATGATGATCTTGTCGACGTCGCCCAACACTTTCTCCATCGTCTCGAGGAACATACGCTTGCGCGTGACCTCGGGCGCCAGGGCGTACTCTTCGAGGATCGCGGTGAAGCGGGCGGCCTCACCCTTGGCGTCGT
The DNA here is from genome assembly GCA_964406355.1 of uncultured Limibaculum sp. Classification (GTDB taxonomy): domain Bacteria; phylum Pseudomonadota; class Alphaproteobacteria; order Rhodobacterales; family Rhodobacteraceae; genus Thermohalobaculum. Next base: position 5,329 of record CAYORO010000106.1, read on the forward strand.
TGATCACCTGGGCGCGATAGGCCTCGGCGTCCTGAAGGATCTTCGCGGCCCGGCCGCGCGCCTCGGCGAGCGTCTGGTTGGCGAAGGCCTCTGCCTGCTTCTCGGCGGTGTCGCGGTCCTGGGCTGCGGCCTGCACGTCGCGGAAGGCCTCGATCACCTGTTCCGGCGGATCGGCCTCGTCGAAGTTGACGCGCACGATGTTGACGCCCGAGGCGTAGCTGTCGAGCGTCGACTGGATCAGCTCCTTCACCTGGTCCGAGATCGGCCCGCGGTCGCGGTTGAGGATCGGCTTCATCTCGCGCTGGCCGATGACTTCGCGCATGGCCGATTCGGACACGGCGCGGATGGTCTCCTCGGGGTCGGCGAGGTTGAACAGGAACTGGTCGGGCCGCGAGATGTTCCACACCACCTGGAAGCCGATATCGACGATGTTTTCGTCGCCCGTCAGCATCAGGCCGCGGTCGTTGCGCGCGGCGCCCGAGCGGCCGAGGCCGATATCGATCGTGCGCTCGGTCGTCACCGGCACGATCTCGTAGGTGATGATCGGCCAGGGCGCGAAGTTCAGACCCTCGGTCCCGGTCTGGTAGTACTCGCCGAACAGCAGCTCGACCGAGTTCTGCGAGGTGTCGACCCGGTAGACCGACTGCAACAGCCAGGCGCCCAGCAGCACCGCCGGAATGGCAATCGGCAGCACCTTGCCGATCCAGGCCGGCCCGCGCCCGCCACCGCCGGGGCCGCGCCCGTTGCCGACACCGCCGCCGCGCCCGCCGAGGATCACCCGGAGCTGGTCGCGTCCCTTGCGGATCAGATCGTCGAGATCAGGGCCCTGGCCGCCGCCACCGCCGCCACCCGACGGGCCGCCGCCCCAGGGGTTCCGCCCGCCGCCGCGGTTTCCGTTGCCCCACGGGCCACCGCCGCCCTGGTTGCTGTTGAATGGCATCCTGTCGCTTTCCTCTCAGGTCCGTGGCGCTGATCGCCCGCCCGTATGGTGCTCCGGCCGGCTATCCCACAGCCGCACGAGTTCCACAATTGGGTGTCGGGGCGAGGGCTTCAAGCCCCGGTTACGAACCGCTCGTGGCGACGGCGCCCGCGAGGCCGATCGGAGAGGCCCCCACCGGGGTCTTCATTGTCACGAGTTCTTCGGCCGCCGTCGGATGCACCGCGACCGTGCGGTCGAAGTCCTCTTTTGTCGCACCCATCTTCACCGCGATTCCGGCGAGCTGGATCATCTCGCCCGCGCCGTGGCCAGCGATGTGGACGCCGAGCACGGTGCGCTCCTGCTTGGCCACAACGAGCTTCATCAGCATGCGCTCCTCGCGCGAGGAGAGGATCGTGTGCATCGGGCGGAAGCTCGATTTGTAGACCTCGATCTCGCCTTCGGCCGCCGCCTGCGCCTCGGTGAGCCCCACCGTGCCCATCTCCGGCTGGGTGAAGACCGCCGTCGGCACCAGCGCATGGTCGGCCTTTGTCGGCACGCCGCGAAAGACGGTGTCGGCAAAGGCCGCGCCCTCGCGGATCGCCACGGGCGTGAGCTGGAGGCGATCGGTCACGTCGCCGACCGCATAGATCGAGGGCACCGAGGTCTGGGAATAGGCATCCACCACCACCTCGCCGCGCCGGCCGAGCGCGACGCCCGCCGCCTCGAGCCCGAGGCCGGCGGTGTTGGGCACCCGCCCGGTCGCATAGAGCACGCGGCCCGCCTCGCAGGTCTCGCCCGAAGTGAAGGTGACGGTGTGGCCCGGTGCCTTGCCCTCGATCCGGGCGACCTCGGTGCCGAGCCGGATGTCGATCCCCTTGGCCCGCATCTCGTCGGCCACATGGGCGCGCAGATCGTCGTCGAAGCCGCGCAGGACCTGTGTGCCGCGATAGGCGAGCGTCACATGGGCGCCGAGCCCGTTGAGAATGCAGGCGAACTCGCAGGCGATATAGCCGCCGCCGACGATCACCATGCGCTCCGGCAGCTCGGCCATGTCGAACACCTCGTTCGAGGTGATCGCATGCTCGGAGCCCGGGAAGTCCGGCACGAAGGGGTGTCCGCCCGTCGCAACGAGGATGTGTTTCGTGCGGATCTCGCGCTCATGGGTGATCAGGCGGACCGTGTGGGGGTCGACCACCTCGGCGCGGCCGCGAAACACCTCGGCACCTGCGGAATCGAGATTGCGGATGTAGATCTGCTCGAGCCGGCTGATCTCGCGCTCCTTGGCGTCGACGAGGCGCGGCCAGTCGAAGCGGGTCTCGCCGACGCTCCAGCCGAACCCCTCGGCATCGACGAACGCCTCGGAGAACTGCGAAGCATAGACCAGGAGCTTCTTCGGCACGCAGCCGCGGATCACGCAGGTGCCGCCATAGCGGTACTCCTCGGCGACCGCGACCGAGGCACCGGCCTGCGCGGCCATCCTGGCTGCACGCACCCCGCCCGAGCCGCCGCCGATGACGAAGAGGTCGTAGTCGAAGGTCATCGGTGTCTCCTGATGCGGGCCATGCTGGCGTCGGGTGCACTTAGGTGAGGATGCGGGGCGGGCTCAACCCCCGCGGGCCGCGGCAGCCGGGTTGGCACCGAGGATCTCGCTGCGCCCGTCGCCGTGGCCGATGATCGCGACCGCGGCCATGCCGACGAAGAGCCCGGTCTCGATCACGCCGGGGATCGCGTTGAGCGCCACATCGGCGCGGCCGGGATCGGGGATCTGGCGGCAGGCGAGGTCGAGGATGTGGTTGCCTTCGTCGGTGACGAGGGGGGCGCCGTCGCGCTGTCGGAGCGTGATGTCGGTCTCGGCCAGCGCGAGGCCGTGCACAGCGCGCCCGGCGATGATGCGCGCCGCGGTCGTCCGCCAGCCAAAGCGCACGACCTCCACGGGCAGCGGATAGGTGCCGAGGGTCTCGACGCGCTTCGAGGCGTCGGCGATCACAACCATCCGGTCCGAGGACGCGGCGACGATCTTTTCGCGCAGCAGCGCGCCGCCGCCGCCCTTGATGAGTGCGAGCCCGGGGCCGATCTCGTCGGCGCCGTCGATCGTGAGGTCGATCCGGCCGACCTCCTCGAGCGTCGCGAGCGGAATGCCGAGGCCGCCCGCCTGCGCCTCGGTGGCGGCGGAGGTCGGCACCCCGGTGATGCGCAGTCCCTCGCGCATGCGCTCGCCCAGCGCCTCGACCATCAGCGCGGCGGTGGAGCCCGTGCCGAGGCCGACCACCATCCCGTCCTGGATCTGCGCGAGCGCACGCAGCGCCGCGGCTTGCTTCGCGGGATCGGCCATCAGAGCACCTCGTAGACGAAGAACCGCACCATCAGCTCGGGTTCGGCGAGGAGGAAGGCGCGCACCGGCGCCGAGCGCTCCCGCTCGCGCCAGCGCCCCGCGGCCGCGAGGCGATCGATCACGGCGGGAAAGCCCTGCTCCTCCCAGCTCGCCTCGACCACATTGAAGATCACGTGCCCGCCAGGCCGCACCACGCGTGCGAACTCCTCGAGGCTCTCGGGCGGCGCATGGCCCGGCCCGAAGGACCCGGTGGAGACCACCGCCCCAAAGGCGCCGTCGGGCTCGGGGATCGGCGTGCCGAGCCGGTGGGTGTAGAGCCGCTCGTAGACCCCGAGGCGCTCGGCCGTGGCGACCATGCCCTCGGCGAGGTCAAGCCCTGCGATCCGGCGATGGCCGAGCGCCCCCAACGTGACGCCGATCAGTCCGGTGCCGCAGCCTGCATCGAGCACCGGCTCCTCCGCCGCGACGTACCGCGCCACCAGCCCCGCCGCCAGCATCGGCAGCCAATAGCCCTTGGCCATCAGCTCGGTGTCGTAGTTCGCCGCCCAATCGTCGTAGATCGCGCGGGTCTCCTCGGGCGATTTCGCGCCATACACTGCGTCGAGATCGTCGGTTTTCAGCGACATCGGCGATCCCCAGCTATGATGGAGCGGCAGCGCGGGTGCCTCGGCACGTGGCCGTGCGGGTGCGGCGGGAGATTGGCATGTTCCTCAGTCTGTTCGACATCTTCAAGATCGGCATCGGACCGTCAAGCTCGCACACCATGGGGCCGATGGTGGCGGCCGAGCGGTTTCTCGAGCTCCTGCGCTCGGGCGAGCGGATCCCCGGCGCGGGACCGGCGGCGCGGCTCGGTTGCCGGCTCCATGGCAGCCTTGCCTTCACCGGCCGCGGGCATGCGACCGACCAGGCGGTGATCCTGGGCCTTGCCGGGTTCCGCCCGGCGACGCTCGACCGCACCGCCGCCGATGCTGCCCTGGCGCGGATCGCCGCCGAGACGCGGATCGCGGTGGAGGGCCTCGGCGATCTGGCCTTCGACCCGGATGCCGATCTCGTCTTCGATTTCGGCCCCCCGCTGGCGGGCCATGCCAATGCGCTCGTGCTCTCCGCCTGGGACGCGGACGGCAATCTCTTCCAGCGCGAGACCTACTATTCGATCGGCGGAGGGTTCGTCCTCACCGAGGCCGAAATGGCCGCCGATCCCGCGCTGAAGCCGGTCGACGGCGAGCCGACCGTGCCCCACCCCTTTGCCACCGGCGCCGAGATGCTCGAGATGGCCGCCGCCTCGGGCCTCTCCATCGCCCGGATGAAGCGTGCCAACGAGGAGAGCCGCATGGCCCCCCGCGCGCTCGAGGAGGGGATCGACCGGATCATCGCGGTGATGATGGACACGATCGACCGCGGGCTCGGCACCGGCGGTATCCTGCCGGGCGGGCTCAATGTGCGTCGCCGCGCGCAGGCGATCCACGAGCAGCTCCTGGCCGAGCGCGGGCGCAACCTCCAGCAGCCCCATGTCGCGAATGACTGGCTCTCGGCCTATGCAATGGCGGTCAACGAGGAGAACGCGGCCGGCGGGCGCGTGGTGACCGCGCCGACCAACGGGGCGGCGGGGGTCTTCCCGGCGGTGCTGCGCTACTACCGCGACCATGTGGTCGGCGCGACCGAGGCGGGCGAGCGCGAGATGCTGCTGACCGGCGCCGCGATCGGCGGGCTGGTCAAGCACAGCGCCTCGATTTCGGGCGCGGAGTGCGGTTGCCAGGCCGAGGTCGGCTCGGCCTCGGCGATGGCGGCGGCCGGGCTCTGCGCCGCGATGGGCGGGAGCCCCGCGCAGGCCGAGAACGCGGCCGAGATCGCGCTCGAACACCATCTCGGCATGACCTGCGACCCGGTGAAGGGGCTCGTGCAGGTGCCTTGCATCGAGCGAAACGGCCTCGGCGCGATCAAGGCGGTCTCGGCAGCCTCGCTCGCGCTCCGGGGCGACGGCGCGCATATCGTCTCGCTCGACGCCTGCATCGCGACGCTCCGCGAGACCGGCCGCGACATGAGCGAGAAGTACAAGGAGACCTCGCTCGGCGGGCTCGCGGTCAACGTCCCCGACTGTTGAGCCCGACTGTTGAGCCCGGCTGCCGAGCCGCCCCGCGGCGCGGCTCACTCCTGGCGGGACTCGATCGTCGTCTGAAGCTCGATGTCGCCGATCGCGAGGACCAGACGCAGGCCGCCATCCTCGGCCCGCTCGGCCCGGAGATAGCGCGCGGGCACGACGATGTCGGTCTCCCGCAATCCCAGCGCGCCCTTCGGAAGGCCGATCACGGCGCGCCCGATCCGGCGCGGCGAGACGAGGATCAGTTCGCGGATCGTGCCGATCTCCGTGCCCTGTTCGGACTGCACCGCGTGACCGATCCAGGTGGTGGCCCGGGTCTCCTCGGCCAGGTCGCCGAGATCGACCAGCTCGAGGACCGAGGCGAGCGGCTCCTCCGGCTGCTGCCATGCCTGCTCGGCAAGCCCGTCTCCGGCGACCGCCCCAGCACCGGCGGCCGTGTCGGTGGCAGGATCGGTGGCCGCCTCCTGGCCTGCCGCTTCGGCGTCGGCCGGCACCGCGTCCGTGGTGGCCTCGCCCAGGGCCTCCGTCGCCGCGCCCTCGGCGGCGTCGGTCAGAGCCTCCGTCGCCGCGCCCTCGGCGGCATCGGTGAGAGCCTCCGTCGCCGCGCCCTCGGCGGCGTCGGTCAGAGCCTCCGTCGCCGCGC
>CAYORO010000107.1:0-11267 GCA_964406355.1 uncultured Limibaculum sp.
CTGCAAGGAGGTGCTGCAGGAGCTGCCGATGGAGTTCGCCGTCGAGGCCCAGAAACTCGTCGCCATCAGTCTCGAGGGCTCGGTCGGCTGATCGCGAGCGGTCCCGCTTCTTGCGCGGTGGCCCCGGGTGACCGGGGCCAGTTGAGGAGTTCCGCAGCGCCTCCGGCGCGAAATGGTGGTCCCCATGGATGGTTGCTGTGGATCCGGACCCTCCGCGCTCATACAGGTCGAGGACTTATCCTCGCCATCTTCGATGCCTAGGAGGTGTCGACTTTGCCGGAGTGACCGTGGCGACAGGGTCAGTCGGTACCGGGCGCGGCATCACGAGCAGATGCGACGGCCCGCCTGAGTGTGAGTCGTCCGGGCTCGGGGCGCGTGCCCGGGGTTGGACAGTTGGGGTGGCGTGAGAAGCGTGTCGGTGTAAGGCAGAACGCCGCAACCGCGTTGGGGTAAGCGGATGACGGAGTTCGAGAAGATCCTTCTGGAGAACGTGAAGGCGATCCGGGCCAGCATGGCCAGCGTTCGGGGAGACATGGCGGGGATGCTGACCGAGATGACGACGATGCGTCGCGATCTCTCGACGATGTCGACCGCGCTCTCCAAACAGCGGGGCGATATCGCGAGCCTCAAGGAGCGGGTGATCCGGATCGAGCGACAGCTGGAGGCCTCGCGCGAATGAGCGAGTACTGGTTCCGTCGAAAGCGCTATGGCTATGGCGCCAATCCCTCGCACTGGAAGGGATGGGCGGCGCTCGGGGCGTTCATCGCGATCGAGCTCGTGCTCGTGCTGCTGCTGATCGTTTGGCCCGCCACGAGTGCCCAGGGCCTGGGTGCCACGGATATCGTGATCTTCGTCGTCGCGGTCCTGCTGCTCTCGGCCGGCTTCATGCGCCTCGTCTGGCTCAAAACCGAGGGCGGTTGGGGCTGGCAATGGGGCGACCGGAGGGATCGGCGACCATGAATGACGAGAGATCACCGGTGGTCCATCTCGACGAGGTGGCGCTCCGCGACTGGGGCCATGGCACGCGCTTCGAGGCGCGGCTCGGGCGCATCGGCCCGGCGATCGGGGCGCGCGCGCTCGGCTGCCAGCTCCACATCGTGCCGCCGGGCAAGGCCGCGTTCCCGCGCCACGCGCACCATGCCAATGAGGAGATGCTCGTGATCCTCTCGGGCGCGGGCACCTTTCGCCTCGGCGAGACCTCATGGCCGGTCCGGGCGGGCCATGTCTGCGCAGCACCCGCCGGCGGGCTCGAGACGGCGCATGAGCTGCGCAACACCGGCGCCGAGGAGCTCCGCTATCTCTGCATCTCCACGCTGAACGACCCGGACGTGCTGGAGTATCCCGACAGCGGCAAGCGCGCCGTCGCGTCCATGCGGCCGGAGGGAGGCGGGCTGGCGGCCGCACGCGTCTTTCATATCTGGCACGCGGAGGATGCGGCGCTCGAGTACTGGGAGGGCGAGCCATGAGCGCGCGCCTTGCTTTCGGCCGGGCCTTGGCCCATTGGCTCTCCACCACAATTTCGAGCGGGAGGAGAGAGCCATGATCCTGACGACAACCAACGAAATCGACGGCCGCAAGGTCGAGGAGTACAAGGGCATCGTCGTCGGCGAGGCGATCGTCGGCGCCAACATCGTGCGCGACGTCTTCGCCGGGATCACCGACGTCGTGTCGGGCCGGTCCTCGGCCTGCGAGGCCGAGCTCGGCCGGGCGCGCGCGATCGCGCTCGACGACATGCGCGAGCAGGCCGCGGCGATGCAGGCCCACGCGATCATCGCCGTCGCCCTCGACTACGAGGTGATCAACAACATGCTGATGGTCTCGGCGACGGGCACGGCGGTCCGCCTCTCGCCGGCCGACGAGGCGGTTGGTTAAGCGGTCCTAAAGGAGTTCGGGCGAGCTTCGGCGCCGTGCGTGCCGCGCAGAACCGGCGCGGCGAGGCGGAGGTCGGAGCGATGACGGAAACGGCAGGGCGGGCGGCCCCGGTGACGGCGGGCGGCGCGGCGGACGGCGGCGGGGCGGCGGAGAGCCCGGTGACGGACGAGATCGCCGAGGCGCTGCGCGGGGCGATCGACCGGATCGACCGGGTGGACCGCGACCCGCTGATCCGGCAGGCGGTGGCCCGGGTCGCGGTCCGGCGGTTCAACGCCATGCTGGCCGAGCGGTTCGGCAGCTGCCGGAGCGACATTGCGATCGAGCTCGTCGGCGTCGCCCGCGCGATCCGCGAGCTGCCGGTGCGGGCGGCGGAGGAGACCCCGGCCGAGCCGCCGGCGCCGGCCCCGCGGGCGGAGGCCCCCGCCAGAAGAGGAGAGAACGACGATGCTGGAAATCAGCGATCTCAAGGTGAAGCTCGAGGAGGAGGACAAGCAGATCCTCCGGGGCGTGAGCCTCCGGGTCGAGCCGGGAACGGTGCACGCGATCATGGGGCCCAACGGGTCGGGCAAGTCGACACTGTCCTACGTATTGGCGGGGCGGGACGGCTATGAGGTGACCGGCGGCGGCGCGACGCTCGACGGCGCCGACCTGCTCGGGATGGAGCCCAACGAGCGCGCGGCGGCGGGGCTGTTCCTCGCCTTCCAGTACCCCGTCGAGATCCCCGGCGTGAACAACATGACCTTCCTGCGCACCGCGATGAACGCGCAGAAGAAGGCCCGCGGCGAGCCCGAGATCTCGGCGCCCGACTTCCTCAAGCTCGTGCGCGCACAGGCCAAGGCGCTCGACATGGATGCCGAGATGCTCAAGCGCGCGGTCAATGTCGGCTTCTCGGGCGGCGAGAAGAAGCGCAACGAGATCCTGCAGATGGCGGTGCTCGAGCCGCGCATGTGCATCCTCGACGAGACCGATTCGGGCCTCGATGTCGACGCGATGAAGCTTGTCGCCCAGGGCGTGAACGCGCTGCGGAACGACGAGCGCGGCTTCCTCGTCATCACCCACTACCAGCGGCTGCTCGACCATATCGTGCCCGACGTCGTCCACATCATGTCCGACGGGCGGATTGTCGAGACCGGCGGCCCGGAGCTCGCCGCGCGGGTCGAGGCCGAGGGCTATGCCGAGATCAAGGCGGGGGCCTGAGCGGATGGCCCTCTCCCCGAAACTGCTCGACGACAAGCGCCGCACGGCCGAGGCGCTGCTGGCCGCCCTGCCGCTGCCCGAGGGCGAGGCCGGCTGGGCCCGTGACGCCCGCGCCCGCGCCCGCACGCGCCTCCTCGATGCCGGCGCGCCGATCCGCCGCGACGAGTACTGGAAATACACCGAGCCCACGCCACTCACCGAAGTGCAGGGTCCGGTCGAGGCGGGGCCGACGCCCATCGCCGGGGGCGCGGACCCGTTCCCCGGCCTCGAGGCCGAGGCGATCCGCTTCGCCGATGGCCGCCGCGCCGGGCCGCTGCCCGCGATGGCGGGCCTGACGCTGACACCGCTCGGCGAGGCGCTGGCGCAGGACATCACGCCCGCGCGCGATCTCTTCGGCGCGCTCGAGGCGGCCGGGCAGGAGAAGGTCGCGCGACCGCTGGCGGCGCTCAACACCGCGGCGGCCTGCGAGGGGCTCGTGATCCACGTCCAGGGCGAGGTCGCGGGCCGGCTGCACATCCACCAGGAACAGCGGGGCGCGGGCGCGGCGCTCCTGCACCATGTCGTGCGGGTCGAGAGCGGCGCCGCGCTGACGCTGCTGGAGTCCGGCACCGCCACCAACACCGCGCTCGAGGTCGACATCGCCCCGGGCGGGCGCTTCCACCACATCCGCCTCCAGCACGAGCCCGACCGGCCGACCGCCACGCATCTCTTCGCCCGCATCGCGAGCGGCGCGGAGTTCAAGACCTTCACCATGACGCTCGACGGCAGCCTCACGCGCAACGAGGTGGTGATTGCACTCGAGGGCGACGACGCGACCGGCCATATCGCCGGCGCCGTGCTCGGGCGCGGCGAGGCACATGCGGACAACACCGTTTTCGTCACCCATGAGGGGCAGCGCTGCGAGAGCCGGCAGGTCTTCAAGAACGTGCTCGACGAGCGCGCCCGCGGCATCTTCCAGGGCAAGATCTTCGTCCGCCCCACGGCGCAGAAGACCGACGGCTACCAGATCTCGCAATCGGTGCTGCTGGCTGAGGGCGCTGAGTTCTCCGCCAAGCCCGAGCTCGAGATCTATGCCGACGACGTCAAATGCTCGCACGGCTCGACCACGGGCGCGCTCGACCGCACGGCGCTCTTCTACCTGATGGCGCGTGGCATCACGCGGGGCGAGGCCGAGGCGCTGCTGATTGCGTCCTTCGTGGAGGAGGCGGTCTCCGAGATCGACGATCCGGCGCTCGCCGAGGCGATGCGCGGCGAGGTGGCCTGCTGGATGGCCGGGCGGGGATAGGCGCATGGCCGAGCCGGGGCTGGCGGGCCGGGTGCTGACCGCCTGGGCCGATATGGGCGGGAGCATGCGATGGCTCCTCGCCCGCAGCCCGTCGGAGACCACGCTCTTCGTGCTGCTGCTGGTCTCGGGCCTGATGCTGCTGCTCCTCGTGATCGCCGAGCAGATGATCCGGCCGACCGTCGGCGTCTCCGCCCCGGTCGCGCTCGAGGGGATGATCGGTGCCGGGATCGTGGTCTTCGGGCTAATTTGGCCGCTCCTCCTCTACCTCCTCGCGCTGCTCGCGCATGGTCTCGCGCGGGCCACCGGCGGCACGGGCTCAGGCTATGCCAGCCGCGCCGCCATGGCCTGGGCCGCGCTGGTCGCCGCCCCTGTGGCGCTGGTCGCCTCGGTCGCGGGGCTCGTCGCAGCACCGCTGCTGCCCCCGGTCGTTGCCGGCGCCGTCCGCAGCCTCGGTTTCCTCTTCTTCGCCTATGCGCTCGCGCACTGCTTTGCCGCGGCGCATGGGTTCGCCCGGCCCTGGGCGGTGCTTGCGATCGTCGCCGCCCTGCTCATCGGGCTCGTGTCCCTGCCCCGCCTCCTGGTCTGACCATGGCGGGGGCGAGCCATACTCGGAAAGCGATTGGCGCCCTTGGACCGATCATGTAGTCTCCCGTCAGGGTTGTGGGTGGCCGTCTGGGGACGGCGCGTGTCGGTCGACGCAAGGCCGGGTGCTGAGCCATCGGAGCTGCCATGACGAGCGAGATCGCGGACGATCTTCCCGATGTCCATCTGAAGGACGTGCAACAGCCGCTGGAGCCGCTGACGGGCATGTCGGTCTGGGCGCGGATGCGGCTCTCCTATCGCGACATGCGCCGGACCACGCGCGCGCTGATCGACGAGAACCCCTCCGAGGCGCGGCTCCTGTTCTTCGTGCTGCTGTCGGATGTGCTGTTCTTCCTCGGGCGCGGCGTGCAGCTGGTGGTGTCGCCGAGCGTCACGGTCGAACAATCGCTGCCGGTGCCGGCGCAGCTCGGCCTGATCCTCGTCGGCGCGCTCCTCGTGCGCACCGCAACGCTCTACATCTTCGCCGCCCTCGTCTGCATGATCGGGCGCGCGCTCGGCGGACGGGGTGGCTTCAAGGACCTGCGCACCGGTGTCTTCTGGGCGGCGCTCGTCTCGGCGCCCGTCGGGATCGTCGGCGCGCTGATCGGGGCCGGCTTCGCCCATCTCGAGCATATCGATCCGATCTTCGGCACCACGCTCTTCTCCTGGCCGCCGCTCCTCATCGGACCCGTGGCTTTCGTCTTCTTCCTGTCGGCCGGGGTCGCGGAGGCGCATCGCACCTCGCGCACCTCGCCCGTCTTCATCGCGTTCTCCGTGTTGACCGTGGTGGTGCTCGTCGCCAGCCTGATCGTCGGGCCCATGATCCTGGACGCGCTCGGGTTGGCTCCGTGACCGGGCGGCCGCAGGGCGGCCAGTCCGGCGGACCGACGGGCGATCGCGGCGGCAGCGAGCCACCAGGGAAGAACGGGGGCAACGGGGGCGGTGCGATTGCGTCGATCGTTGCCGGCATCCTCGAGGGGATCGCCCTGCCCCGCCAGGCGCTGCGCCGCGTGATCGACCAGATCGCCGGAGACCCGGTCACCATCCTCGGGCTGATCGTCGTCGCCTACCTGATCCAGGCGCTCGCCGTGCTGAGCGTGCCGGGGGCCAACGTGGAGGCCCGCGGGCCCGTGATCGCCGCGCATATCGGGGGCGTGCTGTCGCTGTTGCTCGGCTCGGGCCTGACGGGGATGCTGGTCTTCGGGATCGGCCGGCTGTTTGGCGGCAGCGCCGACCTGCCCCGCTGTCTCGCCATGATGGCCTGGTTCGCCTTCGTCACCAGCTTCCTCTGGCCGATCGCGCTGATCGGCCTCGTGCCGGCGCTCAAAGGCGAGGGCGGCGCTCTGGCCTCGCTGCTCCTCTTCGGCTGGAGCGGGGCGACCATCTGGATCTTCGCGAGCCATGTCGCCGAGGTGCACGGTTTCCGCAGCACGCTGCGTGTCGCCGCATCCACTGTCGCGCTCGCGCTTGCCGCCTATGTGATGGTGGGAGCGCTCGCCCCGACCGGGTGAGCCCGACCGTCACGCCCACACCCCCACGCCAGAAGTCCTGAGGCCGCCATGTACGACGTCGAGACGATCCGCGCCGATTTCCCGATCCTCGCCCGCGAGATCAACGGCACCCCCCTCGTCTATCTCGACAACGCCGCCTCGGCGCAGAAACCGAAGGCGGTGATCGACACGATGGCCGAGACCTACGCGATGGGCTACGCCAACGTGCATCGCGGCCTGCACACGCTGTCCAACGAGGCGACCGACCGCTTCGAGGCGGTGCGCGGCAAGGTGGCGCGCTTCCTCGGCGCGCAGCACGAGGACGAGATCCTGTTCACCTCCAACGGCACCGAGGGGTTCAACCTCGTCGCCTATGGCTGGCTCGAGCCGCGGATCCAGCCGGGTGACGAGATCGTCCTCTCGGTGATGGAGCACCACGCCAACATCGTGCCGTGGCACTTCATGCGCGAGCGCCATGGCGCCGTGCTGAAATGGGTCGCCCCCGATGCCCGCGGCGATATCGACCCCGAGCGCGTGGCCGAGGCCATCGGGCCGCGCACCAAGCTCGTCGCGATCAGTCACATGTCGAACGTCCTCGGCACCGTGACCGATGCAAAGCGCATCGCCGAGATCGCCCATGCGCGCGGCGTGCCGGTGCTGTTCGACGGCTGCCAGGCGGCGGTGCATATGCCCGTCGATGTCCGCGCGATCGGGGCGGACTTCTATGTGATCACGGGCCACAAGCTCTACGCCCCCTCGGGCTCGGGCGCGATCTACATCTCGCGCGAGCGCCAGGCCGAGATGCGCCCCTTCAAGGGCGGCGGCGACATGATCCGAGAGGTGCATCAGGACCGGATCACCTACAACGACCCGCCCCACAAGTTCGAGGCGGGCACCCCCAACATCGTGCAGGTGATCGGCTTCGGCGCCGCGCTCGACTATCTCGAAGCCTTGGGCATGGACGCGATCGCCGCCCATGAAAAGGGGCTCAGAGACTATGCGCAGTCGAAACTCGGCGGCCTGAACTGGCTCCAGATCCAGGGAAACTCTGAGTCCAAGGGCGCCATCTTCTCCTTCTCGATGGAGGGCGGCGCGCACCCCCACGACATCTCGACCGTGATCGACAAGAAGGGTGTCGCGGTCCGCGCAGGGCATCATTGCTGTCAACCACTGATGGCACATCTCGGCGTAAACGCCACTGCACGCGCGAGTTTCGGGCTCTACAACACGCCAGCGGAGGTCGACCGCCTGGTCGAGGCGCTCGAGCTCTGCCACGAGCTCTTCGGCTGAGGCGACCGCCCCCCTTGCGCGCCGCGCGGGCAATCCCCAACTCTTTTCCACGCTGGGAAATATTCCTGCGTGGACGTTGAATTTTCTTTATGGACCTTGCTGCACCGTAGCAATAGGCTCGGAGCACGATGACGGAAGGGAGATGTGTCGATGGTTCACGGACCTCATACGGGTGTTGGCGGACAGACGGGGCGTGCGGGTGCAGATCCCTTCAGCTTCGGCCGTAACGCAATGATGATGCAGGGGCTCGGCGCAATGGCGATGATGTGGACGGCGCCTTGGCGCGCGGCCTGCGTCGTGGCCGACGAGATGCTGCGCGAGAGCATCGGCCGGCGCGACTGAGCCGGCAACAGCACGACCCAGCCAAGAGCGCTCAGCCCGGCCCCGCCGGGATGAGCCGCATCACACCGACCCCGCCTGAGACCGCGTCGGTCTCGCTCGTCGACATCGGGATCATGTCGCCCCGCGCCCAGGGCTCGGCGAGATGGTCGTACCAGCGCGAGAGCGGATGCCCGCTCTGCCCCGTCGAGATCATCATCGAGGATCGGTCGAGATCGGCGAAGTCGATCACGATCCGCAGCCCCGAGGCATGGGCGTTCTCGAAGGGCCGCCGCCCCCGTCCGGGCGTCGCGCCGCGCATGATTGTGTAGTCGCCGCCGGAGGTCTCCTGCTCGATATTGACGAGGAGCCCGAGCGGCCCGGCAAAGCCGAGCGGCATGTGCCGGTGCACCGCACGATGCACCGAGCCCCAGCGCCACCCGGCGATGTCGGCCCCCTGCTCGGCCGCGAGCCGCGCGAGCGCGGCGTCGAGCGCCGAGGCCGCGATCTCGGGGCAGGTCTCGCGCTCGGGCGTCTTGTCGATGTCGCACCAGATGTCGGCGCCGTCGATGTCGCGAAACACCCGCTCGACGAAGAGCGGCTGTGGCCCCGCGACCTCGTCGATCAGCGCGCCGAGCTCGTCGGCGGCGAGCCTGCGGGTGAGCTGGCGCATCCACTCGGCGAAGATCAGCGGCTCGGGGGAGTGCTGGTCCATCTCGCCGGTCCAGTCCGCGAGGCGCTCGAGCGCGATGCGCCGCGGCTCGGGCACGGGGCCGGTCCCGTCGCGCCACCAGAGGTCGCGCGCGATCAGCGGCAGCACGGCCCGCGCCATCCCGGAGACACTGTCGGACTGAAGCGCAACGAAGCTGTCGCGTGAATGGAAGCGCCGGCCCGAGAGCTCCTTGAGGATCCGCCGGATGCGATAGGGCGCGTCCCAGTCATGGCTGAGATGCTCCGGGTAGGGCGCGTCGGTGAGCCGGGCATTGGCGGTGGCGAGCGCCCCTTCGGCCGGGGCGACGATCCGCGGCAGGCGCTCCGGCGCGAGGCGCCCCAGCCAGTCGTGCTCCCCGGTCCAGCCCGGCGCCGGCAGCCGCCCGCGCACGGCGCTCTGCTCGGGGCGGAGCGGGACCTCGCCCGCCAGCACGAGGCCGATCTCCTCGCCATCGGCCAGCACCACAGCCTGCGCCGGCACGCTCACCCCTTCGGCGGCGGCAAGCCCATCAGCCACGCGCGTGCCACGGAGAAGCTCGAGGAGCGCCGAGTAGCCCCGGTCCTCGTCCTTGAGGGCGGTCCAGGCGAGGGCTGCCACATGGCCCTCGGGCGTCACCGCGTCGACCCCCAGCATGTCGTCGTCGAGCACCGGCCCGTGGCGCGTCGCGAGCACCGTCTCGACGAGCGGCGCCTCGCCGGCGATCTCGATCCGGATGCGCCGGGCCTCGAAGTCGCGCCAGCCCTCGGGCGTGAGGTATTGGGCCGGGTTGTCGGGGTTCAGGCGCTCGATGAAGAGGTCTTGGTCGTCCACATTGGCGGTGGTGAGGCCCCAGCCGAGCCGCCCGTTGTGCCCCGAAAGGATCGCGGGCACCCCCGGCAACGTACCGCCGATGCCGCGCAGCCCTCCGCCTGCCACATCGGCGAGGTACCAGACCGAGGGCGCCGACAGCCAGAGATGCGGATCGTTCGCCAGGAGCGGCGCGCGCGACGAGCTCCGCGTGCCGTCGACAGCCCAGGCGTTCGATGCGCCCGCGAGGCGCGGATCGGTCGCCGGCCCGAGCGCCTCCAGCAGCGGATCGGGCGCAGGCGCGGGGCCCGCCTCAGTCTCGGCGAACCGCGCCGCTGGGAACAGCGCCCCTGGGAACAGCGCCTCGCGCCACGGGGCGGTGAGCTCGGCCGGCGTCGGATCGTCGGGCAGGATGTCGGCGACGCGCTCAGGCGGCAGCGCAAGCTGGAACCGCGCCCGGCGGATCTCGTGACGCGCCGCCGCCGTCAGCCGGAGCGCCATGGATTTGAGGATCCCGAGGCTGTCGGCCGCCGTCCACGGCTCGAAGCCACGCCCGAAGAGGAAGAACTCCGGCGCCCCCCGGCCGAGCGAGTTGGCGTCGACATGGCGGATCCAGGCATTCACCCCCGCCGCATAGGCCTCGAGCGCGGCCCGCGCCTCGGGCGTCTGATGCGCCACCGCCCGCCGCGCATGGCCGTAGAGGTCGAGCCGGCGCACCAGCCGGTCGAGCCCCAGCGTGCGCGGCCCGAAGAGCGCCGAGAGCCGCCCCTGCGCCGAGCGCCGCGCCACCTCCATCTGCCAGAGCCGGTCCTGCGCATGCACCATGCCGAGCGCGAACCACATGTCATGCGCGGTCTCGCTCCGTATATGCGGCACCGCATTGGCATCGCGCAGCACCTCGACCGGCGCGTCGAGACCCTCGACGACCACCTCGCCGTCATATTCCGGCAGCGAGCCCATAAGCAGCGTCCAGAGGATCGCCACCGCGACACCCGCCAGCCCCGCAAGCACAAGAAAGCCCCGGAGCAGCCACCGCAGGATCCGGTTCATGCGCGCCCTCCGGGTGCCGCCGCCATGCCCCGTTTGAACCAGAGCCCCGGGGCCGGCGCAACCGTCGCCCTTGATCCGCTGCCCGCCCTGCCCCGATACAGGGAGCCAAACACCAGATCGACAACAGTGGAGGACAGCATGGCGACGGTGAGTTTCCTAGGGCTCGGGGTGATGGGCTATCCGATGGCGGGGCATCTCGTTGCCAAGGGCCACGGCGTGACGGTCTACAACCGCACCTTCGCCAAGGCCGAGGCCTGGGCCGCCCAGCATGGCGGGCGCGCCCTCCCCACCCCGCGCGAGGCGGCAGCCGGCTCGGAGCTCGTGATGGCCTGCGTCGGCAATGACGACGATCTGCGCAGCGTCGTGCTCGGCGAGGATGGCGCCTTCGCCGGCATGGCCTCGGGCACGGTCTTCGTCGACCACACCACGGCGAGCGCCCAGGTGGCGCGGGAGCTGGCAGCGCTCGGTGCCGAGCGCGGCATCGGCTTCGTCGATGCGCCGGTCTCGGGCGGCCAGGCGGGCGCCGAGAACGGCCAGCTCGGGATCATGTGCGGGGGCGCTGAGGTCGACTACGCCCGGGCGGAGCCGGTGATGGCGGCCTACTACAAGGCCTGCCGGCTGATGGGTCCGGCGGGCGCCGGCCAGCTCACCAAGATGGTCAACCAGATCTGCATCGCAGGCCTCG
>CAYORO010000108.1:0-11222 GCA_964406355.1 uncultured Limibaculum sp.
CGGCGGGGGTCGCCTGCCTCTGGGGCCCGGCTCATGGCGGCGCCAACCAGGCCTGCCTCGAGATGCTGCGCGAGATCGGCTCGGTCGACCGCATTCCGGAGTATATCGGGCGGGCGAAGGACAAGGACGACCCGTTCCGCCTGATGGGCTTCGGCCACCGCGTCTACAAGAACTACGACCCGCGCGCCAAGGTCATGCAGCAGACCGCCAAGGAGGTGCTCGAACTCGTCGGCACCGAGAACGACCCTACGCTGCAGGTGGCGCAGGAGCTCGAGCGGATCGCGCTCGAGGACGAGTTCTTCGTCGAGAAGAAGCTCTACCCGAACGTCGACTTCTATTCGGGCATCGTGCTCAACGCGATGGGCTTCCCGACCTCGATGTTCACGGCAATCTTCGCGCTCTCGCGCACGGTGGGCTGGATCGCGCAGTGGAAGGAGATGATCGAGGATCCCTCGCAGCGGATCGGCCGGCCGCGCCAGCTCTACACGGGCGCCGCGCAGCGCCACTACGTCGCCTGCTCGGACCGCTGATCTAGAGCGTTTTCCGACCAGACTGACTCAGTCTGGTGTCTGGAGAACGCGATCAATTCTAGCGCTAGAGCGCGCGACCTGACCCCATCAGGTCGGACAGCGCTCTAGAGCTTGGCGAGCACGGACTGCGCGGCCCTGAGCCCGGGCTCGGGGCCGTCGCGCCCGAGGAGCGCCATCGCCTCGGCGAAGGCCGCGCGTTGGGCATCGCCCCCCCCGGGGGCCAGGAGCGGGTCCGCAGCCGCCACGACCGCGTCAGGCGTGCAGTGCTCCTGCAGGCACTCCGGCACCGCCTTCCGCCCGATCACCAGATTGATCGTATGCGCCGTGTCGACCCGGATGAGGCGCCGGGCGATCGCAGCACTCAGCCATGAGACGCGGTAGCACGACACATGCGGGCAACCGGCCGCCGCGAGCTCGACCGTGACCGTGCCCGAGGCGACGATCCCCGCATCGGCCGCGGCGAAGGCGACGTGCTTGACCGCTTCGCCCTCCTCGGGCCGGACGAGATGGGTGGGGAGCGGCAGCGCCTCGGCCCAGTCGGTCACCTGCGGGGCCACTGTCTCGGCGACCGGCACCACCGCCGTGAGGTCCGGATGGCGCGCCGCGAGCTGCCCGAGCGCGGCGCCGAAGACCGGCATCAGCCGCTTGACCTCGCCGCCCCGCGAGCCGGGCGCCACCAGCAGCAGCAGCGCCGCGGCGGGGATGCCGCGCGTGGCCGGGAAGGCCGGCCTAGCGGCCGGGTCGGCCTGCGGGCGCGCCGCGACCGGGGGGCCGACGAAGTCGCAGCTCATGCCGGCGGCCTCCATATAGGGCGGCTCAAAGGGCAGCAGCGCCAGCACATGGTCGACATACTGCGCCATCTGCGCCGCCCTCTTGGGGCGCCAGGCCCAGACCGTCGGCGCGACATAGTGGATCGTGCGGATCGCGGGATCGGCCCGGCGCACCCGCGAGGCTACCCGAAGGCCGAAGGCCGGTGCGTCGATCGTGACCAGCGCCGCGGGCCGCCGGGCCAGCACGTCGCCCGTCGCCTCGCGCAGGCGCCGCAGGATCACCGGCAGCCGCGGGACGATCTCGGAATAGCCCATCACCGTGAGGTCGGCGATGTCGATGAGGCTCTCGAGCCCCGCCGCCTGCATCTCGCGCCCGCCGATGCCGGCCACGCGGACCCCCGGCGCCTCAGCCCGCAGGCCGCGGATGAGCGCGGCACCCAGCCGGTCGCCCGAGGGCTCGCCGGCGAGGAGATAGATCAGCGGTCCGCTCACGGGCCGGGTACCGCCCAGAGCGCGAGGCCCGCCCGGTCGGCCGCCGCGATACAGGCGTCGCGCTCGAGCACCTGGACACCGTCCGCCCCGATGCAGACCCCCGCGAGCCCGGCGCGGGCCGCGCCCTCGACCGTGCGCGGGCCGATGGTGGGCATGTCGAGCCGGCGGTCCTGACCGGGCTTCGGCAGCTTGACGAGGACGCCCGCGGGCGGCGGCGCATGGGCGCGTTTGGCCTTTGGCAGGGCGGCGACCCGGGCAAGCAGCGCATCGGTCCCCTCGATTGCCTCGACCCCGAGGCAGACCCCGCCCGCCACCACCACCGCCTGTCCGACATCGACCGGCCCGAGGGCCGCCAGGATCTCCCTCGCCCGCGCCGCATCCGCCTCGGTCCGCGCATCGGGCCGGGTGCGCCCGAGCACGCCGGCAGCGACCGTGAGCGCGCCGCCGGGCAGGCAGTCGGCCGCGCTCACCAGCCGCATGCCCTCGGTCTCGAAGATCTCGGCGAGGCCCCGCAGCATGGCGTCGTCGCCGCGGCGGAGCAGCCGGACGACGCGGAGCGCGACCGCCAGCGCCTTGCCATCGGCGAGCCAGGGGCGAAGCCGCGGCCGGTCCATGGCGCCGGCGAACACGACCTCGCGGCAGCCGGCGCGGGAGAGCGCGCGGAAGAGCCGGCCGACCTTCTCGAACCGATGGGTCTCGTGGGGGTGGCCGGCGACCCAGTCGGGCTGCGTCGCCGGGAAGGTCACGACAAGATAGGGGCGCGCGGTCGCCTGGCAGTGCTCGGCGATCATCCGCGGCAGCGCGCCGCGGCCGGCGATGATGGCCAGCGGGAGCGGATCACTCGGCACGCGCGTCCGTGGTCTCGGCACCCCGCTCGGCGTCGGGCTCGGCACCGGACTCAGAGCGGGGCTCGTCACGCGGCGTGCAGAAGCTGCGGCTCGAATCGGCGAGGATGAAGGCCGTGAGCCGCGCCACCGTCTCCACCCCCTGATGCGCCTCGGCTGCCACTGCGGCCCGCTCGGCCAGGGTCCCCGCGCCGAAGAAGATCTCGCGATAGGCTGAGCGCAGGGCATGGATCGCCTCGCGCTCGAAGCCGCGCCGCTTGAGGCCGACGATGTTGAGCCCGCCGAGATAGGCGCGGTTGCCGATCACCGAGCCGAAGGGGATCACGTCCTTCTCGACGCCGGTCATGCCCCCGACCATCGCGTGCTCGCCGATCCGGACATACTGGTGCACGGCCGAGAGACCGCCGAGAAACGCGCTGTCGCCGATCGCCACATGTCCGGCCAGCGTTGCGTTGTTGGCCATGATCACGCCGGAGCCGATCTCGCAGTCATGGCCGATATGGGTGCCGACCATCAGCAGGCACCGGTCGCCGATGCGGGTGACCATGCCGCCGCCGCCGGTGCCGGGATTGGCGGTGACGTGCTCGCGGATCATGCAGTCGGCGCCGATCTCGAGCCGGCTCTCCTCGCCGCGATACTTCAGATCCTGGGGCTGGTGGCCGATCGAGGCGAAGGGCCAGATCCGGGTTCGGGGGCCGATCGAGGTGTGGCCCGCGACCGCGACATGGGAGACGAGCTCCACCCCCTCGGCGAGGGTCACATGGGCTCCGACCACGCAGTAGGGACCGACCACGGCACCCGGGTGGATCTCGGCGCCCGGCTCCACGATCGCGCTGGGGTGGATGCTCACATCGCCCCCTGGTGGCGGCGGGTGTCGTTCTCGTCGATGATCATCGCCGAGAACTCCGCCTCGGCCATCAGATCGGAGCCGACGCGCCCCTCGCCCCAGAACTTGAACACCTTGCCGCGCGAGCGCTGGATCTTGACGTGCAGCTCCAACAGGTCGCCGGGCACCACCTTCTTGCGAAAGCGCGTCTTGTCGATGGTCATGAAATAGACCAGGAGGTCCTCGCCCTCCTTGCCCAAGCTGTCGACCACGAGCACGCCCGCGGTCTGCGCCATCGCCTCGACGATCAGCACACCCGGCATCACCGCCTCCTGGGGGAAGTGCCCCTGGAAATGCGGTTCGTTGGCCGTGACCATCTTGACGCCGACCGCGCTCTCATGCGGGACGATCGCGCGCACCCGATCGATCAGGAGGAATGGATAGCGATGCGGGATCATGCGCTTGATCCGCTCGATATCCGCCTCGCGGCCGCTCTCTCCGATGCTCGCCTCCGACATTCCGCCCCTATGGTCTCGCTGGAACGACGACGTGAATACCGCCCACCGGGGTGAAATCAAGCCCCCGGTCCGCGCCGGGCCTCGGTCGGGTCATTCCGGTGCCGGATCGGGCACGGTGTCGGTCTCGGGCTCGATCAAGGGTTCGGGGTCCGGAAGGGCGATCTCGGGGGCTGCGACGCGCTCGTCGAAGAGCCGGATCGCTTCGTCGGTTGCGTCGACCATGGGGCTCGCGACGAGGATCTGCCCGGCATCGAGCACGACGCTCGCGCCCGTTTGGCGCAGGATCTCGATCAGCACCGGACCGAGCTGGGCGGCGAGTCGGTCGCGCGCAAGCCGAACGCTGCGCTGGAGCTCGGCCGCCTGCTTCTGGCTGAGGCGACGGGCACGGCGCACGCGGCGGTCGAAGGCGGCCGCGCGGCTCTCGAACTCGTCGCGCCCGAGCTGGCCGCGGATCCGGGCAAGCTCCGCCTCCTCGGCATCGAGCGCCGATTTCGCCGCGTCGACCCGCGCCTCGAAGGCCGCGCCGAGATCTCGTTCCGCGGCGCGGAGGGCGCGGCCGGCAACGGTGTCCTGCAGCACGCGCTCGCGCGAGACCACGATCACACCGCCCGGGGCAATCTCGGATGCGGGCTCCTGGGCGTGAGCCACAGGGCTCGCGAGCAGGGCCCAGACGGCGAGCCCCGCCAGGACGCGCCGCCGCTCAGAAGCGCGTGCCGACATTAACGCGGAAGAGCTCGTCCTCGTCGAAGTCCTCGTCGACAATCGGGAAGCCGACGCTGAGCTCGATCGGGCCGAAGGGGCTGTCGATGAAGAGGAGGCCGCCGACCGCCACACGGATATCGGCACCGTCGTCGATCGTCACGGCGCTGGCATTGCCAAGGGCGGGGAAGGTGGTGCGGTCGAGCCCGAAGAGGGTGCCGGCATCGATGAAGGCGCCGCCGAAGATGCCGAGTTCCTCGGGCAGTCCGAGCGGGAACGACACCTCGAGGCGCGCGACGGTGAAATAGTTGCCGCCCACGGCGTCGTCGGTGTTGAGGTCGCGGGGGCCGACGCCCTCATCCGCGAAACCCCTGAGCGAGGCGCCGCCGAGGAAGAAGCGGTCGTTGACCTGGCTGTCGTCGCCGAAGGTGAAGAGCGCGCCGCCCTCGAGTTCGATGCTCGCCACCACCTGGTTGTCGATCAGGCCGCGCCAGCCCTTGATCGTGCCGCTGGTCCGGACGAACTGGGCGTCGCCGCCGAGGCCGGCGACCTCTTGCTCGAGGGTCGCGAGATAGCCGCCCGTCGGCTCGATCGGATCGTTGCGCCGGTCATGGGTCAGCCGGTAGCCGACCGATGATTTGAGGCGCGAGCCGTCATCGACCTGGATCGCGGGCGACCCGTCGGGATCGACATCGATGTCGTCGCGCACGATGTCGTAGAGGAGCCGGATCCGGGTCCGGTCGGCGAGCGGGAAGCCGACGGAGGGCTCGAAGCCCACCCGGTCGATCTGGAAGGAGCTCTCGTCCTCGCGGTCGTCCTGGATGAAGAAGCCGCGGGCGGTCACCGAGAGATCGCGGTCGAGGAACTTCGGCTCGGTGAAGGACAGGTCGTAGACCTGCGTGTCGCCGGCCGCCGTCACCTGCGCGTTGACGATCTGGCCGCGGCCGAGGAAGTTGCGCTCGCGCACCTGCACGCTGCCGAGCGGGCCGGCCGAGGACGAGAAACCGACGCCGAAGGAGACCGACCCGGTGGACTTCTCCTGGACCTGGACGCGGAGCACGGCGCGGTCGTCGGCGCTGCCCTCCTCCACCTCGACCTCGACGCGCTCGAAATAGTCCAGCCCGCGGATCGCCGACCGCGCCCGGCGGATCTTGCGCGCATCGAAGGCGTCGCCCTCGACCAGCTCGATCTCGCGGCGGATCACCCGGTCGAGCGTCTGGGTGTTGCCCTCGATCTCGATCCGCTCGACGAAGACGCGGCTGCCCTCCTGAAGCTCGAAGGTGATGTCGATCGTCAGGTTCTCGCTGTCCTTGTCGGCGCGCGGGCTGACGCGGACGAACGCAAAGCCCTTCTCCCCGGCGAGATCGGTCAGGTCGTTGGCGATCTCCTCGACGCGCGTCGCGTCATAGGTTTCGCCCGTCAGGTCGTCGGGGATGATCGCGAGGAAATCGTCGGGCTCGAGGCCTTCGGCGGTGACCACCACGTCGAACTCGCCGAAGCTGTAGACCGGGCCTTCCTCCACGTTGAAGGTGATGAAGAAGCCCGAGCGGTCAGGGGCGAGTTCGGTCGTGGTCGAGAGCAGCGTGTAGTCGGCATAGCCGCGCGAGAGGTAGAAGGTGCGCAGCAGCGACTTGTCGAGCTCGAGGCGGTCGGGGTCGTAGACATCGGTCGCGAAGAAGATCGAGAGGAGGCCCGATTCGCGCGTCTCGATCTCCTCGCGCAGCCGGCTGTCGGAGAAGGCTTGGTTGCCGGTGAAGTCGATCGAGTTGATGCCCGTCAGGTCGCCCTCGACGATCTCGAAGACGAGATCCACCCGGTTCTCCGCACGCTCGATGATCACGGGCGTCACCTGCGCGCCGTAGCGGCCGGTGCGGCGGTAGACCTCGATGATCGCCTGCGCGTCGGCCTCGGAGGCGGCCGGCGTGAACGGAAAGCGCGGGCGCAGGCTGATGATCCGGTTGAGGTCCTCGTCGGAGATGACGTCGTTGCCCTCGAAGGCGATCTGGTTGATCGAGGGGTTCTCCTCCACGTCGACGATCAGGCCCTGATCGGTCGGCGTCACCCGCACATCCCGGAAGAGGCCCGTGTCGAAGAGCCGCCGCGTGGCCGCGTTGAGGTCCTCGGCGGTGACCGTCCGGTCGGTCGGCAGCGCCATGTAGGAGAGCACGGTGCCCGACTCGATGCGCCGGTTGCCGCGGATCACGATCCCGCCGGTATCGGCCGCCTGGGGCACCACCTGGGCGAGGGCGGTGGGGGCGAGCCCCGGCCAGACGGCGAGCAACGTGGCGAGCATCGTGGCGATCAGCGCGGCGAACGGCAGGAGCCACCCGAGCCTCAGAGCGGAACGTCCGGTCATGGTCCCTCCTGCCCGTCCGGCGTCTCCCGGAGAGGCTGGGGACGCGTCGACTCACCCCGCGAAGAGACGGGAGATGTCGTTATAGGTCGCGAATACCATGAGGGAGAGCACGAGCGAAAGGCCGATCACCGTGCCGATCTGCAGCCAAGCGCCGCGCACCGGGCGACCGCTGAGCGCCTCGGCCGCGTAGAACATCAGATGCCCGCCATCGAGCACCGGGATCGGCAGCAGGTTGAGGAAGCCGATCGAGGTGGAGAGGACGGCGATCAGCCGCAGGAAGGCGAAGAGCCCCTGAGAGGCCTGGTCGCCCGACATCTCGGCGATGCGGAGCGGGCCGCCGAGCTGGCTGGTATCGGCATCGGCAAAGATCATGTCGCCGAGATAGGTGACGGTGGTCGAGACCACGCCCCAGGTGCTCGCCGCGCCGAGATAGAGCGCCTGGCCCGGCCCCATCGTGGTGGTGGTCGGCAGCAGCACCGCGCCCTGCACCGGCACGACGCCGAGTGTCGCCTGCGGACGCACCTCGCCGGTCTCGGGATCCTCGCGCTCGCGGGTCTCGGGCATGAAGGTGAAGTCGAGCCGCTCGGCCCCGCGCTCGACGCCGACGGTGAGCAGCTGGTCCGTCGGCAGGGTGCGGGCCACCATCTGCAGGTCGAAGAACGAGTCGATCGCTTCGCCATTCAGCGCGACGATCACGTCGCCCGGCGCCATCCCGGCCTGCGAGGCCGGCATGCCCGGCTGGATCTGGATCGCGGGCGGGATCGAGTAGGTGACCTCGACGGTCTCGGTCCGGCCATCGCGCTCGAGCCGCGCCTCGACCGGCGCCCCGTCCGAGCGGTGGAGATAGTCGAGCACGCCGCCGAAGGTCTCGACCGGCAGGCCGTCGAGCGAGAGCACCCGATCGCCCGGCGCAAACCCCACCTCGGCACCCGCCTCGCCGACCACCTCGGCGATCACCGGCTCGTCGCTCTGCTGCCCGACGGCGAAGGCGAGGCCTGCGAAGATCGCGATCGAGAGAAGGAAATTCGCGACCGGGCCGGCGACGACCGTGGCCGAGCGTGCGAGCAGCGGCGCGGTGTGGAAGGCGACGGCCTGCTCCTCGGCGGTCATCCGCTCGGCATCGGGCTCGCCGACACTCGCAGGGTTCATGTCGCCGACGAATTTCACGAAGCCGCCGAGCGGGATCGCCGCGATCTGCCAGGTGGTGCCGCGTTTGTCGCGCCAGGAGAGGAGCGGCCGGCCGAAGCCGATCGAGAAGGTCTCGGCATGGATCCCGCACCAGCGGCCCACGATGTAATGCCCGTACTCATGCACGAAGACGACGACCCCGAGGACCACCAGAAACGGGATGACCAGCCCGAGGGCCGGTCCAATGAGGGGGATCGCGTCCAGAAAACCCATGTCGTCTCCTCTCGGGTCGGTCAGGCCGCAAAACGCGGCAGCATGGCGCGGCCGATGCGCCGCGCATGGAGGTCAGTGGCAAAGATATGGGGCAAGTCGGTGGCAGGAGGCAGTCCGTCAAGCGCTTCCATGACGCTTTCGACAAGGCTTGCCATGTCTAGGAAGCCGATATGGCCGTCGATGAAGGCGTCGAGCGCCACTTCGCGCGCGGCGTTGAGCACGCAGCCGGCCACGGCGCCACGCTCCATGGCGCGCCGCGCAAGGCCGAGGGCGGGGAAGCGCTCGGGATCGGGCGCCTCGAAGTCGAGCCGGGCGAGGCGCGCGAAATCGAGCCGCTCCACCGGCAGCTTGCGCCGCTCGGGCCAGGCGAGCGTGTGGCCGATCGCGACGCGCATATCCGCCGGCCCGAGATGGGCGAGCACCGAGCCGTCGGAGAAGCCCACCATCGAGTGGATGATCGACTGCGGGTGGACGATCACCTCGACCTGCGCGGGCGCGACGCGGAAGAGGTGCCAGGCCTCGATCATCTCGAGCGCCTTGTTGAACATCGAGGCGCTGTCGATCGAGATGCGCTGGCCCATCGACCAGTTGGGATGCGCGACCGCCTCGGCGACGGTGACGCGGGCCATCTCCTCGCGCGTGCGGGTGCGGAAGGGGCCGCCCGAGGCGGTGAGGATGATGCGCTCGATCTCGGCGTCGCGGTCGGCCGCGCGGCACTGGAAGATCGCGTTGTGCTCGCTGTCGACGGGCAGGAGCGTGGCGCCGTGGCGCGCGCAGGCCTCGAGGAAGAGGCTGCCCGCGGCGACGAGGCACTCCTTGTTGGCGAGCGCGACGGCCGTGCCCTGGCGGACGGCGGCCAGCGTCGGCGCGAGGCCGGCGGCGCCGACGATCGCCGACATCACCCAGTCGGCCGGGCGCGCCGCCGCCTCGACCAGCGCCCCGGCGCCCGCTGCCGCTTCGATCCCGCTGCCGGCGAGCGCGTCGCGCAGATCCTCGAGCCGCGTCGGGTCTGCGGTGACGGCCACCTCCGCGCGGAGCCGGCGGGCCGCGTCGGCGAGGCCCGCGATGTTGGCGTGGCCGGTGACCGCGACCACCTCGGTGTCGTCGCCGGTGTGAGAGAGGACGTCGACCGTGCTTTGCCCGATCGAGCCGGTCACGCCCAGGATGCTGATCCGCCGTGTCACGTCGTCCTCACCAGATAAACACCGCCTTGCCGCGCCAGAGTGTGACAGCACCGGCCACCAGCGTCGCGGCCATCAGCCCGTCGACCCGGTCGAGCGCGCCGCCATGGCCGGGGATGAGCCGCCCCGTATCCTTGCGCCCGAAGCGCCGCTTGAGCGCGCTTTGCGCGAGGTCCCCGCCCTGGGCGAGGACGGCCGCCACCGCCGACACCGTGCAAACCTCGTAGAAATAGGTCCCCGTCGTTGCCCAACTGAAGAGGCCTCCGCCGAAAAACGCAAGGGCGACGCCGCCGCCGAGCCCCGCCCAGGTCTTCTTGGGGCTGACACTCGGCCAGATCTTCGGCCCGCCGATCAGTCGGCCGGCGAAGTAGGCACCGGTGTCGGTGAGGGCGACGGTGAGCACGACCCAGAACGCGGTCTCGAAGCCGAAGGGATCCATCCGCCGGAGCGCGAGGAGGGCGAGCCCTGCCACGAGGATGACGACGAGCCCGCCGGCCGCCCAGCCGCCATCCGCGCGCGCGCCGCGGGCCCAGTCGGCGGCGAGGATCGCGATTGCCGCCATCCCCAGGGCGGCGAGCGCCGGAACGAAGCCCGCGGGGTGGGAGAGGACGACGATCCCGGCGCCCGTGGTGGCGAGGACCCAGGCGGGCACGCCCCCGGTTGCGGTCATCCGCCGCCACTCCCAGACCGAGACGCCGGCGAGTGCGGCGACGAGCCCCGCCGTCCAGACCCCTCCGGCCCACAGAAGCGCCAGCGCGCCGGACGCGAGCACCACGCCCGAGGCGACCCGGATCTGCAGATCGGCGAAGCGGGCGGGAGCCTCCATGCGCGCTCCCGCGGCCCGCTCAGTTCTGTGCCGCGATCTTGCCGAACCGCCGCTCGCGGCCGGCGAAGGCGCTGAGGATCGTCTCGAGTTGCTCGGCCGTGAAGTCGGGCCAGCACTCCTCGACAAAGCAGTACTCGGCATAGGCGGCCTGCCAGAGCAGGAAGTTGGACACCCGCGTCTCGCCCGATGTGCGGATCACGAGATCCGGGTCGGGGATGCCGGCGGTGTCGAGCGCGTCGGTCACCGTGGCCTCGGTTATGTCCTCGGGGCTGAGCCGACCCTCGGCCACGGCCTCGGCGATGCGCCGGGTGGCCTGCGCGATCTCTGCCCGCCCGCCGTAGGAGAGCGCGACCTGGACGAGCAGGCCATCGTTCTCGGCGGTGCGGCGCTCGGCCTGGGCGACCAGCCGCTGCAGGTCGCGCGGCAGGCGGTGGCGCTGTCCGATCACGCGCAGGCGCACATTCTCATAGTCGAGCGCGTCGATCTCGCGGATGATGTAGCGCCGCATCAGCGCCATCAGCACGGCGACCTCGTAGCCCGGCCGGTGCCAGTTCTCGGTCGAGAAGGCGTAGAGCGTCATCACCTCGACGCCGAGCCGGGGTGCCGCGCGGACCACCTCGCGGACCCGCTCGACCCCGCGGTGATGCCCCGCCGTGCGCGCGAAACCCCGGCGGGCGGCCCAGCGCCCGTTGCCGTCCATGATGATCGCGACGTGCCGCGCGCGGCGCGGGTTGTCGCTCAGATCGTCTGCCATCCTCGTTCCTTGCCTCCGCGCCCC
>CAYORO010000109.1:0-11208 GCA_964406355.1 uncultured Limibaculum sp.
GATCGATACCGAGGTGGAGATCACCTATGTCGAGAATGGCGGCGTGCTGCACTACGTGCTGCGCAACCTCGCCGCCGCCTGATCTCGCCGCCTGATCACCGGCGGATCACCGGGCCGTGCGCGGGGGGCGACACCGCCCCCCGTTCATGTCTCGTCCGTGTGCTCAGAACGTAATCTTGATCGGGACAAACTTGAGATTGACCTTCTTCTTTTTCAGGCCCTTCTCGATATTTTTCACGTACTCTTTGGTATCAAATGCAACTTCAACCTTGCCCACTTTGAGCGTGGTGTATTTTTTCAGCTTCTTGCCAAGGATGTCGTTGAAGTTGGGCGTGGGATTGTTGAGGTCCAGCTTCGCCAGATTTTGAAGCTGCGCGTTGACTCTCTTCTCCTCATTCGCCATGTCTTTATAGAATTGCGTCTGAAGATCTTTGAGCGATTGTTTCGGGTCGAATTTTAACGTGCTGGGGTCGAGTTTGCCCTGCTCACACATGTCGCATTTCAGCTTCATGTCGTCGATCAACTTGAGCTTAGGCTTCATGCGGTTCTCAAAGGCCGCGAAGCAGCCAGTGATGTCTTGGATCGCCTTCTTCTCGGCCTTGGGATCGCTTTTGCCCGCGGCTTTACCGTTACCCATGTCAATTGTCCTTTCTACGTGTTCACTAAACTTCGCTAGAACCAAATGGTTCGTCGGCTTGAAACCCTCGCGGCGCGAAGCCTATGACACCCCGCGCCGACATACCAGACTACACTTTGGTGACACTCTCGGGTCATGCTGAGATCGCCGCCGGGACCGGGGCCGTGCCGCAACGCACGCCGGATCGCCGGCGCAAAAAGACCGCCGATACAGGCATGACCATGACCAAGGCACTCTCCGACCTCGAGCTGCAGTTGCGTGGCTATTCCCTCGCGACGGCCGAAATCCTCTACCGAATGCCCGATGCGCAGGCGCTCCTGCAGAGCTTTGTCTGGCAGGACTACGACCTGGCCCCGCGATTCCCCAAGCTGCGGAGCTTTCTCGACTTCTGGGCGCGTGAACTCGACGGACCGATTCACTCGGTACGCCTCTGCCATGCGGGGCTCGTGAGCCCACGCGATTTTCGCTATGGCGTATCGGAGTTCGGCCCGCATTGAGCAGGCGCCGGGCCGCGGTGGGCAAGCGCGCTCGCCTCGCGGCCCGTCACGGCGAGTTGAGTTGTGCGGATGAGAGGACAGGGGCACATCGGCGCCATGGTTTTCCGCATCCGACATCTGCTCGCCGTCGCCGCTCTCGCCACCCTGGGCCTCACCGTCCGGGCCGAGGCGGAGGATGCGCGTCCGCCCGCCTCGGCTCCCGTCGCGGCGTCTGTGCTCGTCGAGCTGTTCACGAGCCAGGGCTGCAACTCTTGTCCGCCCGCGGATGAGATGATTGCCGAGCTCGCCGCGCGACCGAACGTGGTCGCGCTCTCGCTGCATGTCGACTATTGGGACTATCTCGGCTGGCGCGACACCTTCGCGTCGCGGGCCCACACGCAGCGCCAATACGCCTATCGCGAGGCCTTCGGGGCCCGGGTGGTCTACACGCCCCAGATGATCGTGCAGGGCGCGGCGGACGCGATCGGCAGCCGGCGCGGCGAGGTCGACCGGTTGATCGAGCAGGCCGAAGTTCAGGCCGGGGCGGCGACGATCGCGATCCTCGACAAGCCCGACGGGCCGGTCGCGCGGGTGAGCCTCGGCACCGGCCCGATCTCCGGGCGCTGCGATATCTTTGTCGCCGAGTACGACCGCAAGCAGGTGGTCGACATCGCCCGCGGCGAAAACCGTGGGCGGCGCCTGACCTATACCAACGTGGTGCGGAGCCTCGCGCGGACCGCGCTCTGGGACGGCAAGGGCCCGGTCGAGGTGATGCTGCCACGCCCGCGCGAGGGCTCGGGCCTCGCGGTCTGGGTGCAGGCACCGGGCATGGGGCCGATCCTCGGTGCCGCCAAGCTCGAGCCCTGACAAGCTCGGGTCCTGAGGACGGCGCTTAGGCCTTCCGCTTCGGCCGCTTGCGCCGCCAGCGGCGGTGAAACCAGTTCCATTGGGCAGGATCGGCGTCGATCCACCGGCCGATCGCCAGATTGACCTCCGCCATGGCCGCCGCGGGGTCGTCGATCGGGATCTCGGGCTCGATCCGCACCTCGAAGCGTCGCGCCCCGGGGACACGTCGCGCCACCGCCGGAAGCAGCGCCGCGCCCGTGCGCTTCGCGAACTCGGCGGGGGCCGTGGTCGTCTCCGCCGCCGCGCCGAGGAAGGGGATCAGCGGCGCTCCGGAGATCCGCTGATCGATCAGAATCAGGATCACGCCACCGTCCTTCAGGTGGCCGAGCAGGCTGCGAAGCCCGAGCGGCCCCTTGGGCACCACCGGCTCGCCCACCCGACGGATCAGCGCCATGGTGTAGCGGGCAAGGTATCGGTTGTTGAAGGCGCGCGAAATGATGCCGCAGGGGATCCCGGCGCGGCGGGTGGCGACGCGGATCGTCTCCCAGTTGCCGTAATGCGCGCTGACGATCACCGCCGCGCGGCCGGCCTCTACCACCCGGGTCAGGTTCTCGAGGCCCTCCGTCTCGATCTCGACGCCGTCGAGAAACCGGTCGAGATGCGCATACTCCACCATGAGCCGGGTAAACTCGGCACCCGACGCACGGGTCAGCGCGCGCCGCTCCGCGGCCGGCATGGCTGGCCGGACGATCGCGAGGTTCTCGTCGACCCGCCGGCGAAAGGACGGGATCGCCGCCGCAAGGCGCCCGCCGATCGGTGCCAGCGCCCCGGCAAGCGTCCAGACGCCGAACGGCCGCGTCACGCAGTAGAACACCGCCAGCAGCGCGAAATTCACCCATTCGCGCGCCCGCACATGCCAGCGCCGGCGCGCCCAGATATAGGCCTCGCGTTCTGTCTCCTCGCTCATCGGTCGGGCTCCGGTCTGGCGACGACGGCGAACCGCGCGGCGAGCAGCACCGTCGCGAGCAGGCAGCTCAGCACGATCGCATAGATCAGGCCCCGCTCGCCGAGCCCGCCCGGAAACGCCAGCGCCCAGCCGAGCGGGACCAGCACGATCACGAAGGACACCGCATAGACCCCGATCGCCACCCAGGCATCGCCGAGCGCCCGCACCGACTGGCCGAGCACCACCTGGGTGGTGTCCGGCACGAAGATCAGCGCCGAGAGCGCGATCAGCCCCGCTGCATGGGCGGCCAGCGCCGGGTCATCGGTGTAGACCGCGGCGATCGTGGTGTTGCCGAAGGAGACGAGCACCCCGAGCACGCTCATGATTGCAAACGCCGTGGCGAGGCCGCTCCAGCCGGCGAAGGCCGCCTCGGCAGCGTTGCCGCGGCCGGCCTCGATCCCGACCCGCACGCCCGTGGCGATGCCGAGCCCGAGGCCCACCATGAAGAGCGTCGAGACGAGGTTGTGGCTGATCGAATAGGCGTCGAGCGCGGCGACGCCGACCCCCCCCGCCAGCACAGTCATCGCGGCGAAGCCCATGGTCTCGAAGCCGTTCGAGAGCCCGGCCGAGAGGCCGAGCTTGCGCATCATCGCACCGGCCCGCCAGCCACCTGGGCCCCAAAAGGTCTCCCAGGGACCGCGCACGCCGGCCTCGGATGCGCCGGTCTGGTAGAGGATCGCGGCGATCATCGCGCCGGCGGCGGCAAAGCGCGCGATGGTCGAGGCGATCGCGGCACCCACCGGGCCGAGCTCCGGCGCGCCGAGATTGCCGTAGATGAACATCCAGTTGAGCGCGAAGTTGATCACATTGGCCCCGATCATCACCAGGAGCGCCGCGTGGGGCCGGCGGGTCCCCTCGAGATAAAAGGCGGAGATGGCGAAGAGCACCTGCGCCACCAGCCCCGGCGCGAGCGCGATCGCGACCGAGCCCGCCTCGGCCGTGAGCGTAGGGTCCTGGCCCGCCAGCCTCAGGATGTCGTCCGCCTGCACCGAGAGAAGCGCGGCAAGGGTCGAGACCACCGTGCCCCAGACCATGGCCCGACACCAGGCATGGCCGCAGCCCCGCCAGTCGCCCGCGCCGTAGCAGCGGCTGACCACCGCCACCACCCCGGTCGAGAGTCCGATCGACATCACGAGGAGCGGGATGAAGACGGCCAGCGCGAGATTGGCCACGCCCACCGCGCCCGGCGCATAACGCCCGAGCATCGCGATGTCGCAGAAGGCCATGGCAAGGATCCCGGCGCGCGAGAGCATCACCGGCCAGGCAAGGCGGAGGAGGTCGGTCACGTGGTGGCGCAGCCGCGGGCCGAAGGCGAGCGGCGCCCCCTCCCGCTCGGCGCTTGGCACGGTGTCCTGCATCGCTGCCGCTCAGCGCGCGGGCCGCGGGGCGGGTGGCATGCGGCGCACACGCTCGCGGTGCCAGACATAGAGGCCGGCACCCACGATCACCGAGGCGCCGACGGCGGTCGGGCCGTCAGGCAGCTCGGCGAAGGCGATCCAGCCGAGGAGGACCGACCAGATAAGCTGGGAGTAGTTGAACGGCGCGAGCACCGAGGCCGGCGCCTGTCCGAGCGCCCAGACAAGGCAGAGATGCCCGGCGAAGCCGACCGCGCCGATCGCCAGCATGAAGGGCAGGAGCTCGACCGGCGGCGCGACCCAGAGGACCGGCATCGCAAGGCTCGCCGCGACGCTGCCGAGGAGCGTCGTGTAGAGCATCGTCGTCCAGATGCTGTCGGTGCCCGACATCATCCGGGTCGCCACCTGGAAGCCTGCGAGGCAGATCGCGGCGCCCACCACATAGAGCGCGGCGGGCTGGAAGACGCCGAGCCCGGGGCGGATGATGATCAGCGCCCCGACAAGCCCCAGCACGACACCGGCCCAGCGCCGCGGGCCCACCTGTTCGCCGAGAAAGACCGCCGCCATCGCCGTGATCAGGAGCGGCCCGATCTCCATCAGCGCGGTCGCCTCGGCGAGCGGCAGCACAGCGAGACCGGTGAAGAAGAGCGAGGTTGCCGTGAAGAGCAGCACCGAGCGGGCGAGCTGCACGCGGATGTTGGAGGTGCGGAAGAGCCGCGGCAGGCTCGGCAGGAAGATCGCGACGATCAGCAGCGTCTGCCCGGTGTAGCGCGCCCAGACGACCTGGAGCGGCGGCAGGGTCTGGGCAAGATGCTTCGCCATCGCGTCCATGCAGATGAAGATCAGCATGGCGAGGCACATTCCGGCGGCGCCCTTGGTCTCGGGCGCGAGCCCCTCGAACCCGGCGCGGGCGCGCGCGATCACGGCAGGCGCGGCCGGGCGACCCCGATCATGCAGTCGCGGGTGACGAGGCTCGCGAGGCGCTCCGCGTCCCAGTCCTCGGTGCCGGCGGGACGCTCCGGCAGCACGATGTAGCGCATATCGGCGGTCGAATCGTGCACCCGGATGGCGATGTCGTCCGCCAGCTTGAGGCCGAACTCGGCGAGCACCGCGCGCGGCTCGCGCACGGTCCGCGAGCGGTAGGCGCGGGACTTGTACCAGTCGGGCGGCAGGCCGAGCAGGTTGCGCGGGTAGCAGGAGCAGAGCGTGCAGACGACGACGTTGTGCACCGCGGGCGTGTTCTCGACGACGACGAGCTTCATCGCCTCGACCGCGATGTCGAGCTCGCGGCAGGCGGCCGAGCCGTTGGCCATCAGCCGGGCGCGATACGCCGGGTCGGTCCAGGCGCGGGCCACGACCCGCGCGCCGAGGGCGGGGCTGCGGGCGTCCATGCGGGCGATCTGCCCGGCAATCTCGTCGGGCGTGGCGATGCCCTTCTCGACGAGGAGCTCCCGCACCGCGATCTCCATCGCCTGCCAGCGGGTGAGCGGGCTGTCCTGATCCGGGCGATAGGGGTGGCCCGAGGGGCTCAGATGGTCGTGATGGTCATGGGGCATCGGCGGCCTCCAGCCAGTGCTCGAAGATCTCGGCGTCGAGCGTGTCGCCCGGGCGCGTGCCCTCGCCCCAGAGCTCGTCCATCGCGAAGCGCACCCGGTAGAGCGTGCATTTCGGGCAGCCGTCGCGGCCATAGGCAAGCTCTTCGGGGTTGGCGAAGGCGCCGCAGATCCGCTCGACGCGGCCCGTGCGGCCGCGCAGATACCAGGGCGTGCGCACATGACCGGGCGGCGCCGCGACGCGCACGCGCACCGTCTGGCCCGGGGCAAAGCGCGGTGCGCCCTCGAGCGGGTAGGGCGGGGCGAAGGCGGGTGGCTCGACCTCGGGCAGCGGGCTCATCCGTCCGCTCCAGGGCCCTGCGCCGCGCCATAGGTCTCGCCACGCGCCGTCACCGCGTCCATCCGCCGGCCGAGCTCGTCGACCGTGACGATCCCGCGCTCGATCAGCACCTGGGTGACCGCCGCGATCCAGCGCTCATAGTAGCTCATGCGCTCAAAGGCGTCCTCGCCCATCTCCTCGAGCGCCCGGCGGAGCTCGTCGACGCTGACCAGCCCCTTGCCCCCGAGCAGCACCATCAGCGCGTCGACCCGCTTCTCCCAGAGCGCGTAGTCGTGCTCCGGCGACGGGGCAGGGCCGGCGGCATTGCCGCCCATGTCGTGCCAGCGCCGGCCCGTGTCGTCCATCCTGTCAACCATGGCCGCAAGCTAGCCGGTGGCGAGGGCCGCGGCAAGCCTCGCGCCCGGGAGCGCGCTCTGCTAGCGGGGACGCGGTGA
This sequence comes from uncultured Limibaculum sp., assembly GCA_964406355.1. Classification (GTDB taxonomy): domain Bacteria; phylum Pseudomonadota; class Alphaproteobacteria; order Rhodobacterales; family Rhodobacteraceae; genus Thermohalobaculum. The sequence continues at coordinate 6,648 of CAYORO010000109.1, forward strand.
CGCGAGACCCGGGCGGGCCGGGGACAGGATGGCGGACGGGATGGGCAACGGGGTCGAGACGATCGTGGTTCTGGGCAGCTGGAGCAGCGGCACCACCGCCGTCACCGGCTATCTCCACCATCTCGGCGCCGATGCCTGTCCGCCGCATTTCCAGTCGAACGACCCGCGCACGCCCAACACCTTCGAGCCGGCGCGGCTGCGCGAGATCCTGATGGCGGCCGTCGACGAGACCACGCTCGAGATGCGCCCCGGGGCCTCCGGCTTCACGGCGGCCTTTGCGGCCTGGTACGGTGCCGAGCGTGACTGGGCGCGCTCGGCCGGCCATCGCCACATCGTGCTGAAGCACCCGCTGACCGCTTTCGTGATCCCGACGATCCGCGATGTCTGCCAGCCGCGCTTCGTCGTGGTCACGCGCCCGCTCGCGCGGATCGAGGCGACGCGCGCGCGCCGCAACTGGCCTGGGATGTTCGGCGCGGTCGGGGCGGAGGTGATCTATCGCCAGATCTTCAGGGCGGTCCTCGTCGAGGGGCTGGACACGCTCTGCGTCGCCTTCGAGAGCTTTCGGACCGACGCGCGCGTGCGCCGCCGCCTCGCGGATTGGGTGGGCGTCGAGCCAGCGCCCGAGCGCCGCGCCGCCGCCGAGGCCTGGCTCTTCTGAACCTGCTGCACGGGCTACACGGGCCGCTCGGGCCCGCGTGACTGGCTGCGACCGCCGCACTGTCCTAGGTTTGCGACAGCGGATCGCTCAGGGAGGAAACAATGTTCCGTACGTTCATCGCCGCCACCGCCGCCTTTGCCGCCGTGTCGGCCCCCGCGCTCGCCGAGGGGACGCCTGCGCCCGAGGGGGCCGAGGTCTATTTCGTCGGGCTCGAGGACGGCGCCACCGTCACGAGCCCGGTGACCATCAATTTCGGTCTCCGGGGCGCCGGGGTTGCACCGGCCGGTGTCGAGAAGGACGGCACCGGGCACCACCATCTGCTGATCAACGAGACGCTCGAGGGCGACGAGCTCCTCGACCCGATCCCGGCCGACGACACCCATCGCCATTTCGGCGGCGGTCAGACCGAGGCGACCATCGAGCTCGCGCCCGGCGAGTACACGCTCCAGCTCGTGCTCGGCGACCACAACCACATCCCGCACTCGCCCCCGGTGATGTCGGAGCTGATCACGATCACCGTGGAGTGAGCGGGCGACCCCGCCTGCCGGCGCGCGCGCGTCAGAGGCGGGGAAACGCGACGAGAAGGTTGTTGGCCGGCATCCGCGTGATGTCGGCCGCGCCGAAGCCGGCATCCCCTGCGAGGGAGGAGACCGCCTCGAGATCGCGGACGCCCCAGTCGGGGTCCCGCGCGCGCAGACTGTCGTCGAAGCGGGCATTGGACGGCGCGGTGTGGGCGCCGCCCTCGCGAAACGGGCCGTAGAAGATCAGGAAACCGCCCGGTGCGATCCGGGCCCCAGCGCCCGCGATGATCGCCTCGGTCACCCGCCAGGGCGCGATATGGATCACGTTGAGCGAGATCGCCGCCGCAAGGGGCCCGAGATCGGGCCACGCAGCGGTGACGTCGAGCGCGATCGGTGTGCGCAGATTCGGCCGGGCAGCCTCGGCACGCCATGCCTCGATGCTTGCAAGATGGGTGGGGTCGGGGTCGGAGGGCTGCCAGTCGAGCCCCGGGAACGCGCCCGCCCAGTCCGCCGCGTGCTGTCCGGTGCCCGACCCGATCTCCAGCACCAGGCCCGCGCGCCCAGCCAGCAGCGGCGCGAGCGCCTCACGCAGCGGGGCCGCATTGCGCTCGGCCGCCGGCGCGGAGAGGCGGGCGCCGCCCATGCTCGCGCTCTGGGGCGCGGAGGCCGAGCCGCCCCCGCCCATGGCTCAGCGCGGCGCCGGGGCGATGACCATCGTCATCTGCCGGCCTTCCATCTTGGGCATCGATTCGATCTTGCCCATCGTCTCGATGTCGCCGGCCACGCGCTGGAGCAGATCCCTCCCCAGCTCCTGGTGCGCCATCTCGCGCCCGCGGAACCTGAGCGTCACCTTGACCTTGTCGCCCTCGCCGAGGAATTTCGTCACCGACCGCATCTTCACGTCATAGTCATGCGTGTCGATGTTGGGTCGGAACTTGACCTCTTTGATCTCGGTGACCTTCTGCTTCTTCTTGGCTTCGGCAGCCTTCTTCTGCTGTTCATACTTGAACTTGCCGAAGTCCATGATCTTGCAGACAGGGGGCGTGGCGTTGGGGGAGATCTCGACGAGGTCGAGGCCGACCTCTTCGGCCATCTCGATCGCCTCGCGCGGCGTGACCACGCCGGCGTTTTCGCCGTCCTGATCGATGAGGCGGATTTGCGGAGCGCGGACCATCCCGTTGACGCGGGGGCCGGTCTCGCGGGTCGGCGGGGCGTTGTGCGGTCGTCTGGCTATGGGTCGTGTCCTTCTATGGCGCCAAGCGGCTAAGCGTGAGCGCAGCACTCGCCCCATGGCAAAGCACCGCGCAGACTTTACATATAGCCGTTGGTGGCGCGCTCGGGAAGCCGCACGTCGACCGCAGGACTAGAGCAGGTGGCCGGACTTTGCCGCCTTGGTCGCGAGATAGGCGCGGTTGTGCCGGCTCTCGCCCACCCTGAGGGGCACGCGTTCGGCCACGCGGACGCCCGAGGCCTCCATCATCGCCACCTTGGCGGGGTTGTTGGTCAGCAGCCGCACCGCCGAGAACCCCATGCGCTTGAGGATCTCGGCCCCGAGGCGGAAGTCGCGCTCGTCGTCCTCGAAGCCGAGCCGGTGGTTCGCCTCGACCGTGTCGAACCCCTGGTCCTGCAGCGCATAGGCGCGCATCTTGTTGGCGAGCCCGATGCCGCGGCCCTCCTGGTTCATATAGAGCAGCACGCCCGCGCCGGTGTCGCCGATCTGACGAAGCGCTGCCTCGAGCTGCGGCCCGCAGTCGCATTTCAGCGATCCGATCACATCGCCGGTGAAGCAGGCCGAGTGGAGCCGCGACAACACCGGACCCGTGCGCGGCGGGTCCCCGATCTCGACCGCATAATGCTCCTCGGCGCCGTCATCGGGGCGAAAGACATGCACCCGCCCGAACTCCGAGAAGCGCGTCGGGACCCGGGCGACCGAGACCTCGCGCAGTGCGATCGCGGCATCGGCCGAGGCCTCGACCATCTCGTCCGTGAGGATCGAGAGCTGCGCCGCATGGGCGATCTCGGACACCGGTTCCGCGTCCGCCCAGACCGCCAGCACCGCCGCGGGCAGGGTGCGCGCCTGCTTGGCGAGCTGGACCGCCAGCTTGTGGAGCTCGGCCGGTCCCTCGCGCCGGGTCGGGAACGGCCCCTTGAGCGGCGTCTCGAGATCGCGCGAGGGGTCGGCCGTCGCGTGGACATAGGCCGCCGTCGCCTCGGGCGAAAGCACGATCCGCGCAACCGTCCCGTCATAGGCGCGGGCGCGCAGCGTCTCGGCCCGGCGGTGCGAGACGGCGAGGTCGAACGCCGACGGCCCCAGCGCGCGCAGATCCGCGAGCCGCGCATCGGTCGTGGTCTCGGCCGCGAGCACCAGCGCGCCGCCCGCCCCGGCGCCCGTGCCGAGCAGCGCGATCGGCGCCCCGATGCGCAGATCCGCCCGCGCCCGGCTCACCCGTTCCTCGACCGTCAGACTGAGCGCCATCGCGTCCTCCCCATGCGGCGCCGATATAGGCGCAACGCACGCGCCGCGTCACCGTCCGACCCGCGACCATCGCGGATGCGCCCCAAATGCGGCCCGAAAAGCGATGCGTCGGGCGATATATTTCAATCCGATCACGCGCAACGCTGCGTCCGACACGCTTGGGTGAGACCGTGTAGCATTGGCTCCGAGGGGCCGGTGCGCGTCCCATCTCTGCACCGACGCCGGGGCATGACGCGCCGGTCAACCGAAAAACAGGAGCCCGATCCATGGCCGTGGCCAAGAAGATCCTGCTGATCGACGATGACGCCGACCTACGGGAAGCCCTCGCCGAGCAGCTGATGATGATGGAGGAGTTCGACGTCTTCGAGGCCGAGACCGGCCAGGCCGGGGTCGACCGGACGAAGACCGAGGTGCACGACCTGGTGATCCTCGATGTCGGCCTGCCCGACATGGACGGGCGCGAGGTCTGCAAACTGCTGCGCAAGCAGGGTGTCAAATGCCCGGTCATCATGCTCACCGGCCACAGCTCCGACAGCGACACGATCCTCGGCCTCGATGCGGGCGCCAACGACTATGTGCCAAAGCCCTTCAAGTTTCCGGTTCTGCTGGCCCGGATCCGTGCGCAGTTGCGTCAGCATGAACAGTCCGAGGACGCGGTCTTCAACATCGGGCCTTACACGTTCAAGCCGGCGGCGAAGCTTCTGCTCGATGCCGACGAACGCAAGATCCGCCTGACGGAAAAAGAGACCAACATCCTGAAGTACCTCTACCGAGCGGGGTCCAAGGTGGTCGCCCGCGACATTCTTCTGCACGAGGTCTGGGGCTACAACGCCGGCGTCACGCCCCACACGCTCGAGACGCATATCTACCGCTTGCGCCAAAAAATCGAGCCCGATCCGTCCAATG
>CAYORO010000110.1:0-11138 GCA_964406355.1 uncultured Limibaculum sp.
GATCGAGGTGCGCGGATCTGCCGTGACCAGCGAGGCGAACTCGACCGAGGCGCGGCGATAGCCGGGGGTCGAGGAGTTCGCGATATTGTCGGAGATGGTGGCAAGCTTGGTCGAGTTGACCAGCAGGCCGGCGACACCGGCATTCAACGACGACGAAAGGCTCATATTCCCACCTCCACAGGCTCGATCTGCGGGCACGCTAGACGGATTGTCCTTAAGCGGCGCCTAACGCAGCACGCGCAGCAGCGTGATGGCGATCCGACGGTTTTCGGGCGCGGTCGGGTCCGGCGAGATCGGCTGGCGGGCGGCGCGCCCGCTCACCCGTGCGATCCGCGCCTCGGGAAGACCGGCCGCCACGAGCAGGCGCCGGGCCGCATTGGCGCGCGCGCTGGAGAGGCTCCAGTTGTCGCTTGCACCTCCGGCGAAGGGCGAGGCATCGGTGTGTCCGACCACGTCGATCGGATTGGTCACGAGGCCGAGGATCGGCACGATCACGTCGATCAGGGCCAACAGCTCCGCCGAGGCCGTGGCAGAGCCTGACGCGAAGAGCGGCTCGGACCCGGTGTCGACGATCTCGATCTTCAGCCCCTCGGGCGTCAGCCGGAGCAGGAAATGCTCGCCGGCGGCACCACCGGCCTCGCCGACCGCCGCGCTGATCTCGCCGGCGATCTCCGAGAGACGGCGCTCCTCGGCGGCGCGGGCGGCGGCATAGGTCTCGGCCCCTGGTGCTTGGCCATCCTCCTCCTCAAGCTGACCCGCGTCATTGGGGCGGTCGGGCAGGGTGTCGAGCGGCGTGCGCTCGGATGGCGGGAAATCCCCGCGTCCCTGTCGCCCCTCCGTGGCCGGCGGCAGCTCGCGTGACCCCGCCCGCACCTGCGGCACCGTGACGGTCTCGCCCCCGAGCACGCCCGTGCCGCCGGCGGAGATGCGCGCGAGCGGGATCGAGGGGTCGAAATAGTCGGCCAGCCCCTTGCGCTGTTTCTCGGTCGTCGCGTTGAGCAGCCACATCAACAGGAAGAACGCCATCATCGCGGTCACGAAATCCGCATAGGCGACCTTCCAGGCGCCGCCATGATGACCCTCCTCGCCCTTCTTCACCACCTTGCGCAAGATTACCGGCGCGCCCTGAACGGCCATTGCCCCACTCCCATCCCCGGTTCGTCGTCGGGCCATGGTTGACGCGCCTTCGTCAAAGAGTCGCGCAGAGGGATAGTTAAGGCTTTGGTGAGGCGGCCTGTGCAGGGTCGGCGACGGGACCTGGGCGAGCGGAAGGAAATCCGGATGGCCGAGCTGCAGACGGCGAACACCGCAGGCATCCTCGCGCGCAAGGTGCGCGGGCCGAAGATGCGCCTCGCGGGCTTTCCGCCAATGGATTCGCTCTGCCACAGCTTCGCCGGCATCTCGGCGACACGCGTGCGGGCCGAGCTGCGGCCGGGGATCGACGTCTCGGTCTACGGCTTCGAGGTCGCCCGCCACGGGGACTATCTGCGCGGGCTCTTCGCGCCCTCGGCGATCTACATCCTCTCGTTTTCGGGCAAACAGGGGATGGCGCTCACCAAGGCGCATCCGCGTCTCCTCGGCAAGGTGCTCGACATCTATCTCGGTGGCGACGGCTCCTTCGAGGAGTCGAACTTTGCCCGGTCGCTCACCGAGATCGACCTGTCGATCTATGGCCGCTTCGTCGACATCATCGCCTCCTGCTTCGACGATGCGGTGCGGGAGCAGTGCGGGCGCTCGGCGATCGGGGTGGCGGTCCGCTCGCGCTTCGAGCAGCAGCCCGGCATGGTGCGGATCGCGCCCGACCAGGCCGAGGTGTTCATCATCAAGCTCAACTTCCACATGAAGGACGACAAGCGCGGCGCCGGGCTCGACTTCGTCGTGCCCGTCTCGGTGCTAGAGATGCTCAAGCGTGATCTCATTGCGGCACAGGGGCAGGGCAGCGACCGGGTGCGGGGCGAGTGGGCGCAGCACATGATGCGCGAGGTGCTCGACAGCGAGCTCAAGCTCTCGGCCGTGATCCCCACCGGAAACCATCATGTGGGCGAGCTCTCGCGCCTCAAGCATGGTGATCTGATCGAGCTGCCGAGCGACGCGCTGCACAAGATCCAGCTGAGGGCGACCACGTCGCAGGGGCCGACCGTCGTGGGCAACGGCTCCCTCGGCGCCAAGGAATGGGTCAAGGCGATCCGCCTCGACGGGCCGATCTCGGAGCGGTTCCTCGATCCGCTCCGCCGCAAGATCTCGGAAATCGAGGGCTGAGCGGGCGCGTCTTGGGCGGCGAAACACCTCCCGCCCGCGCCGACGATGCGCTACGCTCCGATCTGCTCGGCGGGGGAGACGGTCATGGCGCAGAGGCATATCCGGGGTCTGGTCGCGGTCCTGATCTGTGCCTGCGCGGCAGGTGCCGGTGCTGCCGAGCCCGCCAAGGCGCTGTTCGGCGCAGCCCGGGCGCCGGCCGAGGCGCCCTCCGCGCCGCACGGCTCCTACGCCGCCGGTTGCATCGCAGGCGCGGTCGAGCTTGCGGAGACCGGCCCCGCCTGGCAGGCCATGCGCCTCTCGCGCAACCGCAACTGGGGCCACCCCGACGCCATCGCCTTCGTCGAGCGGCTCGGGCGCCAGGCGCAGGAGATCGGCTGGCCACGGCTCTATATCGGCGACATCTCCCAGCCCCGCGGCGGGCCGATGACCTCGGGCCATCGCTCGCATCAGATCGGCCTCGACATCGACATCTGGTTCCGCCGCCCCGAGATCCGCCCGATCTCCCGGCAATCGCGCGAGCGGATCGGCAGCCCCTCGCTGGTCGCGGCTGATCGGCGCTCGCTCACCGCCGAGTGGAGCCCCGAGCATGGGGCGATCCTGCGCACCGCCGCCCTCGACCCGGCGGTGGCCCGGATCTTTGTCAATGCCGCGATCAAGCGCCGGCTCTGCGCGGACACCACCGGGGATCGCGACTGGCTCCGCCGCATCCGCGCCTGGTGGGGGCATGACAGCCACTTCCATGTGCGCCTCTCCTGCCCGTCGGATGCCGCGGGCTGTGTCGACCAGGCGCCACCCCCGCCGGGAGCGGGCTGCGGCGCCGAGCTCGACTGGTGGTTCAGCGAAGAGGCGCTCAACCCGAAGCCATCCGGCAAGCCGCGGCGCGTCCTCGGCCTGGCCGATCTGCCGGCGGCCTGCCGCGCGCTCGTTGGGCGCTGACAGCGATGCGGGCCGCTGCTGTCGCTCTTGCGCTCCTGCTGACGGCGGGCGTCGCCGGGGCCCAGGATCTGTCGCCCACGGTCGAGGGCACACCCATCACGATCACGGCCGACCCGGTGGCGATCTCCGAGGACGGCCTCGCCCCGGGGGTCACGCGTGCCGGCGCCTGGGTGCTGACGGCCGACCATCCGGCCTTTGGCGGGATCTCGGGCCTGCTCATCGAGGCGGACCGGCTGACGGCGGTCACCGATCGCGGCCACTGGCTGACGGCGCGGCTCGATCCGGCCAGCGATGCCTTGCTCTCCGAGGCACGGATCGCCCCGATGCTGGGCGCGGCAGGCCTGCCGCTCGCCGGCACCGACGCCGAGGCGCTCGCCCGCGGCGCGGACGGGGCGCTCTGGGTGGCCTTCGAGCGAGACCACCGGGTGATGCGCCACCAGGGCCGGGGGAGGCTGGCCGAGGCCGTCCCGCCCGCCGCCTTTCGCGGGCTCCGGTCGAATGCCGGGCTCGAGGCGCTTGCCCGCCTGCCGGATGGCAGCCTCCTGGCGATCGCCGAAGGTCGCGGCCCCGCCGGCTTCCCAACCTGGCGCCTCCAGGGGCGGAGCGCGACCCCGCTCGCAGCGCTCCCCGCGCCGAGCGAGCACGACGTCACCGGCGGTGATCTCGGGCCAGACGGTCGGCTCTATCTCGTGTTCCGCCATTTCAGCCGGCTGACGGGCGTCTCGATCCGCCTGCGCGCCTATCCGCTCGGCGCCGACGGCCTGCCCGACCCGTCGCGGGCCGAGGAGCTCGCGGGTTTTGGGCCGACCTCGGGCATCGACAATATGGAGGCCGTGGCCGCCGTGCCGTCGGGCGAGGGCATGACCCTCTGGCTGCTGGCCGACGACAACTTCAACCCGCCGCAGCGCACGGTCCTGGTTGCACTGGCGATTGAGGGCTGACGTGCAGCCGCATTGCACAGCCCGCCCCGTCAACCTATGAAATTTTGGTGAGGTCAACCGAGGGAACCCGGGAATGAGCAACCAGGAATTCGCCAGGATCATCGACGAGGCCTGGGAACAGGTCGCGACAACGACGCCGGAGACCGGGGGCGCGGCGCGCGACACTGTCGACATCGTGATGGACCTCTTGGATCGCGGCCGGCTTCGGGTCGCCGAGCGGGCCGAGGACGGCAGCTGGACGGTCAACGCCTGGACCAAGAAGGCCGTGCTCCTGTCCTTCAAGCTTGCCGATATGGGCCCGATCTCCAATGGCCCCGGCGAGACCGACTGGTGGGACAAGATCCCGATGAAGTTCGCCGGCTGGAGCGGGGATCACTGGCGCAAGGTCGGCTTCCGCGCCGTCCCGGGCGCGCTGGTGCGCCGCTCGGCCTATATCGCGCCGGGCGTGGTGCTGATGCCCTCCTTCGTCAATGTCGGCGCCTATGTGGACAAGGGCACGATGGTCGACACTTGGGCGACGGTCGGATCCTGCGCCCAGATCGGCAAGAACGTGCATCTCTCGGGCGGCGTCGGCATCGGCGGCGTGCTCGAGCCGCTGCAGGCCAATCCGGTGATCATCGAGGACGGCGCCTTCATCGGCGCGCGCTCGGAGGTGGTCGAGGGCGTGATCGTGCGCGAGGGCGCGGTGCTTGGCATGGGGGTCTATCTCGGGGCCTCGACGCCGATCGTCGATCGCGAGACCGGCGAGATCACCCGGGGCGAGGTGCCGCCCTATGCGGTCGTGCTGCCGGGCACCCTGCCGGGCAAGCCGCTCCCCGATGGCACGCCGGGGCCGGGGCTCTACTGCGCCGTGATCGTCAAGCGGGTGGATGCGCAGACCCGCGCCAAGACCGCGATCAACGAGCTCTTGCGTGGCTGAGACGCCGCGTGAGGTCTACACGCTGATGGTTGAGCTCGGACGCCGCGAGGGGGACGGGCTGCCGGAGGACTGCGACGGCGCGGCGCTGCTCTGCTATGCCGCCGCGCGGTCCGAGAAGGAGGCGGTCGACGAGACCGTCGCCGTCCTGCGCCAGGCGGAGCTCGCACCGCTGACGATCGAGGTGCATGGCTCGCGGGCGGAGCGGGAGGCGGAAGGCCAGGAGATCTCCCCTGAGGACCAGACGCTGATGGATCGCGCGCTCGCCGAGAACGCCGTCATCGTCGCCCAGATGCTGCCCTTCCATGACGAGGACGACCGGCCCGAACCCGAGGACCAGCGCAACGGCCAGCCTGGCGGCCCGGTTGGCGGAGACCGGCGATGACCGCCGGGGCTCCGGATCCGGTCGATCTGACGGCGCGGCTGATCCGCTGCCCGTCTGTCACGCCCGAGGAGGGCGGCGCGATCGCGCTGCTCGAGGCCGAGCTCGGCACCGCGGGCTTTGTGTGTCACCGCATCTCGCGCGGTGGGATCGAGAACCTTTACGCGCGCTGGGGGACCGGGACGCCGGTCTTCGGCTTCGCCGGCCACACGGATGTGGTGCCGCCGGGCGAGCGCGGTCTCTGGTCGGTCGATCCCTTCGCTGGCGAGGAGCGGGAGGGCGAGCTCTACGGGCGCGGCGCGGTCGACATGAAGTCCGGCGTCGCGGCCTTCGTTTCGGCCGCGATCGGCCTCGTCCGCACGGCTCCGCCCGCGGGCTCGATCGCGCTCCTGATCACCGGTGACGAGGAGGGTCGCGCGACCGATGGCACCGCCGCGATCCTCGACTGGATGGAGGCCCGCGGGGAGCGCATCGATTTCTGCCTCGTGGGCGAGCCCACCTCCGCCGGCCGCCTCGGCGACGTGGTGAAGATCGGCCGCCGCGGCTCGATGACCGGCACCCTCACGGTCTTCGGCAGCCAGGGCCACACCGCCTATCCCGACCGCGCGATCAACCCGCTGCCGGTGATCTCGGCCATCTGCCTCAGGCTCGCGACCACGCCGATCGACCTCGGCAGCACGCATTTTCAGGCCTCGACCCTCGCGCTCACCTCGATCGACACGGGCAATCCGGCCTCCAACGTGATCCCGGCCGAGGCGCGCGCGCGCTTCAACATCCGCTTCAACGATGTGCAGACGCCGGACAGTGTCGAGATCTGGGCCGACCAGCAGATCGAGGAGGTGCTGCGCGACAGTGGCTGCACCGCCGAGATCGACTGGGAGGTCTCGGGCGAGAGCTTCCTCACCCTGCCCGGGCCGCTCTCCGACATCGTCGTCGATGCGATCACCGACCGCCTGCTCGAGCGCCCGGCGCTGACCACCGGCGGCGGCACCTCGGATGCGCGCTTCATCACGCGCCACTGCCCGGTGATCGAGTTCGGCCTCGTGGGCGACACCATGCACCAGGTCGACGAACGGGTGCCGGTGGAGGACGTCCGTGCGCTCTCGGCGCTCTACCGCGACATCCTCGAGCGCTTCTTCGGCGCCTGAGATATAGCCGCCAGTGAAAAACCCCGCCATTTGGCGGGGTTTTCCGGTCTCGCGGTCTTGCGATGGATGTCCCGGGATCAGGCGGCCTTGGCGGTCAGGACCGTCGAGACCTGCGCCGACGCTTCGCCCTCGTCGAGCCGCTGCACGGCCGCGACCTCGCGGGTCAGCCGCTCCAGCGCCGCTTCGTAGAGCTGACGCTCGGAGTAGGACTGCTCCGGCTGGTCCTCGGCGCGGTGCAGGTCACGCACCACCTCGGCGATCGAGATCAGATCGCCCGAATTGATCTTCTGTTCGTACTCCTGGGCCCGACGCGACCACATCGCCCGCTTGACCTTCGCACGGCCCTTGAGCGTGGCGAGGGCGCGCTCGACGATGTCCGGCGTCGCGAGCGAACGCATGCCGGTCGCGGTCGCCTTCGCCGTGGGCACGCGCAGCGTCATCTTGTCCTTCTCGAACGAGATCACGAAGAGCTCCAGCCGCATGCCGGCGATCTCCTGTTCCTCGATCGATACGATCCTGCCGACTCCGTGGGCCGGGTACACCACGTAGTCGTTAGGCCGGAACTGCTGCGCGGTCATGTTCTCTTTTTTCGACATCGTCTCTCCAGTCCAGCGACGCGCGGATCCGCACCATTGCGCCGACAAAACCCGGCCGTGCCGGGGAAGCACGTCGGGTCGGGGAACAATGAGGCACGGAAGGCGGGCACACCGATTCGATTTTGCGCCACCCTAGATCCGCAATTGCAAAAGAAATGTAACACAGGCTGACCTGAAATGCCAGCCATGCGATGGACGCGCGCCGAGACGGGCGAGTCTCGCCCGCCTGTCACTCCGTCAGTCGCCATCTCCGGGCGCTTCCGAGAAGTACTTCTCAAGCTTCCCGGTCTCGCCGTCAAACTTTTCGGCCTCGGGAAGCGGCTCTTTTTTTTGTGTGATATTGGGCCACATTTCGGAGTATTTCTGATTGAAGCCAACCCATGCTTCGGTTCCGCCCTCGGTGTCGGGTCGGATCGCATCTGCCGGGCATTCCGGTTCACAGACGCCGCAGTCGATGCACTCATCGGGATGGATCACGAGCATGTTCTCCCCCTCGTAGAAGCAATCGACGGGGCAGACTTCTACACAATCCGTGTACTTGCACTTAATGCAGTTGTCAGTGACCACATACGTCATTTCAGCCTCTCTTGCGCGGTGGGGCAAGCAGCGATCTGTGCGTGCTTACCTGAGTGGATAAGTCTGGTTAGCGGTGCGATCAAGGCTCGCGCTGCCGCAGCCGATCAATTTCCCGCCGGTCTCGCTTGGTGGGGCGCCCGCCGCTCTCTTCGGGCGGCGACGGCTCCGGGCCGGTCTCCGCTGCGGGCTCGAGATCGGTGTAAAGCGCCGCGGCCTCGGTCGCCGGGCCGCGGCGGAGCGAGAGCGCGTCGATCCGGATGACGCGGACGCGCCCGGCCTGGGGGAAGGTCAGCACATCGCCCGGGCGCACCGCCTGGGCCGGCTTGGTGCAGCGCTCGGCATTGATCCGCAGCCGGCCGGCCGAGGCGATCTCGGCGGCAAGCCCTCGGGTCTTGAAGAAACGCGCATGCCAGAGCCACTTGTCGACGCGGAGCCGGTCCGCCGGGCCGTCGCTCATGCCTCAGCGGTTCTTGAGCTGCTGGAGGATCGCGAAGGGGCTGTCGGGGTCGATCGGCTTGTCCTCCTTGGGCCGGCCGCGATCGCGGTCCCGGTCGCGCGGCTCGAAATTGCGGTCGTCCTCGCGCCGCTTGCCCTTGCCTTTGCCCTTTCCCTTGCCGCGCAGGCCGTCGGGGCCGCCTCCTCCACCTGCGTTGCGGCGTCCCGTCTCCGAGCCGCCCTGCCGCGCCTCGGCGCCCTGCCGGGGGTTGGCCTGGGGTCGGGCGCCCTCGGCAGGGACCGGGGTCGCGGAGCCCTCGGCCGCCGTGCCGACTTGGGGTGCGGTCTCGCCCGCGCCGTGGCGTTGCCCCTGGGGCCGACCACCGCGCTCGTTGCGGTCGTGGCGCTGTCCGTCGCCGCGCGGGGCCCCGCCGCGCTGCTCATGACCATCGCCCCCGGGTGCATCCTGGCGCGGGCCGCGGCGGCGGGGTCCACGCCCCTCTCCCTCGCCGCGGCGGTCGCCGCGGGCCTCGCGCTCGCCGCCCCGTTCGCCGCCTCTTTCACCGGGACTGCCCGCCGCGCGGTCTCCCGGAGGGCCACCGCGGCCGCGGCGGGGTCCGCCGGCCGGTCGGCGCGGCTTGAGCGTGAAGACGTAGAACACCTCGGTCTCAGGGGCCTGTCTTGCCTCGCCGGAGCCGTCCGCCTCGGCGTCTGCAACGGCCGGCGCGGCGGCAGTGTCATCGACGGCCGTCCGAGCCGTTTTGGCCTCGTCCGGGTTCCCAAGGGTCTCGAGCGGCGCCGCAGGCGTCTCGGGCTCGGTGGCCGGGGGCTGGTCGGCCGGCGCAGTCTCTTCGGCCACAGGAGCGGGGCTCGCCTCGACCGGTGTGTCGGCCTCGGTCGTCACCTCAGTCCCGGCGGGTGCCTCAGCCACCGGAGCCGTGTCGACCGGCGCTTCCGACGACGGCGCTTCCGACGACGGCGCTTCAGACGACGGGGCCTCGGACGGCGTCGCTTCGTCAGACGGTGCCTCCGCCGTGGCTTCCGTAGCGTTGTCGGACGCCGGCGCGGTGTCCGATGCGGCCGTCTCGGACGCGGCCTCCGTCTCGGCCGGCCCAGCGGCGCCCTCTGCCGGCGCGGCAGCGCCCTCGGCAGGGGCGGGCGAAACGGTTTCGTCTGGCTGAGCGGAGCCTTTGGCGGGCTTGGACTTCACCGGGTTGGGCCGGGGCTGTTTCGGCCGCTCGCCGCGTTCGCCCTGGAAGCCGAGCCCATCGAGGATCTCGGCCAGCTGGTCGAGCGTGCAGCCGGTGATCGAGAGCATCTCGGGCGTCGCCTCGAAGCCGGCGCGGGCATCGAGCGGGCGGAGGATGTCCGCAAGCCGCTCCAGCATGTCGATCCGCACGGCCCGCACGCCGCAGAGCTTGTAGCCCGCCTTGTCCCAATAGCCGTGGGGCATGCCCTCGATGCGCGCCAGCGTCACCTGGCCGGGCGGCGGCGGGGTCGGCACCTCCTCCAACCCCTCCCAGAGCGCCCAGAACAGGAGCCGCAGACGTGTCGGCGCGGGCTTCAGCAGCAGCGGCATGAAGATCGTGTGCTGGCCGAAGCGCACGCCGTGGCGGCGCAGCATCGCCCGCTCGTCCTGGCCGAGCGCCTTGATGTCGTCGGCGATCTGGCGGCGCGGGATCACGCCCATGGCCTCGACGAGCTGGAACGCGACGCCGCGCGCGAGGCCGGTCACCGTCTCGTCGTCGCGCATCTTGAGGAGCGGCTCGAAGAGCGCCGCGATCCGACGCTGGATCCAGTGCCCGAGCCGGCGCTCGATCTTTTCGGCCACCGTCGGGTCGGCGTGATCGTCGACGAAGGCGCGCACCTTGGGCGTCAGGTGGTCGTCGCCCTTGACGAGCTGGCCGACCACCGCCCCGTCCCAGAGCAGACCGCCCTGCTCGGTGACGTCGAAGGCCTGGTCGGTCGCGAGATAGAGCCGGTCGGCGCGGCGCGTCAGCTCGGCCTGCAGCGCGCCGAGCGAGGCGGAGCGCAGCGTCTTCACCTCGTCCGGCGTCGCCGTCTCGTCGATCGTGAAGCGGAAGCCGTCGAGCCGGCCCAGGAACTCCCCCTCGACGGTGACCTCCCCGCTCTCGTTCACCTCGGCCACGAGCCGCTCCTTCTGTTTCAGCCGGCGCAGGAGCACGCTCGTGCGCCGGTCGACGAAGCGCTGCGTGAGCCTCTCGTGCAGCGCATCCGATAGCCGATCCTCGACCCCGCGGGTCATGGCCTGCCAATGCGCCGCATCCTCCACCCAGCCGGAGCGCTGCGCCACATATGTCCAGGTGCGGATAAAGGCGAGGCGCTTGGCGAGCGTGTCGATATCTCCGTCCGCCCGGTCGATGCGCGTCACCTGCCCCGCAATCCAGTCCGAGGGTATAGCGCCCGACGGCCCGAGCAGGAACCGGTAAATGCGGGAGATGAGATGGGCGTGTTCGTGCTCGGTCACCTTGCGAAAATCGGGCACCTGGCAGACCTCCCAGAGGAGGCGCACGCGGGCCGGACGGTCGGCCAGGGCGCGGATCTCCGGGTCGTGGGCCAGGGCGCGAAGGGTGATCTGGTCGTCGGCCTCGCGGGCGCGGGCGAGGTCGGGGCTCTCGGGCAGGGTCTCGAGGCTCGCGATCAGGCGCTCGAGCGTGCCGTGGTCGAGCTCGTGGTTGCGCCACATCAGCTTCTTGATCGGCTTGAAGCGGTGCCCCTCGATCGCCTCGACCACCTCGTCCTCGAGCGGGGGCGCCTCGCCGGTCACGCCGAAGGTGCCGTCGCGGGTGTAGCGGCCCGCCCGCCCCGCGATCTGCGCCAGCTCGTTGCGCTCGAGACGGCGGTGGCGGCGGCCGTCGAACTTCGCGTGGCCCTCAAAGGCGATGTGGTCGACATCGAGGTTGAGCCCCATGCCGATCGCGTCGGTCG
>CAYORO010000111.1:0-11115 GCA_964406355.1 uncultured Limibaculum sp.
AGTACCCGACCCGCGACGAGGAGCGCGAGATCCTGCTCGCCACCACCGGCGCCGATGAGACCGATGCGAGCCGCGTGTTCGGCGCCGAGGAGCTGATCGCGCTCCAGCGGCTCGTCCGCGAGATGCCGGTCGGCGAGAGCGTGGTCGAGGCGATCCTCACCCTCGTGCGCTCGGCGCGCCCCGAAGGCGGCGAGAGCCACCCCGCCGCCGCCGAGCGGCTCGCCTTCGGCCCCGGGCCGCGTGCGGCGCAGGCGCTGATGCTCGCGGTGCGGGCGCGCGCGCTGCTCGAAGGGCGGCTCGCGCCCACGCTCGAGGACGTCACCGAGCTTGCGACCGCCGCTCTCGAGCACCGCATGGCGCTCACCTTCGCCGCGCGCGCCGAGGGCCAGACGATCCGCTCGGTGATCGACGAGATCCTCGCCGGACAGGCGCTCGAGGCCGCGGCTTGATCGCCCGCGCCCCGGCCGAGGGGCCCCTCCCAACCCGTCATGCTCGCGTGCCGGGGAGCGGCGCACCGCTTGCACCGGGCCTTTTGACGGGCGCGCAGCCGGCTCGCGCAGTCGACAGAGGCCCGGAATGAGCCGGGCGGCGCCGACGCGGCAGGGCGACCGGGCGGCCTGGCTCCGGCGCGACGCCGAGCGGATCTCGGGCTCGCTGCCGCCGCTCCTCGTCGAGGCCGAGCGCATCACCCGCTCGCTGATGCCGGGCGTGCACGGACGCCGCCGGCCCGGGCCCGGCGAGACCTTCTGGCAGTATCGCCCCGCCCATCCCGGCGACACGCTGGCCCAGATCGACTGGCGGCGCTCGGCGCGCTCGGATCGGCTGTTCGTGCGCGAGCTCGAATGGGAGGCGGCCGAGACCGTGATGATCTGGGCCGACCGCTCGGCGGCGATGGAGGTGAAGTCCTCCCGCTCGCCGCGCACCAAGGCCGAGCGCGCCGGGCTGCTCGCGCTCGCGCTCGGTGTGCTGCTCTCCCGCGGCGACGAGCGCTTCGGTCTGCTCGGCACCGAGGCCGAGCCGCCCGCAACCGGGCAGACCCAGCTCCTGCGCATGGCCGCGATCCTGTCGCGCGAGCCGGAGCAGCGGCTCGACTACGGCGCCGCGCCGCATATCCACACGGCCCGGATCGGGCGCGCGGTGTTCCTCTCGGATTTCCTCGGCCCCGAGGACGCGGTCTTCCCGACGATCCAGCATGCCGCGTCGCGCGGCATCGGCGGCGTGCTGCTGCAGGTCCTCGACCCGGCCGAGGCGCATTTTCCCTTCGCGGGCCGCACCCGGTTCGAGAGCCCGACGCGGGTACTCGAATACGACGCGGAGCAGGCCTCCTCGCTGCGCGACGCCTATCGCGAGCGCCTGGCCGAGCGCCAGGACCGGCTGTCGCGCGTCGCCCGTGGCTGGCGGCTGATCCCGCACCTGACCGACGAGAGCCCGCGCAAGGCCCTGCTCGCCCTCCACCGCGCATTGGGAGGCGCCTGATGCTGACCCTCGGATCGCTCGCCTTCCTCAACCCCTGGGTGCTCGCGGGGCTCGCGGCGCTGCCGATCCTGTGGCTGCTGCTCCGGGCGATCCCGCCGGCGCCGCGGCGCCAGGCCTTTGCCGCGGTGCGCCTGCTGCTCGGGCTCGAGGACCGCGAGCGGGAGGCCGAGAAGACGCCATGGTGGCTCCTGCTGCTCCGCGCATTGGCGGTGGCGGCGGTGATCGCGGGCTTCGCCGATCCGGTACTCAACCCCTCGCTCCGGGTGACGGCCACAGGCGAGGGGCCGCTGCTGCTCGTGATGGACCAGGGCTGGGCGAGCGCACCCGACTGGGCGGCGCGTCAGGCGGCGGCCGGCAGCGCGCTCGACGAGGCACGGGAGAGCGGGCGCCAGGTGCAGTTCTGGGCGCTTGGCGATGCGGCGCTCCGCGAGGACGTGCCCCCGGTGGCCGCGCCAGAAGCCGTGCGCCCGGGTCTCGACGGGCTGGCGCCAGCCCCCTGGGCGCCCGATCGCCGACGGCTGCTGGCAGCGCTGGATGCGGGCGACGTGCCCACCCCGGCCCAGACGATCTGGCTCCATGACGGCATCGGCGGGATCAATGGGGAGGACGGGACCGACCCCGATGCGACGGCGCTTCGGGACCGCCTCACCGCACTCGCGCCGCTCCATCTGATCGGGCCGGGCCAGCCTGCCGCCGCGCTCACCCCGCCGCGCCTCGAGGAGGGCCGGCTCGCGGTCACCGTGCTCCGCCCGGGCGGCGACGCGGCAGCGATCCGCGCGGTGGCGATCGCCGAGACGGCTGCGGGCGCCGAGACGGCTGCGGGCGCCGAGACGGCTGCGGGCGCCGAGCGGCGCGTGGGCGTTGCGGATGCCGAGTTTGCCGCTGGCGAGGCGACGGCCGATGCGGTCTTCGACCTGCCGCCCGAGCTCGTGCGAGAGGTGACCCGCGTCGTGCTAGCCGATCGTCCGAGCGCAGGCGGCGCGGCGATGGCGACCGGCGCGATCCGCCGGGTGCCTGCCGCCATTGTCGACCAGACGCCCGAGGGCACCGCGATCTCGCTCACCTCGGCGCGGCACTATCTCCGCAAGGCGCTGGTGCCCTTTGCCGATCTGCGCGAGGGCTCGCTCGCCGATGTGCTGGAGGCCGATCCGGCGGCCATCGTGCTGCCCGACCACGGAGATTTCGCTGCCACGGAACGAGAGAGCCTGGAGGCCTGGGTGGCCGAGACCGGCGGGCTCCTGATCCGCTTCGCCGGGCCGCGCCTCGCCGCCTCGATCAGCGACCGGCTCGGCACCGGCGCGATGGCGAGCGGCGAGGACCCGCTGCTGCCGGTGCGATTGCGCCGCGGCGGGCGGGTGCTCGGCGGCGCGCTCGCCTGGTCGAGCCCCAAGACTCTCGGCCCCTTCGACGAACAGGGCGTGTTCCGCCGGCTCGCAGCGCCGGGCGAGGTGGCGGTCCGCACCCAGGTGCTCGCCGAACCTGGGCCCGACCTCGCCGAGCGTGTCTGGGCGACGCTCGAGGACGGCACGCCGCTCGTCACCGCCAAGCAACTCGGCGCAGGCTATGTGGTGCTCTTCCATGTCACGGCCGATGCCGAATGGTCCTCGCTGCCGCTCTCGGGCCTCTTCGTCGAGATGCTCGGCCGGCTGATGAGCCTTGCACCCGGGCAGGCACCCGAGACGCCGTCCGAGGACGCCCTCGCCGGCACGCTCTGGCGCGCAGACCAGGTGCTCGGGCCCGACGGCACGCCCCGCCCGCCCAGCGCCGGCGCGGAGCCGGTGGCCGGCGAACGGCTCGCCGAGCTGCGCGCGGGCGCCGGCCTCGCGCCCGGTCTCTATACCCGCGCCGATCGCGGGGCCCGGGCCGCGGGCGAGGCGACGGAGCTGGTCCTCAACCTCCATCACGAGGGCGATGCGCTCGCCCCCCTCCCCGATTCGCCATCGGGCGTCACCACCGAGGCGCTCGGCGGGTCCGAGGCACAACCGCTCGGGGCGGCGTTCCTCACGGCCGCGGTGCTCCTTGCGCTCATCGACATTCTCGCGACGCTCTTCGTCTCGGGCCGGCTCACGCTGCCGGTGCGGGCCGCCGCGGCCGTTCTCCTCGCGCTCGGCACGGGGGCACTCGCCCCGGACCCGGCCGCAGCCCAGGCGCAGGGCGGCGCCGTGTCGGGCAATGACCGGCTCGCCGTCGAGGCGACGGCAGAGACGACGCTCGCCTACCTCGTCACCGGCGATCCGCGGGTCGACCGGATCTCGGAGCGCGCGCTTTTCGGCCTCGGGCTCGAGCTCACGCGCCGCACGGCGGTCGAGCCCGGCCCGCCCCAGGGCGTCGACCCCGAGACCGACGAGCTCGCCTTCTACACCTTCGTCTATTGGCCGCTCACCGGGGGCACCGTGCCCTCGGAGACCGCCCTCGCGCGGCTGGCCGACTACATCGCCACCGGCGGCATGCTGCTGATCGACACGCAATCGGGCGCCTCGGGCTTCGGCGACGCCTCGGCGATACAGATGCGCGCGATCGCCCGTGCGCTCAACCTGCCCCCGCTCGAGCCGGTCGACGACGACCATGTGCTGACGCGCGCCTTCTACCTGCTCGATCGCTTCCCCGGGCGCTGGCGTGGCGGACGCGTCTGGGCCGAGGCCCGACTGCCCGGGCGCGAGGCGGCGATGGAGGCCGGCGTGCCCCAGTTCGACCGGGTGGATGACAACGTCTCGCCGGTGATCGTCGGCTCGGCCGACTGGGCCGCGGCCTGGGCGCGCGACGAGCGCGGCAACTACATGCTCCCCGTTGGCCGTGCGGGCGACCGGCAGCGCGAGATGGCGGTGCGCTTCGGGATCAACCTCGTGCTCTATGCGCTGACGGGCAATTACAAATCCGACCAGGTGCACGCGCCGGAAGTGCTGCGCCGGCTCGGCCAGTAGCCCCCGGGCCGCCGCCGACCGAGACCGACGGGCGCGCGCCCGGGAAAGGACCACCATGGCGACCACGCTCGACTTCGCCCCGCTGCTGCCCTGGCCGGCGATCGCCGCGATCGCCCTGCTCGCGCTTGCGATGGTCGGGGGGGCGTACTGGCGCGGGCTCTCCGGCTGGTGGCTGCGGCTCCTCGGCCTCGCACTCCTGGTCGGCGCGCTGGCGGCCCCGCAACTGCGCGAGGAGACGCGCGAGGGGCTGGAGAACGTCGCCTTCCTGGTGGTCGACGCGACCGAGAGCACCGATCTCGAGGCGCGCCGGGCCCAGATCGAGACGGCCCGCGCGGCGCTCGCCGAGGCGGTGGCGGGGGCGTCGACCGTGGCCGACCCGGTCCGGCTCGAGACCATCGAGGTCAGCCCGGACGAGAGCGGCCAGAACCGCGGCACCCGGCTCCTCTCCGGGCTCGACGAGGCGCAGGCCCGGACCCCGCCCGAGCAGATCGCCGGCGCCATCCTGCTGACCGACGGGCAGATCCATGACGAGGGGCGGCTCGAGGCCTTCCCTGGCCCCGTGCACGCGCTGATCGCCGGTGAGCGCGGCGCCTTCGACATCGCGCTCGATCTCGTCACCGCCCCGGGCTTCGGCCTGGTTGGCGGCGAGGTGAGCTTCGCCGTCCGCGCCCGGGCCCTCGGCAACGCGCCCGAGGATCTCGGGCTCAAGCTGCCGGCGCTCGTCTCGATCGACGGCGGGGCACCGAGCCCGATGCTGCTCGATCTCGGCCGACCGACCGAGATCCCGGTCGAGATCACCCATGGCGGGCCGACGGTCGTCGACATCCGCGTGCCCCCGCGCGAGGGCGAGCTGACCGAGCGCAACAACCGCGTGGTCGCCGAGGTCAATGGCGTGCGTGACCGCCTCCGCGTGCTTCTCGTCTCGGGCGAGCCGCATCCCGGCGGACGCACCTGGCGCGACCTGCTGAAATCCGACCCCACCGTCGATCTCATCCACTTCACCATCCTGCGCCCGCCCGCCAAGCAGGACGGCACGCCGGTCTCGGAGCTCTCGCTGATCGCCTTCCCGACGCGCGAGCTCTTCCTCGAGAAGATCGACGGCTTCGACCTGATCATCTTCGATCGCTACCGCTACCGCCGCGTGCTCCAGCCGGCCTATCTCGCCAACATCGCGAAATATGTGCGCGAGGGCGGCGCGGTGTTACTCGCCTCGGGGCCGGCCTTCGCGGGCGCCGAGAGCCTCGCGCGCACCCCGCTCGCCGATGTGCTGCCGGCGACGCCGACGCTCGAGGTGCTCGAGACGCCCTTCAAGCCGCGGATCACCGATCTCGGCGGGCGCCACCCGGTCACCGCGGGGCTCGAGGCGGAGGCGGGCAGCGGCGAGGACGGCCCGGCCTGGGGGCGCTGGCTCCGGCAGGTGACCGTCGAGCCCCGCTCGGGCGACATCGTGATGGAGGGAATCGGCGGCCGGCCCCTCCTGATCCTCGACCGCGTGGGCGAGGGCCGCGTGGCGCTGCTTGCGTCGGACCATGCCTGGCTCTGGACCCGCGGCTATGAAGGCGGCGGGCCCCAGGCCGATCTCCTGCGCCGCACCGCCCATTGGCTGATGCGCGAGCCCGAACTCGAGGAGGAGGCGCTCTTCGCCATCGTCGAGGGCTCGCGCGTGCTGATCGAGCGGCGGACCCTGGCCGACGAAGCGCCGGGCGCCGTGCTCGCCCAGCCGCCCGAGGGCGCGGAGGCCCCGGAGGAGGCCCGCGAGCTCACGCTGACGGAGGTCGGACCCGGGCGCTACCAGGCGCTCCTCGAAGACGCGGCCGAGGGGCTCTGGCGCTTCTCCGAAAGCACCTTCACCGCCGTCGCCGCGGTCGGCCCGCCGGCCCCGCGCGAATACGAGAACCCGGTCGCCACGGCCGCGCTCCTCGCGGGCCTTGTCGCCGAGAGCGGCGGGCGCTCCGCCTGGCTCGGCGACGGTCTGCCGGATCTGCGCCTCGTCGGCGAGGGCAGGCGCGCCCACGGCCGGAGCTGGATCGGGCTCGAGCGGCGCGAGGCCTACCGCGTGACCGGCATCCGGCTCACCCCGCTCCTGCCCGCCTGGATCGCCGCGCTGGCGACGGGCCTCCTCTTCCTCGCCGCCTGGCGCCGCGAGGGCCGCTGAGGCCACGCGCAGCCGGACCGGTCGGGCAGAGCCGCGTCCGCAGGCCGATGGGGCGCGCGAGCTCTCGGCCCGGTGAGGCGCGTGCCCGGGCGGGCGGGGCCTGCGGACGCGGCGCCCTCGCCTGCGTGACACGCCCCCCTCAAGCTCCCCCTTCACGGAAGCGCCGATCCGTGCGAGACGGCTCCTCCGAAGCGGAGACCCCCATGGCACGACGGCGCCGCGGCCGGCCGGTCGATGGCTGGCTCCTGATCGACAAGCCCTCCGGCGTCACCTCGACCGACGTGGTGGCCCGCGCCCGCGCGGCACTCCGCGCGCAAAAGGCGGGCCATGCCGGCACGCTCGATCCGCTCGCCACCGGCCTCCTCGCCATCGCCTTCGGCGAAGCGACCAAGACCGTCTCGGCCGTGCAGGACGGGCTCAAAACCTACCGCTTCACCCTTCGCCTCGGCCAGGAAACCGCGACCGACGACGCCGAGGGCGCCGTCACCGCCGAGAGCGCCGAGCGCCCCGAGACCG
Organism: uncultured Limibaculum sp.; assembly: GCA_964406355.1. Lineage (GTDB taxonomy): Bacteria > Pseudomonadota > Alphaproteobacteria > Rhodobacterales > Rhodobacteraceae > Thermohalobaculum. The sequence goes on from CAYORO010000111.1 coordinate 7,069, forward strand.
ACGCGATCGCGGCCGCCCTCCCCGCCTTCCTCGGCGACACGCTCCAGGTCCCGCCCGCCTTCTCGGCCATCAAGGTGGCCGGCGAGCGCGCCTATGATCTCGCGCGCGGGGGCGAGGCCCCGGAACTCGAGGCCCGGCCTCTCCATGTCGCGCGGATCGCGCTCCTCGCCCGGCCCGACCCCGACCATGCCGAGATCGAGATGGTCTGCGGCAAGGGCGGCTATGTGCGCGCCGTCGCCCGCGATCTCGGACGGCGGCTCGGCTGCGGCGCCCATGTGACCGCGCTGCGGCGGCTCGCCAGCGGGTCCTTCGGCATTGCCGACGCAGTCCGGCTCGACGCGCTCACGAGCCCCGCAGAGGGCGAGGCGCCGGCGCTCCTGCCGCTTGAGGCGGGCCTTGCCGGCCTGCCCGAGATCCCGGTCGCCCCGGCCGATGCCGCGCGGCTCCGCCACGGCCAGGCGATCCCGCTTGCCCCCGGCCGGGTGCCCGAGGGCACAGCCGTCTGGGCGAGCAACGGCGGCCGGGCGGTCGCGCTCTCGGAGGTCCGGGGCGCGCGGCTCCACCCGGTGCGCGTGCTGGCCGAGCCCGCGCCGGAGGGCGATTGACCGGCGCCGACCCGCCCCGTAGGTCTGAGGGACGCACCCTGCCGGAGCCCCGCCATGCCGATCGTGCCGCCCGCTCTCCGACTGCCCGCTCGCCAACTGCCCGCTCTCCTCGCCGCTGCTCTCCTGCTGCTCGGGCCGCTGGCCGCCGCGGCCGAGGCACTCGACGAGATCCGCGAGCGCGGCTCCATCCGGATCGGTGTCGTGGCGACGCCACCCTTCACGATCGCGCTCGACGGTGCCGAACTCGTCGGCTTCGAGATCGACATCGGCAAAAAGATCGCAGCGGATATGGGCGTGGAACCCGTGTTCCTGCTCTACCCGGTCGAGGGCGTAATCGCGGCGCTGGAGGTCGGGCAGCTCGACATCGTGGCGGCGGGGCTCGGGATCACGCCGGAACGCGCGCTGCGCGTCGCGTTCAGCAGGCCCTATTTCATGTCGGGGGTCACGGTCGCGACCAGCGTTTCGCGGATGCCGGAGGTCGAGGGCGCCGAGACGCTGAACGCACCGGGGCTGGTGATCGTCACGGTTCCCGAGACCATGTCGGTCGAGCGGGCCGAAGCGCTCTTCCCCGAGGCCGAACTCGCGATCGTGACGAGCGCCGACGAAGCCGAGGCCGCCATTCTCGAGAGCAAGGCGGATGCGATGCTGGCCACCGTTCAAGAGGCGCGCTTCCTCGCCCTCCGGCACCCCGACCGGGTCGCGTTTCCGCTCTCGGAACCGCTTATCGGCTCGGTCGCCGGCATCGCGGTCCAGCGATCCGACTACGAACTCAAGCACTTCCTCGACTCCTGGATCGAAGCGCATCACGCGGATGGGTGGCTCGACGAGCGCCATCATTTCTGGTTCGAGACACTCGATTGGGTGCCGCTTACCGATCGCTGATCGGGCCCGCCGCGATCGCGGCGATTGATCGCTCGGTCCGCGCAAGATAGCTCTCAGGTTCCCGCCGCTGACTGGAGGCTTCCAATGATCGCGCTTCCCCGCCGGACTGCTCTCATCGGCCTCTGCCTGCTCGCTGCCCTGATCCCCGCCGCCGCCGCCGCCGACACCCTCGACGAGATCCGCGAGCGGGGCTCGATCCGCATCGGCGTCTCCGCCTTCGCGCCCTGGACGATGGAGCGCCCGGTCGGCGGCCTCGCGGGCTTCGAGATCGATGTCGGCGAGAAGATTGCGTCGGATATCGGTGTGAGCGCCGAATTCCGTCTGGTCCCGCTCGACGATCTGATCGCGACGCTCGAGCGCGGAGAGGTCGACATGATCGCGGCCGGCCTCGCCATCACCCCGGCGCGGGCGCTGAGGGTCGAGTTCTCCCGGCCCTATTTCCGCTCCGGGATCGCGATCGCGACCAACACCGAGATGACCCGCGAGATCGCGAGCCTCGGTGCGCTCGACGCCCCCGAGATCACCATCCTGTCCGTGGCCGAGACGATGTCGGCCGGTCTCGCGCACACGCTCTTCCCCAAGGCCGATCTCCGGCTGGTTGCAAGCGCGGACGACGCCGAGGCAGCACTTGTGGGCGGCGAGGCGCATGCGCTGCTGGCGAGCCTGCCGGAGGCGCGGTTCCTCGCGCTCCGCCATCCCGAGACGATCGATCTGCCTCTCGAGGAGCCGCTGATCGGGTCGGCCGCGGGCTTCGCCGTGCAGCGCGGCGATCACGGGCTGCGGGCCTTCCTCGATGCCTGGATCGTGGCGCGCGAGGCGGATCGCTGGCTGAGCACCACCCACAACTACTGGTTCGAGTCGCTCGACTGGGCGGACCGGGTGGGCCGGTGACCCGGCTCGCCCCGCTCGCGGTGGTCGCGCTCGCGGGCGGCGCGCTCGCCCAGACCGTGACGATCGACCCCGCCTATCGCGACAGCTATGTCGGCGCGATCCTCGAGGATGGCGGGGACTGGCGCCCGGCAGCGGGACAGAACCGCTGGCGGCTCTCCGAGGATCCGCCGCGCAAGTCTCACCGCTCGCGGATCCCGCTCGATGCGCCGGGAGATCCGTTCGAGAGCCGCCTGCGCGACACCCGGGGTCGGGTCTTCGAGGTGCCGAACTTCAACGACATCTACCGCTGAGAGCCAGGCGCGCGGGATTGACAGCCGTCAAGGCGCGCGCCGACGGATCGGGCGAGACTGGCGACGTTGGACTCGCGCTACCGGGAGGCGTTGAATGACCGTCGCCGCTTTGCCACCAGCCCCCTCGCTCACCCGCCGCATCGCGGTCGGCAAGCTGGCCGGCGCCGCCATCGGCCTGATCGCGGTGGTGGCGCTGCCTGTCCTCGCGCCCGAGGCGGACCCGATGCTGCGCTGGGGCATCCTGCTCTGGTACGTCACGCTCGGCGCGATCATCGGCGTGTTCGGCGTGGTGACCCGGCACCCGGTGCTGCACGTCCCGTTGCCGTGGTGGCTGCGCGCGCCGGTCCTCGGGGCCTGGATGAACTTCGTGCTCGTCTTCTTCGCCCATGACGCGTTTCGCGCGGTGCTCGCGACGATCTTCGGCCCGGAGAGCGGGATCACCTCGCCTTTCTGGTTCGTCGCCGAGGGCGCGCTGGTGGGTCTTCTCATCGGCTGGCTCGCCACACGCTTTGGCGGCGAGGGACGGGCGGCGGTCGACGCGGCGAGCGACTGAGCGCGACCCGGCCCCCGGACCCGGCGCGCAGCCCCGGCACGCGCCCCCCTAGCATTCTGCCCGCGCCTCGTGCATAAGGCGCGCTGCCGTCGGCTGTGACGGCACACCGCCTCGCTCCGTGACCGCGCTGGACGGCATCCCGGCCCTGGCCGCGGGCGGCGGGCAAACCTGTTTCCGAAGGAGACCGCGGATGTCGATCACGCCCGAGCGCAAAGAGACGCTCATCAAGGACTACGCGACCAAGGAGGGCGATACCGGCTCTCCGGAGGTCCAGGTGGCGATCCTCACCGAGCGCATTGTCAACCTGACCGAGCACTTCAAGACCCACAAGAAGGACAACCACTCCCGCCGTGGGCTGCTCAAGATGGTGAGCCAACGCCGCAAGCTCCTCGACTATGTCAAGGCGCATGACGAGGCGCGCTACCGCACGCTGATCGAACGCCTCGGCATCCGCCGCTGAGGCCGGCCGGCGCCCGTCGGGCGCCGCGCGACACGACGATCGGGGCCGCGCCGGCCCCGGCGGGCCAGCCCGCACATCCGGCGCCCATGTCCGCGCGCATCCGCCCCACGCCCCGGGGCGGCGGCGCTTGGTTAGGATGCAAGGGGCCGTCCCGGGCCGGCCGACCGGGCGGGACAGAGAGGCGCAGGGGCGCCGACAAAGGGAACCGACATGTTCGAGATCGCACGACGCAGCATCGAGTGGGGCGGTGAGACGCTCACCCTCGAGACCGGCAAGATGGCCCGACAGGCCGACGGCTCGGTGCTCGCGACCTATGGCGAGACCACGGTGCTCGCCACCGTCTGCTACGAGAAAAAGCAGAAAGAG
>CAYORO010000112.1:0-11029 GCA_964406355.1 uncultured Limibaculum sp.
GGGGAAGATCCGCGCGGCCCAGTTCGCCCGCGAGCTCTGCATCCGCTATTTCGGGATCTGCCTCTGGATGCAGATGGCGGTGATCGTGGCGGCGCGGGATCTCGCCGGGATCGAGCAGGCGGGCTCGGAGGAGTTCGACATCGAGGCGGTCGCGGGCGGCGGCGCGCGGCGCTTCGAGCCGGTGATCTACCACCTCAAGGAGTGGCTCGAGGGCAACCGCACGATCAAGCGGACGGTGGAGGACGACAAGGGCGGGACCATGCGGCTCGGCGCCTATGACGCCCGGCTCGAGGAGGGCAGCCGGGTTGCGGCGATCTATGGCGCGACGCGGATCTCCGAGCGCCACCGCCACCGCTACGAGGTGTCGACCGACTATCGCGGGCCGCTCGAGGCGACGGGGATGCGCTTCTCGGGCATGTCGCCCGACGGAAGGCTGCCGGAGATCATCGAGTTGCCCGACCATCCCTGGTTCGTCGGTGTGCAGTTTCACCCCGAGCTCAAATCCAAGCCGCTCGAGCCGCACCCGCTCTTCGCCGACTTCGTGCGCGCCGCCCTCGCCCAGTCCCGCCTCGTTTGACGCAATGCACAGCCTTCAGCGGACCTCACATTTGCGTTAATATCTCGTTATCGAATCCCCATTCGTAAGGAGTTCCGCGATGCGGGCTGTTCATGTGTTGCGTGCGGTCGTCATGACCGCCGTGGGTGCGTTTTGCGCCGTTCCTTCCGGTGCCCACGCCTTCTCCACCTTCAATATCGACATCGAGCGCTTCTCGTTCGATGACCTTTTCCCGGGCGAGACCTTCACGGTGCCCGATGACGAGCTCCCCACCTTCAGTGGCTTCGGGACGATCACCTTCGATCCGGTCGCCACGGACCCGTCCGACATCGTCTCGCTGTCGCTGACGATCGAGACGCTGGGGACCGATGCGTCCAACGAGTTCGGCTTCGGTGCGGACACGGTGCACGTCTTCGAGTACGACGAGACCGACATCCAGAACGTCACCAATCTCGGCTTCAACGGGTCGTCGCTGACCGGCAGCCTCGACTTTGTCGGCCTGCCGGGAAAGGACTCGACGACCGGTGAGGTGGTGCTGCAGAGCCTCGTGCTCGACTTCGATGCGGCGCTCGCCTCGGGCTTCTGCTTCAGCGGCGGCGGTGAGCCTGGAACGGCCGAGTGCATCCGCGGCGGCGGCACCAGCACCGGGATCGAAGCGAGCCTGAAGACGAGCGTGATCCCGCTGCCGGCGCCCTTCGCGCTGTTGCTGGTGCCGGTGATCGGGCTCGCCGCGCTTGGCCGGATGCGGCAGGGCGGCCCCGCCCAAGCGGCCTGAGCCACCCCGGCTCAACTCAGGCCGTCAGCTCAGGCGGAGACCCGCCGCGTCGGGCACCGCGGTGTCCTCGGGCGCGGCCGGCAGAAAGCGCGGCTGGCCGCGATTGAGCGCCGGACGGTGGAAGAGGGCGAGCCGGCGCGCGGCCTCGCGAAAGCCGATCGGGTCGTCGGGATCCGGCACATGGACGAGCAGGTGAACAGCACCGAGCGCGATCGCCTGCTCGAGCCGCTCATGGCCCCGCAGCCGGAGCGCGAGCGCATGCGCCCCGTCGATCAGCACGGGCACCGGCAGGATGCCCTCGAGCCGGGAGAAGGCGAAGACCGCATCGCGCGCGGTCACGATGGCCCGGACCGGGTAGACCGTGAAGCTGTAGGACACGCCCTGCCCGTCCCAGAGCGGGAGGGTTCCGAGGCTCGCCTGGCCTTGCTCGATCGGACGACGTTGATCCGACATGGTCCGACTCCCTTCACCGCTACGAAATAGGCTATCACCGATCGAAAGAACGTCAAGATGTTGTGCCGCAGCCCTACAGACTGGGACATAGCTCCCGGACTGACGGTTGCAACTTACACCAGCTCCGTGAAGGCAGCGTTACAGAGACCGGGCCGGCGCCTGCGGTTCACTGGGCAGCCGGCGCCGCTTCGGTGGCATCGGCCTCGATCGCGGTCTCGCCGGCGACCGCGCCCTCCGCGGCGGCCTCCGCCTCCTGGATCGCCTGGTCGGCCGCCTCGATTTCCGCATCGACGCCGGCGGCCTCCTCGGCACGGAGATCCTCGAGCGGGGCCGATGTCGTGGGATCCGGTGCCGCGAGGCTCCCGCCAGTGTCGGTCTCTTGCAGGAGCTTGTCCGCCTCGGCGGCCGTGCGATCGGCACTCTCGAGCTTGCGCTCGGCGCTGACGGGGCGATCCGAGCTGAGCGCAGGGCGCGCCTCGGCCGCGCCGGACCCGGCCGCGGTGGGGTCCGCCGACTGTGCCCACGCCGGCCCGGTCCCGGCCAGAGCGAGGGCGAGCGCCGCCATGCCAACCCGTGCTGCGATCACCCGCGTTGCGATCATCGTCCCCTCCCCGAATCGCCTGTCGGCCTTGAGTGTAGCCGCAAAGCGCCGTGCCAGATGTGAAGGTTGCCCCACCCCGGAACGGCGTCAGGAATATGGGTCGAGCGCGTCGCGGAGCGCATCGCCGAGGAAGGAGAAGGCGAGCACCGCCACGATCACCGGCACCATCGGCCAGAGGAGCCAAGGGTAGATCTCGACCGCCGTGAGGTTGAGCGCGTCGTTCAGCATCATGCCCCAGGAGACCGCGGGGGGCCTCAGCCCGAGCCCGAGGAACGAGAGCGCCGTCTCGCCGAGGATCATCGACGGGATCGAGAGCGTGGCCGAGGCGATCAGGTGGCTCATGAAGTTGGGCATCATGTGGCTCGAAATCACCCGGCGCGGCGAGGCGCCCATCAGCTCGGCCGCCTGCACATAGTCCTCCTCGCGGAGTGCCAGGAACTTCGAGCGGATCGCGCGCGCGAGCCCCGGCCAGTCCAACAGCCCGAGGATCACCGAGATGATCGCGAAGACCGTGATCGGCCCCCAGTTGATCGGCACGGCCGCCGAGAGCGCGAGCCAGATCGGCAGCTCCGGCAGCGAGCGGAACACCTCGATCGCGCGGCTGACGGTGGCGTCGACCCAGCCGCCGAAATAGCCCGCCGCGCCGCCGAGGATCATCCCGATCGCAAAGCTGACCGCGACGCCGATCAGCCCGATCGTCATCGAAAGGCGCGCGCCGTAGACCATCCGGCTGAAGACGTCGCGCCCGAGCCGATCCGAGCCCAGAAGGAACAGCGTGCCGTCCTCGGGCGGGCAGATCACCCGGAACCGCCCCTCGAAGAGCCCCAGGATCGGGTTGACCATGATGTCGCCGGCATAGGGATCGCCGCAGGTGGTGAAGACCGGCACCGGGATCGGCGTCTCCGTGTCGGTCACGTATTCGATCAGGCCGGTCTCGCGGTTGTAGACGGTCGCGGTCTGGTAGGTGTGGAGCCCGATATACTCACCCTCATGATAGAGATAGAGGCCCTGGGGCGGGGTGTAGACATGGTCCTCGTCGAACCGGTTGGGCAGATAGGGGGCGAAGATCTCGATGAAGGGCAGGATCGCGTAACCCACCGCCAGCAGGATGAGGCAGAAGAGCCCGAGCTTGTGCCGGCGGAAGCGGCGCCACACCAAGAGCCACGTCGGCGCGTCGAGATCGGCGCGGTCGAGGCTCTGGCGGCTCTCGAGCGGGTCCCACGGATCGGGGCAGACATAGCGGTCCGGCTGGTTCATCTCAGGCCCCCTTGCGCGTGCCGGTCAGCCGGATGCGCGGATCGAGCACGGCGAGCAGCAGGTCCGAGATCAGCATGCCGATCAGCGTCAGCGCCGAGACGAAGAGCAGGATGAAGCCCGACATGAAGATGTCCTGGCTCTTGAGGCTCTGCAGCAGCACGGGCCCGAGCGTGGGGAGCGACATCACCACGGAGACCATCACCGAGCCCGAGACGAGCTGCGGCGCGAGATTGCCGATGTCGGCGACGAACGGGTTGAGCGCCATCCGCAGCGGGTAGCGCACGATCCGGGTCGTCGGCGGCACGCCCTTGGCGCGCGCCGTCTCGACATAGGGCTTGTGGAGCTCGTCCAGCAGGTTGGCGCGCAGCCGGCGCATCACGGCCGCCGCCGCCGAGGTGCCGATCACGATGGTCGGCACGATCAGGTGGGTGCCGATCGAGGCGGCCTTGCCCCAGCTCATCGGCTCGCCCTCGTATTCCCGCGCCATCAGCCCGCCGACGGGGATGTCGAAGTATCGCGCGCCGTAGGTCAGCAGGATCAGCGCGAGCAGGAAGTTGGGCGTCGCGAGCCCGATATAGCCCACGAAAGAGGCGAGATAGTCGACCCAGGTGCCTGCGCGCACCGCCGCGATCGTCCCGAGCGGCAGCGCGACCAGATAGACGAAGATGAGCGCGGCGGCGTTCACCAGCGCGGTCAGCGCCGCGGTCTCGCCGACCACATCGACCACCGGACGGTCGAGCTCGAAGGACCAGCCGAAATCGCCCTGCAACAGCCCAGAGAAGCCGTTCACCCCGGGCCAGACCCCTAGCCAGATCGCGTATTGCTCGATCACCGGGCGGTCGAGCGCGTATTCACGCATCAACTCTTCGGCGCGCTGGATGCCGGCCGCCTCGCCGGTCGCGCGCATCTCGGCGATCCGGTTGGAGAGGTAGTTCCCAGGCGGCAGGTTGATGATGACGAAGACGAGCGCCGAGATCGCGACGAGGGTCAGCGCCATCGTCGCGAAGCGGCGCAGGAGATAGCCGATCATCGAACCGCCCGGCCGTCGCTTGCCGCGGCGCTGTCGCCCGGCACGCCGTCGTCGCCGGCCGGGTCGACCTCGTCGAACCACAGCTCGTCGATCCGGTGCATGCCGAGCTGCGCGCCCGGATCCCAAGTGTAGAGCGCCTGCTCGGGGAGGTTCCGCAGCCGCCCGTCGGTCACGATCGGCACCGGCGCGCGCGACACCGTGCCGATGACGAAGGCCTGGTCGGCATGGATCGCGAGCATCTGCCGCCAGGCCTCGGCACGGCCCGCGCTGTCGGGCGCCGCGAGCCAGGCGCCGTAGAGCCGCATCAGCTCCTCGGCCTCGGGCACGTCCGGGGCCTGCCCTGCCGCACCCTTTGTCTGGTAGTGCTGCCCCCAGGCCGGCCAGGAGAAGGTCGCCTGGCTGACCGGTGCGAGCTCGGTCGGCTCGGCCTCGGCGGTGGGGATGCCGTTGTTCCAGCCCCACCAGGCGACCATCATCGAGCTGCCGGCATAGGCGCGGTTCCTCAGGATCTCGCGATCGAGCGGGCGGACATAGAGCCGGATACCGATCCGCTTCCAGGTCTCGGCGACGAGCTCCAGCGTGTCGGCGACCTCCTGGCGCTCGCCGGCCGTCTCGAGATAGATCTCCGCCGGCCGGCCGTCATGGAGGAGCCGGGTGCCCGAGGCGTCGCGCCGGTCGAGCCCGATCTCATCGAGAAGCCGGTTCGCCTCGTCGATGTCGAAGCGCGCCCAGGCGCTGGCGTGTTCGGGATCGTAGAACGGGCTCTCCTCGAGCGCGGCGTTCGCCCGCTCGGCACCGAGGCCGAAATAGAGCACCTTGTTGATCGCCTTGCGGCTGATCCCGAGGCTGAGCGCCCGACGGAAACGCGCGTCGCGGAAGAGCTCGCGCCACACGGGATCGGCATAAGTGAGGTTGGGGTAGAGCGCGACCTCCGAGCCCGAGCCCGAGCGCCAGAGCCGCGTCTCGAACCCCTTCTTGCGGGTCATCTGCTGGAGCACCGGCGCGTCGGAGAAGGACAGCGAGCGCGCCTGCAGCGCCGCCTCGCCGAGGGCGGCCTTGAGCGGGATGAGCCCGCCTGCCGCGATCTCGAGCTCGACGGTGTCGACATAAGGGAGCTGCCGGCCTTCGCTGTCGGCCCGGTGGAAGAAGGGGTTGCGCTCGAGCACATAGCGCTGGCCGTTCTTCGGCGAGGTGTTCACCCAGGGCTGGAGCACGGGCAGGTCGGGATTGTCGAACCGGTAGAGATTGTCCCGCCGGTTATGGAGCTGCGCCCAGTCGCGTGCCCCGGCCTCCTCGACCCGGGCGTCGAGCGTCGCCTGGTCGGTGTAGTCGGCGTGGAAGCCTTTGAGATAATGGGCGGGCGCGTAGATGTAGACCGGGCGGGCCCGCGCCAGCGCCGGCAGGAAGCGCGGATTGGGCATCGGCCAGGTGAAGCGGATCGTCACCTCGTCGATCACCTCGACCTCGGGCGCCGCGCCCTTGATCAGGAGCTCGACCGGCGGACCCTTGGACGAGAGGTTTTCGTTGTTGACGATGTCTTCCCACCAGTAGCGGAAATCCTCGGTGGTGAAAGGATGGCCGTCGGACCAGCGGTGGCCCGGCCGCAGATGCAGCGTCACCGCGCGGCCATCGGGCGAGACCTCGACATCGCGCAGGATGTCCGGCACCAGCGCGTAGCTCTCGTCATAGCCGACGAGCCGCGCATAGCCGTAAACGGTCATGTAGCGCACGTCTTTGGAGCGCGTGACGAACATGCGGATCAAGCCGCCATGTCGGCCGGGCTCGCGCCCCATGGCGGCGAGATCGCGGATCTGCGGCGTCTCGGGCAGGCGCTCGGCCACCGGCGGCACCTGGCCCTCGGCGACCGCCTCGGCAAGCGAGGGGGTCTCGATCCACTCGCCCGCACGGGCGAGCCCGGCGGGGAGCAAGGCGGGGAGCAAGGCGAGGATCAGGGCGGCGAGGGCTGCGAAGAGCCCCGTCGGCAGGCGGTGTGTCATGCGGCGGCCCTCACACGGTGTCCTGGCGAGATTTCAATGAGCCCCGGCGCCGCGTCCCCACGATATCCGTAGGGCGCGGGCCAGTCGGCCGGCTCTCCGGCGCCGGCGGCGACGAGCTTGAGGTCGAGCTTGCGCTCGGTGTCGGGCTCTGGTGACGCAGCGATCAGCGCGCGCGTATAGGGGTGCTGCGGGTCGCCGAAGACGGCCTGGCAGTCGCCCTCCTCGACCACGCGCCCGCGCCGCATCACGAGGATCCGGTCGGCGAGCCGCGAGACCACCGCGAGATCGTGGCTGATGAACAGGATCGAGAGGCCGAGCTCCTCGCGCAGACCCTCGAGCATCTCGAGCACCTCGGCCTGCACCGAGACATCGAGCGCCGAGGTCGGCTCGTCGCAGATCAGGAGCTCCGGCTCGAGTGCCAGCGCCCGGGCAATCGCGATCCGCTGGCGCTGTCCGCCCGAGAAGGCGAAGGGGAAGCGCCCGAGATGGTCGGCAGAGAGACCGACGCGCCCCATCAGCTCGGCCGCCCGCTCGCGCCGCTCCGATGGCGTACCGATGCCGTGGATCGCGAGCGGCTCGGTCAGGATGTCCTGCACGGACATGCGCGGGCTGAGCGCGGCATAGGGGTCCTGGAACACCATCTGCGCCTCGCGGCGATAGGCCTTGAGCGCCGATCCCGAGAGCGTGGCGACATCGAGCTCGCCACCCGCGCCGGGACGGACGATGATCTTTGCGCCGGGGTCTGGCCGCTCGGCGCGAAGCACGAGCTTGGCGACCGTCGACTTGCCCGAGCCCGACTCGCCCACCACCGCGACGGTCCGCCCGCGGGCGAGGTCGAAGCCCACATCGGCCACCGCGCGCACCGCAGGCCCCGGCCGGCCGAAGCTGCGCGCGCGCCCGGGGTAGGTCTTGGAGAGCCCGGAGACCGAGAGGATGCAGCGCTCCGGCGCCGGCGGCTCGGCCACGCGCAGCCGCTCGGGCACGCGGGGTGCGGCAGCGATCAGCGCGCGGGTGTAGCCGTGGCCGGGATCGGCGAGCACCGGCGCGCAGCGCCCCGCCTCCATCACCCGCCCGCGATTGAGCACGACGATCCGGTCGGCCATGTTGGCGACCACCCCGAGATCATGGGTGATCAGGATCACCGCGAGCCCCCGCCCGGCCGCGAGCCCGCGCAGCAGCTCGAGCACGGTGGCCTGGGTCGTCACGTCCAGGGCTGTGGTCGGCTCGTCGGCGATCACGAGTTCGGGCTCGCCGATCATTGCCATCGCGATCACCGCGCGCTGGCGCAGCCCGCCCGACAGCTCGAAGGGATAGGCCGCATAGGCGCGCTCGGGGTCCGGGAAACCCACCTCGGTGAGCGTCGCGATCACCTTCTGGCGGAGCTCGGCTCCGCCGGCCTGTCCGTGCACGGCGAGCACCTCGCCCACCTGGAACCCGACCGTGTGGAGCGGCGAGAGCGCGCTCATCGGCTCCTGGAAGACCATCGAGATACGGCTGCCGCGGAGCGCCCGAAGCTTGCGTCGGCCGAGCGCCAGGAGATCGACCGGCGCGCCCTCGGCCCCATGATAGAGCGCCCGGCCGCCGGTGACCTTGGCGCCGCGCGGCAAGAGGCCGATCAGGGCCTTCGCGGTCAGCGTCTTGCCGGAGCCGGATTCGCCGACGAGCGCCAGCGTCTCGCCGCGCCCGACCGCGAAGGACACGCCGTCGACCACCGGATACGCCGCTCCGCCCGGCCCGAAGCCGATGGAGAGCTTCTCCACGACGAGCAGCGGCGATCCGGCCATCGGCGACCCCCCAATCAAGCCGGCGCGAGAGTGGTGCAGCCCGCGCGTCAAGGCAACCCGGAACAAATCTATGCATGCAATTGATGAGGCTGTCTGGGCGAATCCGGTCGCAGCTCTCCCTTGTCCGTGCGCCGATGACGGGCTAGGCGAGCAGATAGCGGGCGGGCGCCCGCCGCGTGGGACTCACCTTCAGGCAGCCCCGAGGCTGGTCTGGGGTGCGGGGGAGGCGAGAGACGGCTCGGATGCGCGACGTCGGTTTGATGTGCATGCTGGCGCTGGCCCAGCCCGGGCCGCTCGATCTCTTCGCGGTTCGCCGCGCCGTCGGACAAGTCGCCCCCCGCTCGGCCGTGACACTGGAGCGGCGCCGGGCGCCGCCGTCGGAGACCGTGCTGATCGTGGTGATCGACGGCCACCGGTTTGTCGTGCACGCGACGCCCGAGCGGCTTCCGGAGCAGGACTATGCCCAGGCCGTCGCGGGAAATCTCCTCTGGCCCGACGCAGGTGATGCGATGGCCCATCATGCGGCCAGCGTGGCGATCTGCGCGACCGATCGCGAGCACGGCCATGGGCTGCTGCGCACCCAGGCGGCGGCGCTGACGCGGCTCGCGGCGGCGGTCTCGGAGGGCACCAAGGCGCTCGGGGTCCATTGGCACGGGACCGCGGCGATGGCCTCGCCGGCGCGTCTGGTGCGGGCGGCCGGCGAGCTCGGACGCGGATCATGGCCGGTCGATCTCTGGCTCGGCTATGCGCTCACCGGGGGCGGGCGGCAGGGCGAGCGCCCGGTGGTCGGGGCGCGCACGGTCGGCGCACAATCCTTTTTTGGGGTCGAGCTGGAGATCCCGCCCTACTCGGCGGGCGAGATGATCGAGCCGATCCGGATGCTGTTCGGCGCGGCGGCCTCGCTGCTGGCGAGCGGCGAGCCGGTCCGCGATGGCATGGCGGTGACCGTCCGGGGCGAGGATCGGCGCGCCTTTCGCCTGGTGCTCGACCGCGAACAGGCCGGGGTCGCGCGTCTCGAGACCGACGGCTGAACCGGTAGGCGGTAAGCCCGCGCACGGGGCCCCGCCCACCCGGGCCAGCCGACCCCCCGGCTTGACCGTCTCGCGCCCCATCGGCCCCGTGCGCGGGCACGATGTTGGAAAAAGGGCCACGGTCCGGCAAACGACCCCCAGGCGGCATGCGCCCCGCTTGCCGCACGGGGCCGCACGGGGCCGCACGGGGCGGTCGCGGCGCAGGGCCGATGGGGCGCGCTGTCTCCTCGGCCGGGCCCGGCACTCGCCCGGGTGGGCGGGGCCCTGCAGCCGCGACCGCCCCCGACCCGCCGCTTAGCCGTCCTCGAGCTCGGCCGAGGGCAGGATTGGAAAGAACGCCCCCTTCGAGGCGAGGCCGAACCACCGCTCGCCCCCCTGCACCCGGTGTTCGCCGATTTCCGCCAGCCGATAAAAGCTCTTCCGGTCGATCAGCGCTTCGAGCCCCCGGCGCACATGCACATACGGCGAGGGCTCGCCCGTCTCGGGGTCCCGCTCCACCCGGATCGGGTTCTCTGGGCCCGCCACCGCCTCGTCCCCGACATTCGTCTCGAACACGATCGCGCGATCCGGCCCCTCGCCCTCGAGCCTGAAATCCACCGCCACGAAGGGCGCATCGTCGACCGTGATCCCGATCTTCTCAACCGGCGTCACGAGGTAGTGCCGCCCCTCCTCGCGCTTCAGCACCGAGGCAAAGAGGCGCACGAGCTCGGGCCGCCCGATCGGCGTGCCGAGATAGTACCAGAGGCCCGAACGCGCGATCCGGATGTCGAGATCGCCGCAATAGGGCGGGTTCCAGAGATGCACCGGCGCCGGCCCCCGGCTCTTGACCGCCCGGCCGACCGCCCGTGCCAGATCGTCGGCCGAGCCGCCCCCCGCAGCCGCTCCGCGCGCGTCTCCGCCCACCCCATCTGCCGCAACGTCCGGGCGATTTTCCGGCGCCGACATGTCTCGCCCCCCTGTTGTCTTTTCCGCGACTTCCATACCTTACTCCTGAGAGCCCGCGATCGCAGCCCTCCGGAGAGACATATGACCCACGCCGCCGACCCCGTCGCCCGCATCGAAGAGGCCAGCCGGCGGCTCGCCGAGGCCCGCAAAGAGATCGCGAAGCGCATCGTCGGACAGGAGCGGGTGGTGTCGCTGGCGCTCACCACCATTCTCTCGGGCGGGCATGCCCTTCTCGTCGGCGTGCCGGGGCTCGCGAAAACCCGCCTCGTCGAGACGCTCGGCACGGTGCTCGGGCTCAACAACACCCGGATCCAGTTCACGCCCGACCTGATGCCGGCCGACATCCTCGGCTCCGAGGTGCTCGAAACCGGCGCCGATGGCAGCCGCGCCTTCAAGTTCATCGAGGGGCCGATCTTCACGCGCCTGCTGATGGCCGACGAGATCAACCGTGCATCGCCCCGCACCCAGTCGGCGCTTCTCCAGGCGATGCAGGAGAAGCAGGTGACGGTCGCCGGCCGCCACCGCGATCTCGACCGCCCGTTCCATGTGCTCGCGACCCAGAACCCGATCGAGCAGGAGGGCACGTATCCGCTGCCCGAG
>CAYORO010000113.1:0-10990 GCA_964406355.1 uncultured Limibaculum sp.
CGCCATGGTGCGCGACTTTCAGTCGATCATCGGGAAGGAGACGCGGGAGCAGATGATGGCGCGCGAAGGGCGCCTGCCGGACAGCCTGGTGGCCTGCATCGGCGGCGGCTCCAACGCGATGGGCCTCTTCCACCCGTTCCTCGACGACACGGATGTGCGCATCATCGGCGTCGAGGCCGGCGGGCACGGGGTCGACGAGCGCAACGAACACGCCGCCTCCCTCACCGGCGGACGCCCCGGCGTCTTGCATGGCAACCGCACCTATCTCCTCCAGGACGCGGACGGTCAGATCCTCGAGGGGCACTCGATCTCCGCGGGGCTCGACTATCCCGGGATCGGGCCCGAGCACGCCTGGCTCCACGACATGAAGCGGGTCGAGTATGTCTCGGTCACCGACCGGGAGGCGCTCGACGCCTTCCAGCTCTGCTGCCGAACCGAGGGGATCATCCCCGCGCTCGAACCCGCCCATGCGCTCGCCCATGTGGCGAAGCTCGCGCCGACGCTGCCGGCCGACCACCTGATGGTGATGAACATGTGCGGGCGGGGCGACAAGGACATCTTCACTGTCGCCGAGGCGCTCGACGAGACCCTCTGACGGGACGCTCTGACGGGACGGGCGGAAGGACGCCAGGGGGCCTGCGAAACGCGGGCTCTATGTCAAGATTTTCCGACTGAAACGATCATGCTTTACAAATCCGACTGAATCAGTCACTCTTTGACTGCGCCCAGCCAGCCCCTGTCCTCGACCCCGATCGCGGCCATCTCCCGCAAGCCCGGTGCGCCCTCCGAGAGACGGGAGCACACCATGCACCACCACCCGAGCCCCACCCGCGAGATACCGCCCGACCCGGCAGACACCGCAGGCACGGCGCCGCCCACCCATGATGCGCTCGCGCTCACAGGCGGCGGCGACACTGCCCGGATCACCCTGACCGGCAAGGCCTACACCCTGCGCATCACGCGCCAGGGCAAGCTGATCCTGACGAAATGAGCGCCGAGGCCCATCGCGGCGCGACGCCGGTCACGCGGCTCGAGGCGCTGCCGGCGCTCGAGCAGGCCGCCATCGTGCAGCTTCGGCTCTGGTGCTCGGGGCCCGAGCATCGGGCCGAGCTCTGGAACGCCTATGCCACGGCCTTCGGCGGGGCTGAGGGCGCGCGCCACCTCAAGGCTGTCGAGCGGTTCGTCGGGCTGCTCGCCACCGCGAGCCGGCGGCCGGTGGTCCATCACTGCGTCGACTGCCTCTGCGTCGGAGCCGATGAGGCGGCGGTGGCGGCGCTCGTCTCGGCCGCGGCGGAGGGCGCACGCGAGGATGCGTGTCTGCTGGCAAGCCTCCTCGTGCGACCCGACATGGCGCTGCCGATGGCCGATGCGGCGGCCGAAGCCGGTCTCGCGCTCCGGCGGCTCGCCTTGCGCGCCGCACGGCCCAACACCCCGCGGCGCAGCACGCATCGGACCAGTGCGCTGCCCCACTGAGGCGCCGCGACCGGCCCAAAGCCGGGGCGCGAAATCTCACTGGACAGCACCCCGGACCGGGCGTATACACCGCGCTCTTTCGCGCCACCGGACCGGGGCGCGCTCCGAAATGTCCGGCGGGTTACCCCCCGGCGATGAAAGGCTCAGAGCCAATGACCAGTTTCTCCGTGGGCGACCTCGTGATCCTCAAATCCGGGTCGATGCGCATGGTCGTCGAGACCGTCACCGACAGCGGCGAGATCGCGACCGTCTGGTGCAATGACGGCGCGATCGGGCGCGACGTGTTCGCCCCCGTCCTGCTCAACCGGGCCGAGGAGCGCAACCACTCCCATGGCGGGCACCGCTCGAACGGCGGTCACCATGGCGGCCACCGGCATGATCGGGGCGATCGGGACGACTTCCGCGGGCATGGCGGGGGACATGGCGGCGGCTATCGGGGCGACCGCGACGACCGTGGGGATCGGGGGGGTGATCGCGGGGACCGGGGCCATCGCGGCGGCGACTTCCGCGGCGGCGGGCGCGACCGCGACTTCGACGGCCCGCCTCGCAAGCAGGGCTGGGACGGCAAGCCCCGCGACAAGAAGTATTTCCGCAAGGACGACTGATCGGAGCGCATGCCGATGCAGGGTTTCGCCGAGAACGGCTTTCTC
This sequence comes from uncultured Limibaculum sp., assembly GCA_964406355.1. Classification (GTDB taxonomy): domain Bacteria; phylum Pseudomonadota; class Alphaproteobacteria; order Rhodobacterales; family Rhodobacteraceae; genus Thermohalobaculum. The sequence goes on from CAYORO010000113.1 coordinate 2,124, forward strand.
CCCTTCTCGACCGTGCCGGCGGGCACGCCCCTCGAGGAGACGGCAGCCGTGGTGTTCGGCGCCCCGCATTGCACGCCCTATCCCGGGATCGACAACACCTTCTATGCCCGCGCGGCCGAGGCGCTGCGCCGGGCGACCCGGTCGGACTGGGGCTGGCTCGACCATCACGACTTCGATCTCGGCCGGCCGATGCTCGGCGACCCGCCGGCGCCGGTGCTCGATCTCGGCGACCTCGCGACCGCGCCGAACGGCGACGCCGCCGGCAACCGCGCCAAGATCGCCGAGACGACCCGGCGCATCCTCGCGGCCGGTGCCGCACCGCTGATGATCGGTGGGGACGATTCGGTGCCGATCCCGTTCATCGAGGCGCTGGCCCCGCTCGGACCGCTCACCATCGTCCAGATCGACGCGCATATCGACTGGCGCGAGGAGCGCATGGGCGAGCCGCTGGGCTTCTCCTCGACCATGCGCCGGGCCTCGGAGATGGCCCATATCGAGCGCATCGTGCAGGTCGGGATCCGCGGCATCGGCTCGGCGCGACCGGCCGAGCTCGCCGCGGCGCGGGACTGGGGTGCCCGGATCGTGACCGCGGCCGAGCTTGACCGCGACGGGGTGGAGGCGGCGCTGGCCCATGTGCCCGAGGGTGCCACCTGCGTCGTCACCTTCGACTGCGACGGGCTCGATCCCGCGATCATGCCCGCCGTGATGGGCCTTGCGCCGGGCGGGCTCAGCTATGTCCAGGCGATGAACCTGATCGCCGGGATCGCGGCCAAGGCGCGGATCGCCGCCATGGACGTTGTGGAGTTCGTGCCCGAGCGCGATCCGAACGGCCACGCGGCCATGATCGCCGGGCGCATCGCCTGCGCGGGCCTCGCCGCGATGGTCGCCGCGCGGACCGGCTGAAGACTGCGAAGGGGAGCGAAGCGATGTCGCGGATCGAGCGCCGCATGGGCGAGCTGAAGGCCGAGGGCCGTGCGGCCTTCGTCGCGTTCGTGATGGCGGGCGACCCGGACCGGGCGAGCTCGGAGGCGGTGCTCGCGGGGCTCCCCGGCGCGGGCGTCGACATCATCGAGCTCGGCATGCCCTTCACCGATCCGATGGCCGACGGCCCGGCGATCCAGCGCGCCGGCCAGCGCGCCCTCGCGGCCGGGCAGACGCTCGCCGATACGCTGGCGATGGTGGCGCGGTTCCGCAAGGCCGACGACACGACGCCGGTGATCCTGATGGGCTACTACAACCCGATTTATTCGATGGGCGTCGAGGCGTTCCTCGAGGCGGCCGAGACGGCGGGTGTCGACGGGCTGATCGTCGTCGATCTGCCGCCCGAGGAGGATGCCGAGCTCTGCCTCCCCGCCCGCGCGCGGGGGCTCGACTTCATCCGCCTCGCCACACCCACCACCGACGATCGCCGCCTTCCGGCCGTGCTCCGGAACACCAGCGGCTTCGTCTATTATGTCTCGATCACCGGGATCACCGGCGCGGCCTCGGCCCAGGCGGATGCCGTGGCGCCCGAGGTGGCCCGGATCCGCGCGGCCTCGGGCCTACCGGTCTGCGTGGGCTTCGGCGTGAAGACGCCGGAGACAGCGGCCGGGATCGCGCGGGTGGCCGACGGCGTGGTGGTCGGCTCCGCGATCGTCGAGCGGATTGGGGCGGGCGAGCCGCCGGACCAGGTGCTGGGCTTCGTGCGCAGTCTCGCGGAGGCGACCCATGGCCGGGGATGAGCACCTTCTGACGGACGATGCCGCGCTCTCGGCGGTCTACGGCGCGCCGGGGGCCGCCTCGCTCGTCAAGGAGCTCGACCGGATCTCGGAGGACTACCGCGCCTTCATCGAGGCGGCACCCTTCGTCGTGCTCACCACCTTCGGGCCCGACGGCCTCGACGCCTCGCCCCGGGGCGACCCCGCGCCAGTGGCCTATGTCCTCGACGACCGCACCCTCGCGATCCCGGACCGGCGCGGCAACAACCGGATCGATTCGCTTCGCAACCTCGTGCAGGACCCGCGCGTGGCGCTGTTGTTCCTGATCCCCGGCATCGGCGAGACCATCCGCGTCCAGGGCCGGGCCGCGATCTCGGTGGCGCCCGATCTCCTCGAGCGCTTCGCCATGGAGGGCAAGCCGCCCCGCTCGGTGCTGATGATCGCGGTCGAGCGGGTCTATTTCCAGTGCCAGAAGGCGCTGAAGCGCTCCCGCCTCTGGGAGCCCGACGCCCGGATCGAGCGCGCCGCGCTCCCCTCGACCGGCGCCATGCTCGAGCGGATGTCGAGGGGCGAGATCGACGGCGCAGCGTACGACGCCGAATACCCCGAGCGGATGCAGCGCACGATCTACTGACGCGTCACACTGTGGCCAGTGTCGCGGCGACCGCGTCGCGGAGTGTCCCCTCATCGGCTCCCGCACGCACCAGCACCCTGAGCCCGTGATGCGCCGCGACGAGCGCTGCGGCCTTCTGGCGTCGCGCCTGCGGATCCGAGGCATAGGGTTCGGAGGCCCCGAGCGCGGTCTCGAGGATCGCGCCGAGCCGCCCGGTCAGCTCCCGCACCAGCGCCACCGTCTCCGGATCGCCCGGTGCGCGCTCGACGCTGGCGTTGCAGAGGAAACAGCCGCGCCGGTCGCCCTCGGCCGCCGCCCGCGCGACCGTCGCCTCGAGAAGCCGCCCGATCCGCGCCTGCGCCGATCCCGGCCCGGCCAGCGCCTCGGCACCGGCGGCGATCACGCGCTCCTCGTAGCGGCGGAGCGCCCGGCGATACATCGCGCCCTTGTCGCCGAAGAGCCGATAGAGGCTCTGTTTCTTCTGCCCCGTCGCGTGCTCGATATCCTGCATCGAGGTGCCGTCATATCCTCGCGCCCAGAAGACCTCCATCACGCTGTCGAGGGCGCGGGCGGGCTCGAAGCCGAGCGGTCGGGCCATGATCCTCCTCCCAAGAATGTTACCGTTCGGTCCGAAACAGGTATTTAACCGCCCGGTCCGAAACCCCAGATGGGGGTCGTTGGCGAGACATGAAACCCCGCCGACACCGATCCCTGCGGGAGCCGGCCCCCGCCGCCCCGCTCCAGCCGAAAGGACATGACCCATGGCCCGCATTCCCGCCGTCACCGACGCCGATGCCACCCCTGCTGCCGCCGAGCTCTTCGGGGCGATCAAGGGCAAGCTCGGCATGGTGCCCAACCTCTACCGCACCGCGGCCCAGCAGCCCGCCGTGCTGAAGGCCCTGCTCGCCGTCGGCGAGGAGCTTGGCAAGGGCAGCTTCGACGCCAAGACCCGCGAGGCCATCGCGCTCGCCGTCGCCGGCGCCAACAGCTGTGACTACTGTGCCTCGGCCCACACCGCGATCTCCAAGATGCTGAAGGTCGAGGAGGGCGAGATCGCCTCGCGGCTCCGCGGCAAGTCGGCCGATGCAAAACTCCAGGCGATCCTGACCTTCGCCGTCGCCGTGGTCGAGACGCGCGGCTTCGCCACCGACGCGCAGCTCGCCGCCGCCCGCGCGGCCGGCCTCAGCGAGGGCGAGATCGTCGAGACCGTCGGCAACGTCGTGGCGAACATCTTCACCAACTACATCAACCACGTGGCCGACACCGAGATCGATTTCCCCGTGGTCCGCGCCGCCGCCTGAGCTGCAACCGCATAGCCCCGGGCCCGCGCGGCCCGGGGCATCCGGCAGCGGCGTGACCGCGTTGCCGCAGTGGCTTGTCACGGGCGCGCCACAGCCGAAATTTGCGACCAGTCAGTGCTGCAGGATGGAGATCATCGATGTTCGACCAACCCACCGTTTCCGACCGTCGCGAGATCGCCCTCGACGTTCATCATGAGCCGGCCGACATCCATGACAGGATCGCGTTCCGGCTGGTCAAGTTCATCCGCGTCTTCGCCGACGCCTTCTTCGCCAAGCGATACGGTCACCGCGCAGTGGTCCTCGAGACGGTGGCGGCGGTGCCCGGCATGGTCGGCGGCATGCTGCAGCATCTGAAGGCGATCCGGCATATCCGCGACGATCAGGGCTGGATCCGCGAGCTGCTCGACGAAGCCGAGAACGAGCGCATGCATCTGATGACGTTCATCCGGATCGCCAAGCCGACGCTCTTCGAACGCACGCTGATCCTGATCGCGCAGGCGCTGTTCTTCAACGCCTACTTCTTCCTCTACCTCTTCGCGCCCAAGACCGCGCATCGCGTCGTCGGTTATCTCGAGGAGGAAGCGGTGGTGAGCTACACGCACTACCTCGCCGAGATCGATGCGGGCCGGCAGGAGAACGTGCCCGCCCCGCAACTCGCGATCGACTATTGGAAGCTCGACGAGGATGCCCGGCTGCGCGAGGTGGTGATTGCCGTGCGTGCCGACGAGGCCGAGCACCGGGACACCAATCACGGCTTTGCCGATCGGATTGCCGATGGCTCCGCCCCCGGGGCCTGATCCCGGGCGCGTGCGACCGACCGGCAGAACCCAGACGGCTCCGCCCACGATCGGACGGCTCCCCGGGTGGGGTCAGTCGGGCTGGAAGTCGATGTCGTAGCGGAAGCGCGCGCGGTCCTCGACCGGGCGGACAGTGACCTCCCCGGCCGCGCCGACATAGTCCCCGCTGCCGGCAACGATCACCATGATGGAGGGGGCGGGCTCGGGCTGCTCGACCCCCTGGACGATCATGCGGCCATGGCCCTCGTGGTCGACCGTCAGAGTGCAGAGATTGGTGCCCGCGGCGTCGAGGCGGATACAGTATCCCGCGCTCCGCCCCGCCGCCGTGCCGTCCTCCAGCTCGAGCGCCGAGTTCCAGAGGATCTTGTCGCCGGCCCCGTCCGGCCGGCCGACGCTCAAGAAGGCATCGTTCTCGGCGACGCTGAAAAGCACGAGATCGGCGGCACTGGCGGTGCCGGCAAGGAGGCAGAGCGGAAGGGCGAGGGCGCGGATCGGCATGGGTGGCTCCTTCATTGGCAGCTGATCGCCCGCGGACTCAGGCGAGGGCGTGGCGGGTGCTGTGGGCGAAGTCGCGGTAGAGCGCCTGCGCGCGGCGCGTCAGGGGGCCGACCGGCAGCGTCCGGTCCTCGTAGCGGGTCACCGGCACCACCTTGTTGGCGTTGCCCGTGGTGAAGATCTCCTCGGCCGTCCCGACCTCCTCGGGGCGTACCGTCACCTCGTGGACGGCAACCCCGTCCGCGCGCAGGAGCGAGATCACCCGCTGGCGCGTGATCCCGTCGAGGAAGCACCCCGTCGGCACAGGCGTGACCACCTCGCCGCCCTTCGCGAAGAAGACGTTGGCGCTCGCCGTCTCGGCCACATTGCCCAGCATGTCGAGCACCAGCGCGTTGTCGAACCCGCGCGACCGCGCCTCGCGGATCATCCGCGCATTGTTGGGATAGAGGCAGCCCGCCTTCACATCGGTCGGCATGCACTCGATGGTCGGCCGGCGATAGCGCGTCAGCGTCAGCGAGATGCCCGCCGGCCCCGCCTGCATCGGCTTCTCCTCGATGCAAACCGCGACCATCGTCGTCTCGGGATCCGGCACGATCATCATCGGGCAGCCGCCGCGCGCCCAGAGCATCGGCCGGATGTAGAGCGCCATGTCGGACGAGAAGGCGGCCACCCCCTCGAGCGCCACCTCGGTCAGCTCGCCATCGGAGAGCGGCGGCGCCAGCCCCATCCGGCGGGCCGACTGGATCGCCCGGGCGCAGTGTCGGTCGAGATCGGGCGTCGCGCCGTCATAGGCCCGGGCGCCGTCGAAGACGAGCGAGCCGAGCCAGGTGGCGTGGTCCGCGGCGCCGAGGATCGGCAAGTTGCCGAGATGCCAGCGCCCCTCGATCCAGGTCATAATGCGCGTCGCGTTGGTCATCGGGCCTCCCAAGGTCAGTCGAACCAGCTTGCGCGATGGCGTGGGCCGGCTCAAGCCGCGCGGGCCCCGACTTGCCCTTGTGTCGGAGAGGCCCGATAGTCGGGCGCGCCCGTGCAGCCGCCGGGACGCCCCTCTCGCCCAGCCACGAGGCCCGCCCCGCCATGCCCGTCCTATGATCGAGGTCGTCTCGCTCATCATCCCGTTCTTCGGCCTGATCCTGGTAGGCGTCATCGCGGCGCTCCTGTCGAAGAACGATATCGAGGCGCTCGGCTGGCTGAATTTCTTCGTGATCTACGTCGCGCTGCCGGCGCTCTTCATCAAGCTGCTGGCCAACACGCCGGTCGAGGAGTTCACCCGCTGGGCGTTCATCCTGACGAATCTCGCGGTCACTTTCGGGATCCTGGTGCTGGGCTTCGTTCTCGGGCTGATCGCGTCCGGCGGGCGGATCGGCGAGGCGGCGATCCAGGCGCTCGCCGGGGGCTACGGCAATATCGGCTATATGGGGCCGGGGCTCGCGCTGCTGGCCTTCGGCGAGCGGGCCGCGGTGCCGGTCGCGCTGATCTTCTGCTTCGAGAACATCATGCATTTCGTGCTCGCGCCTGCGATGATGGCGCTCGACGGCAAGCAGGCCGAGCCGCCGGGGCGCCTCGCGCTCAAAGTGCTGGGCCGGATCGCGGGGCATCCCTTCATCGTCGCGACCGCGATCGGTGTCGGGATTGCCGTCACCGGCCTCACGCCGCCCGCCTCGATCTGGCGCCTGATCGAGTTCCTGGCCCAAGCGGCCGCTCCCTGTGCGCTCTTCGCGATGGGGGTGACGCTGGCGCTGCGGCCGCTCCGGCGCGTGCCGCCGGCGCTGCTGTTTCTCGTGCCGATCAAGCTGGTGGTGCACCCGGTGGCGATGCTGGTCGCGCTCACTTGGGCGGGGCCGTTCGACCCGGTCTGGGTGCTGAGTGCTGTGATGCTCGCCACCCTGCCGACGGCGACCAATGTGTTCGTGATCGCCCAGCAATACGGCGTGTGGACCGAGCGGGCCTCTGCCACGATCCTCGTGACCACCGTGCTTTCGGTCGCGAGCGTCTCGGCCTTCCTCTACGCAGCGAATGCGGGTTATCTGGCGGCATTCGGGCTCGGCACGGGCTGAGCCGAGGGAGGCATCCATGAAGATCGTGACCGCCGCCGAGACGCCGACGCGCACCGCCGAGCCCGCCTATTTCACCGGCGCGGTCCTACAGGAGCCGCTGGCCGACACCCCCACCGAGCCGCCGCTCAGGGCGCTCAGCGTCAGCTTCGCCCCGGCCGCGCGCACCAACTGGCACACCCACCCGATGGGCCAGACCCTGGTGGTGCTCTCGGGCGTCGGCATCGTGCAGGTGCGGGGCGGGCCGGCGCGGCGGATCCTGGCGGGCGACCGGGTCTGGATCGAGCCGGGCGAGGTGCACTGGCACGGCGCCGCACCCGGCAACGCGATGGTGCATCTCGCCTTCCAGCATGCACCGGGGGGCAAGGCGGCGGACTGGCTCGAGCCGGTCTCGGAGGTCGACTACGCGGCCGCCGCCGCGGAGATCCTCGGCGAGGGCGGCGCCTGACCGCTCAGCCGAGCGCCTCGAGGATCGCGCGGGCCAGCCGCTCGGCCGAGCCCTCGGCGAGGTGGAGGGCAATGTCGGGGTCGGTCAGCTCGAGCTCGGTGCAGAGGAAGCAGGGGCCCCGCATCACGCCGTCGATCCGGGCGATTAGCGGCGTCTCGCCCAGCCAATCGAGGATCGCGCGCCCCGCCGCCGCGGCCTCGGGGGGAGCCTCGGCCTGACGCCGGTCGGGGCCGAAGGCGCTGTTGGTGCGGAACTCGCCCTCGGCCGGACGGCTGAGGATCGCGTGGCTGAGCATGCCGGCGACGAAGACGAGCGACCATTCACCGGCGGCGATCTCCGGGCAGAACTCCTGTGCCATCACCGACGCGCCCGGCATCTCGGCGGCGATCCCGGCCAGCGTCTCGGCCACCGTCTCGGGCGAGGCGAGCCGCACGCCGCGCCCGCTGCCGCCGAAGGCCGGTTTCAGCACCACGCGCCCGCCGAGCGCCCGCACCACCGCCGCGGGGTCGTCCTCGCGCGACAGATCGCGCGTCTCGGGTGTTGCGATCCCGGCCGCGGCCATCTCGATCAGGTGGCGCTTGTCGTTGTTCCAGACCGCGAGGCCGGCCCGGTTGATCAGCCGCGCGCCCAGCGTCTCGGCACGGACGGCCCAGGCGGCATACCCGCCCGGATCCTGCGTGTAGTCCCAGGTCTGGCGCAGCAGCACGGCCCGGGCCGCTGCGAATTCCGCGAGCGGCGCACCGTTCCAGGGCCGTGCCGCCACCTCGGAGCCGGCCGCCACCAGTGCCCCCGCCAGCGTGGCGTTCGAGGTCGAGAGCTCGGGATAGGCGCGGCAGGTCGCGATCACGATCGTCATGGGCGGGGCCTCCGGATCGGGTTGGGGTCGTTGCGCCGGGCTGCGGCGAGGGCTATCTAGCCCGCGCATGGCCCACCGGGAACCGCGATGAACTGGATCACCGACTTCGTTCCGCCGAAGATCAAATCCTTCTTCCAGCGCCGGGAGATGCCCGAGCATCTCTGGTCGAAATGCGACAATTGCGGGCAGATGATCTTCCACCGCGAGCTGGCGGACAATCTCAATGTCTGCCCGTTCTGCAACCACCATATGCCGATCTCGCCGCGGGCGCGGTTCCGGGCGCTGTTCGACGCGGGCGTCTTCGCCGAGATCGAGGTGCCCGACCCGCTCGCCGACCCGCTCGGGTTCCGGGACGAGAAGCGCTACACCGAGCGCCTGCGCGAGGCGCGGCGCAAGACCGGCGAGCATGAGGCGATGATCGTCGCGGTCGGTCGGCTCTACGGGCTCGAGACCGTGGTGGCGGCGCAGGACTTCGCCTTCATGGGCGGCTCGATGGGCCTCCATGTGGGCAATGCGATGATCGCCGCAGCCGAGACCGCCGCCGCGCGCGGGGCGCCGCTGGTGGCCTTCACCGCCGCCGGGGGGGCGCGGATGCAGGAGGGGATC
>CAYORO010000114.1:0-10970 GCA_964406355.1 uncultured Limibaculum sp.
GGTCGTGCCGCCAGTCGGGCGCCGCGCCGAGCCCGATGAAGCCCGCGCCGATGCCGTCGGCCATGTCCTTCACCTCGGCGAGGTGCTGGTTCACCTCCTCGCAGGTCTGGTGGATGGTCTCGAGCGGGGCGCCGGAGAGCTCGAGCTGGCCGCCCGGCTCGAGGCTGATGTTCGCGCCGGCCTTCCGCAGGCCGATCAGGCTGTCGCCCTCCTTGACCGGTGCCCAGCCATAGCGGTCGCGCAGCCCCTCGAGCATCGCACGCACGGAGCAGGGACCGTCATATGGGAGCGGCGTGCGGGTCGCGAGCGCGTAGCCGAATTTCTCGTGCTCGGTGCCGATGCGCCACGCTTCGGCGGGCTTGCAGCCGCTTTCGAGATAGCCCACGAGATCTGCCCGGCTCTCGACCGGTCCGCCGCCCGACTGCGGTATCGACATCGCACGCCCTTCTTCCGCGCCCGCGGCTGCGCCCGCAGGGCCCCGGTGCCGGTAGCCCAAGCAGCACGGTCAGGCAAGGCCGAAGGGTCGCGGGCAGGGGGCGACATCGCGGCTCACGGGGCGTCACAAAACTGTGATTCTGCTCTGTCACGTCGACTGGACAGCCAAGCGCATCGCTCCGGCCACCATCCGGCCAGGCGCCGCGCCACAGCCAGTGAGGGACAGATCCATGCCGACACTCGTGACCGATCCAGCGAGCGATCTCGCGACACTTGCCCGTCTCTATCCGGTGATCCTCGACCGTGCCGCCGATGACAACGGCCTCGCCTATTGGGCCGCGGCGCTGGAGGATGGAACGGCGACGCTCACGGAGATCGCGGAGGGCTTTCTGCTGACGCGCGAGGGAGCCGACGGGATCGCAGGGATCGACGAGGATGCGGAGTTCGCGGCGGCGCTGCTCGAGCGGGCCTATGGGCGGGCGCCGACCGAGGAGGAGGTCGCGGCGGTCGTCGCCGATCTCGAGGCGGGGGCGAGCCGGGCCGAGGCCATCGTGACGGTGGCGGGCGACGAGACGGCGCAGGCCGCACTCGACGTCACCGGCGAGGAGGGGCTCGCGATCGAGGATTTCGCGGCGGCAACCTTCGGCTTCGGCGTGGCCTCGGGCGACCCGGACGCGACCTCGGTGGTGCTCTGGACCCATGCGCGGCCCGTGGGCGACGAGGCGACGGTCGAGGTGGCCTGGGAGGTTGCGACCGATGCGGCCTTCACCGATGTGGTCTCGAGCGGCACGGGGGTCGCGGCGGCCGAGGACGACTACACCTTCAAGGTCGTGGCCGACGGGCTCGAGGCAGGGGGCGAGTATTTCTACCGGTTCACGGCGAATGGCGAGACCTCGGAGACGGGCGAGACCTCGACACTGCCGGAGGGCGAACTCGACGCGCTGACGCTGGCGGTCTTCTCCTGCTCGAACCTGCCGGCGGGGTTCTTCAATGCCTATGCGGAGGCGGCGGCGCGGGACTTCGACGTCTCGGTCTTCCTCGGCGATTACATTTATGAATACGCGGACGGCGTGTTCCCGGCGGATCCGGATCGTGCGCGCGAGACAAATCGGGTGCCGCAGCCCAATGCCGAGCTGCTGGTCGAGGAGGACTACAGCGCCCGCTACGCCCAGTACACGCGCGATGCGGATCTCCAGGCGGTGCGCGCGACCGCCCCGATGATCATGATGTGGGACGATCACGAGACCGCAAATGACAGCTGGGCGACGGGCGCGGAGAACCATCAGCCGGACGAGGGCGTCTGGGAGGAGCGGCGCGACATGGCGCTCGAGGTCTTCCACCGCTGGAACCCGACGCGGACGCCGGAGGGCGAGCTCTTCGATTATGGCCGGAGCTACCAGTTCGGCGATCTCTTCGACCTCACGATGTTCGAGACCCGGCTCTCGGCCCGCGACGAGACGCTCGGCAGCGATGTGCAGGGGGAGATCCTCGGGATCGTCACCGGCTATGCGGAAGACACCACGGGCGCGACCTTCGTGGCCGATCTTCAGCGCTTCCCGGGGCTCGTGCCCGAGGGCGTCGACATTTCGGACCCGGCGCAGGTGGCGGCGCTGGCCGAGGACCAGGCATTCGTCGTGCAGCTTGCCGGGGCGACGCTGTTGGCCGAGGCCAACGATCCTGGGCGCTCGATGGTCGGTCAGGAGCAGCTCGCCGAGTTTGACGCGCTGGTCGAGGGATCGGAGGCGATCTGGCAGGTGATCGGCAGCCAGACGCTGATGGCGCGGATGGATCTGCCGGTGCAGGCGCTCTTCGATCCCTCGACGATCCCCGCTTATCTCGAGGCGGTGACGATCCTCTTGCAGGGCGGCACGCTGACGCCCGAGCAGGAGGCGCTGTTCGACCAGAGCCAGACCTTCCCCTACAACCTCGACAGCTGGGACGGGTATGTGGCCGATCGCGAGGCGATCCTCGAGCCGCTGGTGCAGAACGATGCGCGCGGGATCGTGCTCTCGGGCGACACGCACAATGCCTGGTTCTCGCTGATCGAGACGCTGGGGGGCGAGCTGGCCGCCTTCGAGTTCGGCGGGCCGGGGGTCAGCTCGCCGGGGCTCGAGGACATCGAAGGGCTGCAGGACATCCCGCCCGAGCTGCTCGGCGGGCTGTTCGTCGAGGGGATCGACACGCTCTTCTACGCCGACACCTCGCGGCGGGGCTATATGGAGGTCGAGGTCACGCGAGACGCGGTGACGACGGACTATGTCTTCGTCGACGGGGTGTTCGACCCGACCTACACGGCAGACACCTTCACCCAGACGGTGACGCTCGAGGATTTCGACAGCGTGGCCTGAGCGCGCGGGCCGGCGGGCGGTGGCTCAGTCGCCGCCGCCCTTCGGCAGGTTGAACAGGGCGTCGGGGTCGAGCACCGGGGCGCCGCGGCCATGGGGATGATCCTCGTCCTCCTCGGGCTCGGCCGGATCGAAGCCGGTGCCTGTCGGCGCGAAGGGATCGGCGGTCGCGAGGCTCTCGGAGGTCGGCACGAGGCCCTGGCGCTCGAGCGGGTCGCCCGCGGGCTCGAGCTTCTTGGCCTTCTTCTCCTGGGCCTTCGCCACCACGTCGTCGAGCTCGATCTGGGTGCAAAGGCCGAGCGCCACGGGGTCGACCGGCTGGATGTTGGCCGAGTTCCAGTGCGTGCGGTTGCGGATCGCCTCGATGGTGGGCTTGGTGGAGCCGACGAGCTTGGCGATCTGGCTGGTCTCGATCTCCGGGTGGTGGCGGACGAGCCAGGCGATGGCGGCGGGCCGGTCCTGGCGCTTGGAGACGGGGACGTAGCGCGGCGTCTTCTTCTGCGGCGGCGGGGCGATGGTGCGGGTCTTGAGCCGCAGGCGCGCGATCTGATCGCCCTCGCAGCGCTTGATCTCCTCGGCCGTCAGCTGGTTGTTCTGGACGGGGTCGAGGCCCTTGATGCCCACGGCCACCTCGCCATCCGCGATGCCGGAGATCTCGAGCTCGTGCATGCCGCAGAATTCGGCGATCTGGCGGAAGGTGAGGGTGGTGTTGTCGACCAGCCAGACGGCGGTCGCTTTGGGCATGAGGGGAAGGGCGTCGGGCATGGGTGTCCTCTGCAGGGCTTTGGGTCTTGGCGCAGCAACGCGCGCAGGTGCCGGCATGGGCACCGGCGTTGACCGCCTCGAGCGGTGCGCCGTCACCAGGGATATACGTCGGCCTGCGGGCTGAGGAAAGCCCCCTCGACCCGCGCGGCGGTCGCCCCTCAGCCGGCGAGGCGCTGGCAAAGCCTGTCGAGATCCTCGAGACTGCGGTAGCGGATGCGGACCTCGCCGCCATCGGGGCCGTCATGGGAGATCAGGACGGCCATGCCGATCGCGGCGGAGAGATCGCCCTCGAGGATGCGGGTGTCGGCGTCCTTTTCGCCGCCCGCCTTTGGGGAGCCCGTGCCGCCGGGGGTGCCGGGTTTGGAGCCTGCGCCCGCCGCGCCGTCGCCGCGGGCGGCCTTGGCCCGGGCCTCGATCTGGCGGACGCTGAGCCCCTCGGCGATGGCGGCCTCGGCAAGCGCGACCGGGTCGGGCGCGGTGACGAGGGCGCGGGCATGGCCGGCGGAGAGCCGCCCCTCGGCGAGATGGCCGAGCACGGCGTCCGGAAGCGCGAGGAGGCGCATCATATTGGCAAGATGGCTGCGGCTCTTGCCGACGATGCGGGCGAGATCCTCCTGGGTGTGGCCAAAACTCTCGACGAGCTGGGCGTAGCCGCGGGCCTCTTCGACCGGGTTGAGGTCGGCGCGCTGGATGTTCTCGATGATCGCGATCTCGAGCACCGTGCGGTCGTCGAGGGCGCGCACGATGGCCGGGATCTCGTGAAGGCCGGCGCGGCTGGCGGCGCGCCAGCGGCGCTCGCCGGCGACGATCTGATAGCGCGCGGGGTCGGCCGGGTCGGGGCGCAGGATCACCGGCTGCAGAACGCCGTGCTCGCGGATCGAGGCGGCAAGGTCCTCGAGATCGGCCTCGTCGAAGCGCCGGCGGGGCTGGTCGGGATTGGGCGCGACGAGGTCGATCGGGATCCCGCTCGGCTGCGGATCGCCGGGGCTGCGGGGCTGGCCGGGGGCGGGCTCGGACAAGTCGCCTGCATCGCCGAGAAGCGCTGAGAGGCCGCGGCCGAGACGGCGGGGCGGTTCGGGCTTGCGGCTCATGCGGGACCGCGACGGCTGGGGGCGGGGCCCGGGACGGGCAGGGCGCTGGTGGTCATCGGCTGGGTCAGGCGGCGAGGGAGGCGCCGTCGCGGCTGAGAACCTCGGTTGCGAGGGTGCGATAGGCGCGGCTGCCGGCGCAGCCTGCGTCGTAGATCAGCGCGGGCATGGCATGGGACGGCGCTTCGGAGAGCCGGACATTGCGCGGGATCACGGTCTCGTAGACCACATCGCCGAGGGTGGAGCGGACATCCTCCTCAACCTGCGCAGAGAGGCGGTTGCGGCGGTCATACATGGTGAGGACGATCCCGGCGACCCGCAGATCCGGGTTAAGGCGGCCCTGGACGCGCCGGATCGTGGCGAGAAGCTGGGTGAGGCCCTCGAGTGCGAAGAACTCGCATTGCAGCGGGACCATCACGCTGTCGGCCGCGGTCATGGCGTTGACCGTCAGCAGATTGAGCGAGGGCGGGCAATCGATCAGCACGAAGTCGTGGGCCGGCGCGTCCGGGCTGCGGATCGCGCGGCGGAGCCGGAGCGCGCGCTCGGGGTCGTCGATCAGCTCGAGGTCGATGCCGGAGAGATCGACGGTTGCCGGGGCGATGTCGAGACCGTCGATGCCCGAGGGGCGGATCGCCTCGCCGATCGTGACGGCGCCGGTCAGGACGTCATAGGTGCTGTGGGCGCGGAAGCGGGGCTCGATGCCGAGGCCGGTCGAGGCGTTGCCCTGAGGGTCGAGATCGATCACGAGGGTGCGCCGTCCGGCATGGGCGAGGGCCGTGCCGAGATTGATCGCAGTGGTCGTCTTGCCGACGCCGCCCTTCTGATTGACGACGGCGATCACGCGGCCCCCGGCGAGTGGTCGGGTGTTAGGAGAGAGAGCTGTCATGGCGGGGCTCGATATGGCTCATCCTCAGGATGGTCGCGCCCGGATCCGTGCGGCTCGCGATCTGGTCGACGCGAGTATGCCAACGGGTGGCCGCGGCGGTCAATTCGGTTCGGGCCTGCGTGCCCTTTGGAAAGAGGTAGATGCTGTCCGGATGGCCGTGGCGGAGGGCCAAAGGGAGCAATCGGAGGAGCGGTGCGAGGGCCCGGGCGGAGACGATGTCAGCACGTTGGGGGGGGAGGGCCTCGATCCGGTCGGTGTGGACCGAGACGGCGAGGCCCATTTCGTGGGCTGCGGTGGCCAGGAACGCGGATTTGCGCGAATCGCTCTCGACGAAGGACACTGTGGGCGAGCCGCTCTCCGCCGCGCAGGCGGCGATGACGAGGCCCGGCAGGCCACCGCCGGAGCCGAGATCGACCCAACTGGAGCAGGGCTCCGGACGGAGCGGCCAGAGCTGGAGGCTGTCGGCGATGTGGCGGCCCCAGAGATCGGGCAGGGTCGACGGGGCGACCAGATTGATTCGCCGGTTCCAGCGCTCGATCAATGCGGCGTAGATGCGGAGCCGCTCCATCGTTTCACGTGAAACATCGAAGGCGGCGGCGACCTCTTCGGGGGTCACCTCAGGCGCGGTGCCGGGCGGGCCGGCGCGTGGCGGCGAGGATGAGCGCGAGCGCTGCCGGGGTCATGCCCTCGATCCGGCGCGCCTCTCCGAGGGTGGCAGGCCGGCGCGCGGCGAGCTTGTCGCGGAGCTCGGCGGAGAGGCCGGAGAGCGCGTCGAGATCGAGCTCCGCGGGCAGCGGCCGAGCTTCCTCGGCCCGCAGCGCCTCGGCATCGGCCCGCTGGCGCTCGATATAGCCGGCATACTGCGCCTCGCGGGCAAGCTGGGCCCGCTCCGGCGCGGCGATGGCCGCGAGATGCGGGAACAGACGATCGAGCGATGCATCATCGACGCCCGCATGGGCCATCAGGTCGAGGGCTGTGCGCCGGATGCCGTCCTGGTTGAGCGCGACCCCGGCACGGGCCGCCTCGGGCGGCGTGACCGAGAGCCCCTCGGCCAACGCCCGCGCGCGCGACAGGCGCTCCATCTTGGCCTCGAATGCCGCGCGCCGAGCCGGCCCGACCGAGCCCGCCGCGATCCCGAGAGGGGTCAGCCGCTGGTCGGCATTGTCCGCCCGAAGCGCGAGGCGGTACTCGGCGCGCGAGGTGAACATGCGATAGGGCTCGGTGACCCCACGGCTCACGAGATCGTCGATCATCACGCCGATATAGCTGTCGGCCCGGCTGAACCGGACGGGCTCTCGCCCCGCGACCCAAGCGGCGGTGTTGATCCCGGCGACGATCCCCTGCGCGGCGGCCTCCTCGTAGCCCGTCGTCCCGTTGATCTGCCCGGCGAACCAGAGGCCCTCGACCCCGCGCACCGCCAGCGTCGTGTCGAGCGCCCGTGGATCGACATAGTCGTACTCGATCGCATAGCCGGGGCGGACGATCTCGGCGCGCTCGAGGCCTGGGATCGTGCGGACATACGCCTCCTGCACCGCAGCCGGCAGCGAGGTGGAGATCCCGTTGGGGTAGATCAGCGGGTCGTCATATCCCTCAGGCTCGAGGAAGATCTGGTGCGAAGGCTTGTCGGCGAAGCGCACCACCTTGTCCTCGATCGAGGGGCAGTAGCGCGGGCCGATCCCGTCGATCCGCCCGCCATAAAGCGCCGAGCGCGAGAGGTTCTCGCGGATCACCGCATGGGTCTCTTCGTTGGTGTGGGTGATGTGGCAGCAGACCTGCGGTGCCTCGGCGCGCTCGGAGAGGAATGAGAAGAGCGTCGGCACCTCGTCCCCCGGCTGCTCCTGGAGGCGCGTGAGGTCGAGCGATGCGCGGGCGAGGCGCGGCGGGGTGCCGGTCTTGAGCCGGCCGGTCGGCAGGCCGAGGTCGCGGATGCGCGCGGCCAAGCGGTCGGCGGCCGGGTCGCCCATGCGGCCGGCCGGAATGCGCTCCTCGCCGATATGGATCACGCCTGCGAGGAAGGTGCCCGCGGTGAGGATCACGGCGCGAGCGGCGATTGTCGTGCCGTCGGCCAGCGTGACGCCCATCGCGCGTCCCTCCGCCATGGGGATGTCGGCGACCTCGCCTTCGATGACTTCGAGATCCCGGGTCTCGCCGATCGCCGCCTGCATCGCGGCCCGATAAAGGCTGCGGTCGGCTTGCGCCCGGGGGCCCTGCACCGCGGGCCCCTTGCGGCGGTTGAGGAGGCGGAACTGGATGCCGGCCCGGTCCGTGACCCGTCCCATCAACCCGCCGAGCGCGTCGATCTCCCGGACGAGGTGGCCCTTGCCGAGACCGCCGATCGCAGGGTTGCAGGACATCTCGCCGATCCGGTCCGCGCGATGGGTGACGAGGGCCGTGCGCGCGCCGCACCGCGCCGCGGCGGCCGCTGCATCGCAGCCCGCATGGCCGCCGCCGATCACGATCACATCGACGCTCTGTTTCACGTGAAACATCCTCCCGTCACTTCCCGAGGCAGAAGGCGGCGAAGACCTCGTCGAGGACATCCTCCACCCCGCTCCGCCCGGCGAGCCGCTCGAGCCCTGTCAGCGCT
Organism: uncultured Limibaculum sp.; assembly: GCA_964406355.1. Lineage (GTDB taxonomy): Bacteria > Pseudomonadota > Alphaproteobacteria > Rhodobacterales > Rhodobacteraceae > Thermohalobaculum. The sequence continues at coordinate 8,107 of CAYORO010000114.1, forward strand.
GCCCGGATGTCCTCCGATACCAGTTCCGGCCCATGTCGATCCAGCCCCCCTGCGGCCCGGAGCGCGGCGGAGCGCGCGGCCTCAAGCGCCCGGCGCTGACGCTCATGGGCCACCAGGCCGCCGCCATCGCCCACCCGCGCGCGCAGACGGTCACCGATCGCGGCCAGGAGCTCCGGCAGCCCCGCGCCCGTCGGCGCCATCACCGCAAGCCCCTCGCCCGCGCCCAGATCCGCCTTGGCCGCGACGCGCAGATCCCCCGGCCGTTCGAGCGCCATAGCCTCGGGCGGCAGAGGCGCGTCAGGTGCCGCCACCAAAAGCCGCACATCCGCCGCCTCGGCCCGCGCCCGCGCCATCGCGACACCGGCCGCCTCGATGGGGTCTTCGCTGGACCGCAGCCCGGCCATGTCGAGGAAGGTCACTGGCAACCCCTCCAGATCATAGCGCAGCTCCACCACATCGCGCGTCGTCCCGGGCTCGGGTGAGGTGAGCGCCGCCGGGCGCCCCGCCAGCGCGTTCAGCAGCGTCGACTTCCCCGCATTGGGCGCCCCGAGGATCGCGACCTCGAGCCCCGTGCGGAGCCGTGCTGCTCCGTCAGCTACTGCGAGTTCGGCGCCGATCTCGCCCGCCACGGCGCCGAGCAGCCGGCCCGCCTCCGGATCGATCTCCTCTGGCGCCTCGTCGTCCGCCCAGTCGATCGTTACCGCCACCAGTGCTGCCGCCCGGAGGAGTCGCGCCCGCCAGCCCTCGGCCCGCTCGCGAAGGGCCCCGCCGATCCCGCGCATCGCCTGCGCCCGCTGCGCCTCGGTCTCGGCGGCCAGCAGATCGCCCAGCGCTTCGACCTCGGCCAGATCCATCCGCCCGGCCTCGAAGGCGCGGAGCGTGAATTCCCCAGGCTCCGCGAGCCGCAGCCCTGGCTGCGCCCCCAGCGCCTCGAGGATCGCGCGCACCACCGCCGGCCCGCCATGGGCGTGGATCTCGGCCACCGGCTCTCCGGTCACGCTCGCGCCCGCCTCGAAGCGCAGCACGAGCCCCGTGTCGAGCGCCGCCCCATCGGCCCGCCGCAGGGTTCTGAGCGCGGCACGGCGCGGCTCCGGCAGCGGCCCCGCCAGTGCCGCGAGCGCCTGATGCGCCGCAGGTCCCGAGATCCGGATCACCGCGATGCCGGCCCGGCCCTGCCCGCTCGCCGGCGCGTAGATCGTGTCGCGCTCCGTCATCCGGCCCCGGCGGCCCTTGACGCAGCGCCGCTCTCGGTCTTGGCTCGCGGATCAGGCGGGCACCCATGACCCGCGAGGAGGACCCCATGGCCGAGATCACCGCCATCCGCATCGCCGAGACCGGCGGGCCCGAGGTCATGCGGGCCGAGACCCGCCCGCTGCCCGACCCCGGCCCGGGCGAGATCCGCATCCGCCACAGCGCGATCGGCGTGAACTACATCGACACCTATCACCGCTCCGGCCTCTACCCTGTGCCGCTCCCCTCGGGCCTCGGGCTCGAGGGCGCGGGCACCGTCGAGGCCGTCGGGCCCGAGGCCGGCGACTGGCGCGAGGGCGACGCTGCAGTCTACTGCACCGGCCCGATCGGCGCCTATGCCGAGGCCCACCTCGTCAAGGCCGACCGCGCCGTGCGCCTGCCCGACGGGCTCTCGCCAGATCTCGCCGCCGCCTCGCTCCTCAAGGGGCTCACCGCGCAATACCTCCTCCGCCAGACCCACCGCGTCGAGCCGGGCGAGACGGTGCTCTTCCACGCAGGCGCCGGCGGCACCGGCCAGATCGCTGTCCAGTGGCTGAAGGCGCTCGGCGCCACCGTCATCGCAACCGCGGGCGGCGCGGAGAAATGCGCGCTCGTTCGCGCGCTCGGAGCTGACCATGTGATAGATTCCCGCACCGAGGAGATCGCCCCGCGCGTCCGCGAGATCACCGGCGGTGCCGGCGTGCCCGTCGTCTATGACGGCGTCGGCCGCGACACCTTCACCGCCTCGCTCGACAGTCTCGCGATGCGCGGCCTGCTTGTCAGCTTCGGCAACGCGTCGGGCCCCGTCGCCCCATTCGACCCTGGGCTGCTCAGCCAGAAGGGCTCGCTCTACATGACCCGGCCGACGCTCTTCCATTACGTCCCCACGCGCGAGTCCCTGCAGGCGGCCGCCGACGAGCTCTTCGCCCTGCTCCTCGACGGCACAATCCGGCTTGCCGAGCCCGCGGTCTACCCGCTTGCCGAGGTCACCCGTGCCCATGGCGATCTCGAGGGGCGCCGGACCACCGGCTCGATCATTCTTCGCCCCTGAACCCGGCTCAGGCAGGCTCCGCCAGCCCCCGGCCCTCCAGCATCGCCTCGGGGCCGGGCATCTTTCCACGAAAGGCGATATAGGCCGCATCCGGCTCCTCGCGGGCGCCTGCCGTCAGCACATGCTCGGCGAGCCGCGCCGCAACGCCGGCATCGAACGGATCGCCCGCCTCCTCGAAGGCGCGGAAGGCATCCGCATCCATCACCTCCGACCAGAGATAGCTGTAATACCCCGCCGCATAGCCGCTGCCCGCAAAGACATGCAGGAAGTGCGGGCTCCGATGGCGCATCGCAAGCTCCCGCGGCATTCCCGTCTCCGCCAGCACCGCGGCCTCGAAGGCCCGCCCGTCGACGCTGTCTGTCTCCGCCGTCTCATGCATCGCGAGATCCACGAGCGCCGAGGCGAGATACTCCACCGTCTGCCGCCCCTGACCGAAGGTCTCCGCGGCCTTCACCCGCGCGATCAGCGCCTCGGGCATCGGCTCGCCCGTCTGCCAGTGTCGCGCATGGGTCGCCAGCACCTCCGGCACCGTCAGCCAGTGCTCGTAGAGCTGGCTCGGCAGCTCCACGAAGTCCCGCGCCAC
>CAYORO010000115.1:0-10967 GCA_964406355.1 uncultured Limibaculum sp.
TGCCGCCCGGATAGGTCTTGGAGACCCCGTCCATGTGATAGACGTACTGGTAGCTCGCCATGACACCCTCCCTCGCCGGATCGCGCGATCCATATCCGCGCCCCGGCGCGACATCAATCGCCTTGCCCGCCGCGCGCTCGGCCGCGACCCCGCCAGCCTGTTTGTCCCGCGGATCGCCTTCATCAGCCTGACCGTCGTGGTCGGGGTCGTCGCGGTTTGGGGGCGTCGGCTGTCCGGGCAGTTCGACGACTCGAGTTGGATGCTCCGCAGGGTTGTTCAGGGCACTGTGATATCGGCGCGGCGTTCGCCGTCTGCGGGGTGAGCCTCTGCCGCCGCGCCTCGGGCCGGCCGAGCATTCCCACCTACGCGGCCGGTTGGTAGCTGCTGCTTGCCAACCTGGTCGTGAGCGCGGTTCTCGCGATCCTCGAGATCTCCTTCGCGGTCTTTCCGGTCTATGTCGAGATGCTGGTGGTCCGCGGTCAGCCCCTGGGGGGGGCGCGACCGTTCCTCGTCGCGCTCACGCTGCGCCTGATCGCCAGTTGCCGGGCGGCCTGTGCCACCAGTGTGTTCGAAGATCGGCTGCGATGGACCGCGGCCTGGCGCGAGACGAGCCGGCGCGACCGGGATTTGCGGTTGGCCGACGAGGCCGAAGACCGGCGGCTCACGCTCCGCGAGTTGCGGCGCAGCCGGATGCGCTGAGCCCTCGCGCCGAACTGGCCGCGCCGCGCTACTCGAAATACGTGCCGAGTTCGGGCGAGAGCTGGACCGAGTAGCCGGGCTCGGCCTCGGCCGGGTCATAGGGGCGAGCCTGGCGCTGGCGCTCGAGCCGGCGGGCGCGGGCCTCGGCGGCGGCGGCGCGGCGCTCGGCCTCCTCGGCGCGGCGCTCGGCCTCGCGCACCCGGGCGGCGGCTTCGGCGTCGGAGATGGCACCGCCGCTGCGCGTCGAGGCCGGTTGGACGAGCCCGTCGAGCACGCCGCCCTCCTCGCCGCCATAGAGGCTGATGACACCGTCCTCGCCGCTGAACAGCCCCGGGCCGCAGTCCTGGCAGCTGTCATTGGTGCGCGAGCCGTAGTCGGCGCTGTCCTTGGGGATGATCACATCCGAGCATCCGGCGAGGAGGACGCACAACGGCACAACCAGTATCGTGGTGCGCGGCGGGGTCGAGAACAGCATGTCGGCTCCTAGGTCGGCGGTCGTCGGGTCGGCAGCGGCAGCGCCGCCCCATTTGTCGACAGGGGCGGTGCGATGTCGAGGCTTGATCAGAAGCGGACGCGGGCGCCCGACCAGACCGCCCAGAGCCCGTCCGGATCGGAGATGCGGTCACCGGTGTCCTGATCGAAGAGGTCCTCGACATCGTAATAGCGGACGCCGAGATAGGCCTCCATGCCGAGCGGCTTGATCTGCTGCACCACGCCGCCGCCGATCGACTGTGCGTTCGGCAGTTCGCCGGCCGGCGACGCGAAGTCGTCGTTGTTGTTGCCGTTGAAGTAATCGATCACGAAGCGCGTCTCGCCAAAATCTTCCGTGATAATATCGTCGAAAAGATCGAGCCCGTAGCCGCCGGCGACGTAGTAGAAGTTGGGGTCGTCGATGTCGCTGTCGTCGAGGAACTCGACACCGCCGGCGACCGCGAGGCTGAAGCCGGCATATTTCGCGGCGACCGAACCGATGAAGACGTCGGCGTCCTCCTCGTTGCGCCAGCCGACCTTGCCGCCGAAGCGGACGCCGGCGAAGCTGTCCTGGATCTTGCGGTTGTCGAAATAGATCGCGGCGTCGGGGCGGATCCGATCATCCTGGCGCACTGCGACGGCGGCGGTGAGGCCGTCGATGAAGAGGTTCGGCGTCTCGTAGTAGACGCGGCTGGTGCGGCCGCCGTCGAGGTTGTTGAAGAAGTCGTCGACCTCGGGGATCAGCTCGAAGCCCGGGGTGTTGGAGCTGAATTCGAGGCCGCCGGCGGGGTCGTCGACATCGGACTGCGCGACGCAGCAGGAGGTGCCGTGCAGGTCGAATTCGGCGACCTCCTCGGTCGCGGTGTTGCTGAAGCCGATGCTGAACTCGCCGAAGCTCGGGTGGTTGATGTACCAGTGGGCGTGGCGGACATCGAGGAAGTCGTCGCCATCGGCGGGGCTGGTGCCGACCGGGCCGTCATCGGTGAAGCTGATCTCGTCGGTCGAGTTCACCTCGAAGGTGGCCTCGAGACGGACGCCCGAGGTCCAGTCGTCCCACTCGTACTCGCCGCGGAAGCCGAGGCGCGAGCCCGAATTGTCGTTGTCGGCGATGAATACCTTGCTGTCGTTTCCGTTGTCCGCAAACATCACCATCTGGTTGATGCGGCCGGAGACCTCGAGCGACACGCCGCTGCGGTCGGGCTCGACGCGGGGCTCCGGGATGCTGTCGATGATCTCGCTCTGCTGCACCACCTGGCCTTCGAGCTCGTTGATGCGGGCGGTGAGGCGGGCAAGCTCGTCGCGGAGCGCCTGCAGCTCCTGCGACGCGGTCTGTGCCGAGGCGTCGGCGGCGAGGAGCGAAAGCACGATCGCGGCGGCCGAGGCCGTGCCGGCAGCGGTGGAACGGAAACTCGTCATGGTGTCCCCCAAAGGCTTTGGCGGTTTGATCGGCACCGCCGGGTGTCGTCTCTGGTGTTCGGTCTCTGCACGCTGTGCCCGGCCGCGCGCGGCGCCCGGGCGGGGCTCGTGGGGCGAGCTCAGTTGGTCAGGGTGGCGAGCGCCGCATCGACCTCGGCGCCGGTGCCGGCCCAGACGGCGACCTGGCGGTTCCAGACCAGGCGAACTTCGTCGCCGGTCTCGACGACGGGGGCGTCCTGGCCGAGCGGGATGAGCTCGACGCGCACGACCTCCGGATCGCCGCCACGCGCCTCGAGCGCGCGCTCGATGGTGACCGCGCGGCGTTCGGAGAGCTCGACATTGGTTTGGGTCGAGCCGACGGTGTCGGTGCGGCCGACGACGACCACCGCCTCGGGCCGGGCCTCGGCGAGCACGGCGAAGATCGAGTCGAGCACCGGGTCGGACCACTCGTTGAGGCCGGCCTCGCCGAACTCGAAGAGCACGATGCCCTTCATCCGCAGATCGTCGCGGAAGCCGAGGATGTCGCGGATCCGGCCGATCTCGGCCTCGAAGAAGCTCTGGCAAGTCGCGCCCGCCGCCATGGCGCCTGCGCCCAGCGCAGTCGCCCAGCAGTCGTATTTGTTCTGCGCGTTCGCGGCCGCGTCGGGCAGGTAGACCGCGGCCCCGCCGTTCAGCACCTGCAGGAGCGTCGCATGGCCTGCCAAGAGCGCGGCCGCAGCGTCGGCGTCGTCGATCTCGAGCGAGGCCGGGTCGATCGGGGCGAAGGCCACGCCGCCGCGCGCCTGCTCGGCCTTGGCCTGGAACGCTGCGCTGGCTTCGGGCGCGCGCTCGGCGAACGGGCTCGCAAAGCTCTCATAGGCGATGGCGAGCTCTTCGGTGAAGGTCCGTGCCGCGCGCAGCGGCGCGAGCGTCGGGTCGACATGCTGGGTGCCGGTCGGGCTGGACTGGGCCAGCGCCGGGGCGGCGAGGGCCGTGCTGAGCAGGGCGGCAATCAGGAGCGGGCGCATCGGGCGAGCCTCCGACCTTGGATCAATCAATCGAGGCGGGGCCGGGCCATTGACTTCTTGGTGCCCCGCAACAACTCGAACCCTGCTCAATTTCGGCGAAAACGCCAATAAAATTACTCAATGACACAAAATATTCACATCGAAATATCTTTGAATTTTTCAAATTTATCATGATTCTCTGGTTGTCCAAAATCACAATCCTCCGTTATTTCTGATGATTTACATGAAAGTGTCACGGATTTGAGGTGGATTTCGCCACTGCTTCGTAGGGGTTGCGGTGCGGCGGCCGATTCCCGTGGCCATGCCCAGCCGGCCGATCGGCCCTCGGCGGATTGACAGCCTCGCAACGCGCCTCTCAATAGAAGGCCGGTCGGCGGAGGGGGCAGTGTTCGTACGGGGACCAACGGCTCTTCCGGGCCAACGCATCGGTCTGCTGGGTGGGTCGTTCGATCCGCCGCATGAGGGCCATTTGCACATCACGCTCTGGGCGCTGCGAAACCTGGCGCTCGACCGGGTCTGGTGGCTCGTGTCGCCCGGCAACCCGCTTAAGCTGACGGGACCCGCCGAGATCGACCGGCGCGTCGCGGCCTGCCGGCGGCTGGTGCGCCACCCCCGCGTCGTGGTCACAGACTATGAGCGCCATCTCGCGAGCCCCTACACCGCCGACACGCTGCGCCAGCTCGCGCGGCGCTACCCTGGCGTGCGCTTCGTCTGGCTGATGGGAGCCGACAATCTGCGCACCTTCCATCGCTGGGAGAACTGGAAGTGGATGCTCGAGCATGTGCCCGTCGGCGTGCTGGCCCGGCCGGGAGAGCAGCTTCGCGCCGGGCTCTCGCCCGCGGCCCGGCTCTTCGCGCCCTGGCGGTTGCCACAATCGGCAGCCCCGTCGCTCGGTCTCAGGCGGCCCCCCGCCTGGGTGCTGCTGACGGGGCCGATGTCGGCGGCCTCCTCGACCGCGATCCGCCACAGGGGCGACTGGCCCTGAGCGGGGCGCAGGCGCGGGGCGGCGGGGACGGCGTTGCAGGGCACCGTCGGCGCCGATATCCCTGACGGGGGAGGTGCTTGCGATGCTGAGGACACGACGCCAGCTGCTTGGCGGTCTCGCGGCCGCCGCAGGATGGGCGGCCACGGCCCGCGCGACCGCGCCGCTCTCCGCGCCGGCGCCTCTGGTCCGGCCGCCTGACATCTCGGCGATGGCGGGACAGGCGGTGGCCGAGCGGCTCGCGCCGAGCGGGCAGAGCGGCTGGCTGGTGAGCGATCTCGCAACCGGCGCACCGCTCGAGGCGCATCGCGCCGATATCGGCTTTGCGCCGGCTTCGGTCGCCAAGCTGCCGACGGCGCTCTTCGCGCTCGACCGTCTCGGGCCGGCGCACCGGTTCGTCACCGAAATCGTCGCCACCGGTCCGCTCGAGCAGGGGCGCGTCCGCGGCGATCTGGTGCTGTTGGGCGGGGGCGATCCGGAGCTCGACACCGACGGGCTCGGCCAGATCGTCGAGGCGCTTGCCGGCCAAAGGATCACGGGGATCGACGGCCGGTTCCTCGTGGTCGACACCGCCGCAGTGCAGGTGCCGCTGATCGATCCGGGGCAGCCGATCGATATGGCCTACAACCCCGCCGTCTCGGGCCTCAATCTCAACTTCAACCGGGTGCGGCTGCGCTGGGGCCGCGCGGCTGGGGGCGGCGTGTCGCTGAGCGCGACCGCCAAGCGTCTCGACCCGCCGGTGCAACGGGTGGCGGTGCAGACCGTGAGCGGGGCGGCGTCTCCCTATGTCCATCGCGAGATCGAGGGCCGCGAGGTGTGGAGCCTCGCGCCCGGGGTGCTGCGCGGCACCGGCGAGCGCTGGCTGCCGGTGCGCCAGCCCGCCCTCTATGCGGGCGATGTGTTCCGGGTGCTGGCCAAGGCGCGCGGGATCGTGCTGCCGGAGCCCGAGATCGCCGCGATGCCGACGGGTGGGCGCGTGCTGCTCCGCCGCGAGAGCCGGCCACTGCCGGAAATCCTGCGTGGGATGCTGCGCTACTCGACCAATCTGACGGCCGAGGTGGTCGGTGCCGCCGCGAGCGGGGGCGGTCCGACCAGCGCGCCGACGCTCGCCCAGTCGGCCGCGCTGATGAATGCGTGGATCGCGCGGCAGGCGGGCTTCGCGCTCGGCGACCCGCGGATCGGCTTCGTCAATCACTCTGGCCTCACACCGGCGAGCCGGGTCGCGCCGAGCCGGATGGTGGGGCTGCTCGCGGCACTGGCCGAGGCGCCGGTCCCACCCGGGGTCGAGCCGCATGCCGCGCTGCCGGGCCCGGCGGCGGCGCTGCTCCACCATTACAACGTCTCGGTGAAATCGGATCCGCTGCCGGACGGCCCGCCGCTCGTGCTCGCCAAGACGGGCACCATGGACCGGATCCGCGGGCTCTCGGGCTATGTCGCGACGCCCTCGGGCCGGCAGCTGGCTTTTGCGATCTTCTCCAACGATCTCGACGCCCGACAGCAGGGCGCGCGCACCATCGCCACCGGCTGGATGCGCCGGGCGCGCGCCTTCGAGCGTGCGCTGATCCGGAGCTGGGTCCGCCGCTTCGGGTGAGCGAGCGCGCCGGAGGCTAACCCGTCACCTCGGAGGCGGGCAGGGCGGGCGGCTCCGGCCGGGTGAGCGGGTGCGGGAGCGGGATCGCCTCGGCGGCGCAGGCCGCCTGAAGCGCCTCGTCCGCCTCGAGGCGCGCGAGCAGGGCGCGGAGGCGGGGCAGGGGTGCGGCGCCGAGGCCCGGCAGGAGCGGGGCCGCCGAGGGATAGATCTGTGCCCAGCGGAGGCAGGCCGCGAGATAGTCTTCGACGAGCGTCGGGATCGCGGCCACGAGCCCGCCCTGCGCCGGCAGCGCGCCCTCGACCAGCGCCAAATGCCCCTCGAGGCGCGCCGCAACGCCGGCCCGCACCGTGGGGACCAGCGCCTCGCCGACATAGCGGTGGGTGTAGAAGGCCAGCCGCAAATCCGCATGCAGCGTGTTGGACACCCAGAAGAGCCAGCGCAGGAACGCCGCGCGTGCCGTCGGATCGGCGGCCGGCGGCCCCCCGGCCCCGAGCCGCCCCTCGCGATCGGCAAGATGGAGGAGGATCGCGCCGGTCTCGAAGAGCACGATCCCGCCGTCTTCGAGCACCGGGATCAGCCCCTGCGGATTGAGCGCGCGATAGGCGACCGAGCGCTGCTCGCCCGCCGCGCGGTTCACCCGGGCCGCGTCGAATGCCAGCCCGAGACGCATGAGCGCGATGCGGACCGGGAGATTTGCACTGTCAGGCGACCAATGCAGCCTGAGCGCCACGCCTCAGCTCCGGGGCTCGAGCGGCTGGTGCCGCGCCCGCGCGCCGCGCTCGATCGCCGCCGCCGCCAGACGCCCGACATTGAGATCCTGGCGCAGGATCTCGAGCAGCTGAGCCTCGGTCTGCGCGATCCGCCCATCGGCCGCGGCCACGTCGCAGGCGAGCGCATAGGCGGTCTCTCGCAGATGATCCGGCAGTGCCGCCTCGACGAGACCGACCAGCGCGTCGATCCCGTCCTCCTCGGCAAAGAGATCACCCACCAGCGCCGAGACCTGCTGGATGCGGTCGCGGTCGTAATGCTTGAACACCGGCAAGAGGTCGATGATCGCGGTGATCGAGACCATCTCGCTGTCGGTGATCGTCTCGTCGGCGGCCGACACGGCGATCATGGTCGCGACGAGCGCATCTTGCGGGCTCAGGGCATCGATTGGCATGGGGGCGGCTCCGTGCGGTGGGTTGGCGGGACAGTAGGGATGCGTCCCGGCTCCCGCAACCGGCATCGGGGCATGCGCGGGCCGCTCGGTTGACCCCGGAGGCCGTGCCCGGCAAGACAGATCCGAACCATCCGGGAGGACATGATGACCGAGCTTCGCGACGCCGCGCTCAGCGCCAAAGCCTGGTGCTTCGAGGAGGCGCGCAAGCTCGTCAAACGCTTCGAGAAGGCGCCGCCGGCGAAAGGCTTCGTGCTGTTCGAGACGGGCTACGGGCCCTCGGGCCTGCCCCATATCGGGACCTTTGGCGAGGTGGCGCGGACCACCATGGTGCGCCGCGCCTTCGAGGCGATGTCGGACCTGCCGACCAAGCTGGTCTGCTTCTCGGACGACATGGACGGCTTTCGCAAGGTGCCGGGCAATGTGCCCAATCGCGAGATGCTGACCGAGTATCTCAACCGCCCGCTCACCCGGGTGCCCGATCCCTTCGGCACCCATGAGGGTTTTGCCCAGCACAACAATGCGCGGCTCTGCGCCTTCCTCGACCAGTTCGGCTTCGACTACGAGTTCGCGAGCGCCACCGACTACTACACCTCGGGCCGGTTCGACGCGGCGCTGCTGACCGCGCTCGAGCGGTTCGACAAGATCCAGGAGATCATGCTGCCGACGCTGGGCCCGGAGCGGCGCGCGACCTATTCCTGCTTCCTGCCCGTGAGCCCCAAGACCGGCCATGTGCTGCAGGTGCCAACGCTCGAGCGCAATGTCGCCAAAGGCACCATCGTCTATCAGGAGCCGGACGGCGAGCGCGTCGAAATCCCGGTCACGGGCGGAAACGTTAAGATGCAGTGGAAGCCCGATTGGGCGATGCGCTGGGCCGCCCTCGGGGTCGACTACGAGATGGCCGGCAAGGACCTGATCGACTCGGTGACCGTCAGCTCGAAGATCTGCCGGGTGCTCGGCCAGCCCGCACCCGAGGGGTTCAACTACGAGCTCTTCCTCGACGAGAAGGCCGAGAAGATCTCGAAATCCAAGGGCAACGGCCTCACGATCGAAGAGTGGCTCACCTATGCGGCGCCCGAGAGCCTCTCGCTCTTCATGTACCAGAAGCCGAAGACCGCAAAGCGGTTGTTCTTCGACGTGATCCCCAAGACCGTCGACGAGTATCACCAGCATCTGCGGGCCTATCCCGACCTGCCGCCGGAGAAGAAGCTCGCGAGCCCGGTCTGGGCGATCCACGGGCACAACGCGCCGGCGAGCGATCTGGCGGTGCCCTACTCGATGCTGCTGACGCTCGCCTCGGCCGCCTCGGCGCATGACAAGGAGATGCTCTGGGGCTTCATCCGGAAATACGCGCCCGAGGCGAGCCCTGAGACGCATCCGGGTCTCGATGCGGCGGCGGGGCATGCGGTGAGGTATTTCGAGGACTTCGTGCAGCCGACCAAGCGGTATCGCGCGCCGTCGGAGAAGGAACGCGCCGCGCTGGCGGATCTGCGCACGCGCCTCGCGGCGCATGACGGCGCGGCCGATGCCGAGACGCTCCAGAACATCGTGTTTGCCGTCGGCAACGAGCATGGCTTCGATCCGCTGCGCGACTGGTTCCGGGCGATCTACGAGGTTCTGCTCGGCGCCGAGCAGGGCCCGCGCTTTGGCGGCTTCGTCGCGCTCTACGGCGTGGCGGAGACCGTGGCGCTGATCGACCGCGCGCTCGGCGGCGAGCTCGCCGGCGCTGCCTGACCGAGCCGAGCGCGCGGAGGGCGGCCGGCCCAAGGTGGGAAATCTGCCAGAACCCGCTGTCCGACCCGTGAGGTCCGCGTTACCTTGCGCCGGCGTGCACACACCCACAATCACAGCTCATGCGCTCCAGCGTGACGCACGCACCAAGGGAGAACTTACATGATGCGAAACGCCCTCGTTCTCGCGGCCGGCCTCTCGGTCGCCCTGGTCGGCCAAGCCAGCGCGGCCGAACTGCGGCTCAGCCACCAGTGGTCCACGGCCGATGTGCGCCACAAGATCGCGGAGATCGTCGCCGAGGAAGTCGCGACTGCCGATGTCGGGCTTGAGATTACGATCTATCCCTCGAAGTCGCTCTTCAAGCCGCGCGAGCAGTATCGCCCGCTGTCCCGCGGCCAGCTCGATATGAGCGTGCTGCCGCTCGCCTATGCCGGCGGTGAGCGCCCAGCCTACAACCTCACGCTCATGCCCGGCCTCGTGAAGAACCACGACCATGCGGCGCGGCTCAACGAGAGCCCGTTCATGACGGAGATCGAGAGGATCATGGCCGAGGACGACGTGATGGTCCTCGTGCACGGCTACCTCGCGGGCGGCTTCGGCGGCAAGGACAAGTGCATCACCGGCCCGGCGGATGTCTCGGGCCTGCAGACCCGCGCAGCCGGAAAGGCGTTTGAGCAGATGCTCGCCGCAGCCGGCGCGTCGATCGCCTCGATGGCCTCGTCGGAGATCTATACCGCGATGCAGACCGGCGTGCTCGATGCGGCCAACACCTCGTCCTCGTCCTTCGTGTCCTTCCGGCTCTACGAGCAGCTCAGCTGCTTCACGCCGGCGGGTGATGTCGCGCTCTGGTTCATGTACCAGCCGATGCTGATCAACAAGTCGACCTTCGAGGGCCTGACCTCCGAGCAGCAGGCCGCGCTTCTTGCCGGCGCCGAGAAGGCCGAGGCGTTCTATCTCGAGGAGGCCAAGAAGGCCGACGCGGCCGCCGCGCAGGTCTTCGCCGACAACGGCGTCGAGATCGCCAGCATGACCGATGAGGACTTCGCCGCCTGGCGCGCGATCGCGACCGAGAGCTCCTACAAGGCCTTCGTCGAGAGCACGCCCGACGGGCAGCGCCTGCTCGACCTCGCGCTCTCTGTCGAGTGAGCGGGGCGCTTCCAACGGCGCCGAGCAGCCGGGTGGAGACCCGGCTGCAGCGCCTCGTCGGCCCGGTCTCGACGCTTGCCGGCATCGCCTCGGCGCTGATGATCCTCGCCGGCGTTGCGATCACCTGCCAGATGATCTGGGTGCGCTTCGTGCTCAACGGCTCGACCGTGTGGCAAACCGAGACGGTGATCTATCTGGTGATCGGCGCGACGCTCCTCGGGCTGCCCTATGTGCAGAAGCTGCGCGGGCATGTGTCGGTGGATCTCCTCGCCGAGATCCTGCCCGAGGGCGGGCGGCGGGTGCTCAATGCCATCGTCATCCTGTCGGTGATGGTGGTGATCGGGCTGATGCTCTTCTATTCGGCCGAGCTCTGGCTCGCGGCCTGGTCGCGCGGCTGGCGGTCCGACACGGTCTGGGGCGTGCGGCTCTGGATCCCCTATCTGGCGATGCCGATCGGCTTCGGCCTCTATCTGCTCCAGCTTGCGGCCGATCTGGCGGCTGAGCTGTTTCCGGCCGATCCGCAGTCCGTCGACACCGACCGACCGGCCGAGGCGCCCGAGACCGCAGCGGAGGACGCGCCATGGACCCGCTGACGCTCGGCGCGCTCGTCGCGCTCGCCACGGTCCTCGTCCTCGTCTCGGGCGTGCCGGTGGCCAACGGCCTGCTGATCGTCTCGGCGGGCTTCCTGCTGGCCTTCGACGGGATGCGCTCGCTCGAGCTCCTGCCCGAGATCTTCTACGGCAAGCTCAACAACTTCGCGCTCCT
>CAYORO010000116.1:0-10961 GCA_964406355.1 uncultured Limibaculum sp.
GCCCCCGCCCAGCCGCAACCGTCACGCAGCGACCCGCATCGAAAAACCTTCAGGAAAGCAGCCGTTTGCCGCGGGTGCGTACGAGGCGGTGGGGGTTGCGAAAAGCCGACACTCATTTTGCGGCATTGCAGTAGCTTCTGCTACAACGCGGCGCGGCCGCATGGATGTGACCATTGCTCATTCTAGAAGACCGCCGCCTTGGTTTCGTTGGAGTGAACCTTCGGCCCTTTGACGCAGGCTCTGCTTCGATCGCCGCCTGCAACCCGGGACGCGCACAAGAGCAGTGGGGTGATCACCTCAGCTGAGGTAGGTTGAGGAGACATAGCTGAGCGCTGGAACAGGGCGGCGATCGCGACCGAATCCGGATCGTCCATCGCCTGCGGTGCTTCACTGCGTCAGTTTCGCTTCCGCCTTGGACTTCAGGCGATGGTAGCTCTTCGAGATGTGGACCCGACGGATATGCCCCACGGCAGCCAGATCGCCCAGCTCCACGGCTTCGAGAATGTCGGAAACCTCGTGTGCGAAGATGGCGATCTCCGCTTCGAGATCTTCCGGCCCGATCGTCTTTATCCAGATCCGCGCCGTCCTGTAGTAGAGGCGCTCGAGGATCTCGCGCAGCGGCTCGTTTTCGGTCAGACGCAGAAGCTCGTGGAGAAAGTCGACGTTCAGGCGAGCGAACCCTCGGGCGCTTGGAGATCGGGCGAGTTCTGCGAGCGCGGCCTGAAGGACGCGCATGCCGGAAATGACGGGCTGCGTCTCGGTCGCCGCATCCAGCTTCCCGATCAGCTCGGCCAGTTCCATGCGCAGATGATAGGTCTGTACGAGGGTTTCGATGTCGACATCCGTCACCAGTGTGCCGACACTTTGAACCGAGCGCACCAGCCCTTCCGCCTCCAGCCGTGCCAGCACCCGCCGGATCGGTGTGCGGCTGGTGCCGAATTCGCGGGCGAGTTCCTCTTCGGACAGGCGCTGGCCGGGCTCATAGTCGAGCAGCAGGATACGCTCCTGGATGACGGCGTGCAGCGTCTCGAACCTGGCGCGCGCGTCGGGACCCTGCTTTAACGCAATGGTACTCATGCGATCTTGTCGTGCAGGCGGCCAAGCATGTCGAGACAGGCGGCGAGTTGCGTCGTCTCCACGTATTCGTCGGGCTTATGCGCCTGCGCGATGGCGCCGGGCCCGCACACGACGCAGTTGATCCCGATCTCCTGATAGAGGCCGGCTTCGGTGCCGAAGGAGACCAACTCGGTATCGTTGGCGCCCGTCAGCGCGAGGGCAAGTTCTGTTGCGGCGTTGCTGGGACGCGGCATCAAGCCGGCTACTTCGCCGATCACGACGCGCTCAATTCCGGCCTGCCGATGCACCGAACGCATCTGCGGCAGCAGGATCTCTTCGGCATAGCGGTCGATCTCGGCGCGGACATACGCCGCGTCCCCGGGCTGCACGGGTCGCATCTCCCATTCCACCTCGGCGTGGCCCGCGATCACATTGCGCGCGGTGCCTGCCGTGATGCGGCCAATGTTCACCGTCGTCCAGGGTGGGGAAAATGGGCTGTCCTCCGGAGCGCGGTCGCGCAGGTCGCGACCAAGCTCCATAAGGCGCGCGACATAGCGGGTTGCAAACTCGGCTGCATTGACGCCGTTGTCCGGGGCGGAGCCGTGGCCTTCGAGCCCGTGGAATGCAGTGGTGTACTCGAAACAACCTTTGTGCCCCTCGACGATCCGCATGGAGGTCGGTTCGCCGACAAGCGCAATAGCAGGGCGGATGTCGCGCGCGCGCAGGAGATCGGTGAGAGCCCGCGCGCCGAAGCAGCCGACCTCTTCGTCATAGGTCAGCGCGATGTGGAGGGGGCGGGCGAGGCGCCATTGTGCTATTTCGGGCGCAAGCGCGAGGACGCAGGCGATGAACCCCTTCATGTCGCAGGTGCCGCGACCGTACAGCCGGCCCTCGCGCTGGACCATGGCGAAGGGGTCCGAACTCCAGGGCTGGCCATCGACGGGTACCACATCTGTATGCCCCGATAGCACCACGCCGCCTGCAACGTCGGGCCCCATCGTCGCGAACAGGTTGGCCTTTGCGCCGGTCTCGTCATGGCTGATCTCGATCCGCGCGCCGAGGGCGCGCAGGTACTCGGCCACCCAGTCGACCAGCGTGAGGTTGCTTTCGGAAGACACGGTGGGGAAGGCCACGAGATCGCCCAGCAGGCCGGTGGCGGCGGTCAGCCGATCCATGCTCAGGCCCTGACCGTAATCGCGCGGGGCCGGTCGCAGAGGCACTCGGCCGGGCCGCTCTCGCGGATCAGAATGCTCTCGGTGATCTCCAGCCCCCACGCATCCATCCAGAGACCCGGCATGAAGTGGAACGTCATGCCCGGCTGCAACTCGGTGCGGTCGTCGGGTCGGAACGAGGCCGTGCGCTCGCCCCAGTCAGGCGGATAGGAGAGCCCAATCGGGTAGCCGCAGCGGCCATCGCGGGCGATCCCGGCCCGCTCCAGGGCGCCGTAGAGTGCGCGGGCGACGTCGCCCGCGACGTTGCCGGGGCGGGCCGCCTCCAGCCCCGCCTCAAGCCCCTCGATCAGCGCGCCCTCCGCGTTGCGCATCTCCCGCGGCGGCGTGCCGAGGAACACCGTCCGGCAGAGCGGCGCATGATAGCGCCGGTAGCACCCGGAGAGTTCGAAGAAGGTGGCCTCACCGGTGGCGAAGGGGCGGCCGTCCCAGGTGAGATGCGGGGCGGACGCGTCGACACCCGACGGCAGGAGCGGCACGATCGCGGGGTAGTCGCCCCAGTGCCCGTCCGCACCGCGCGCCTGTGCCGCCATGATCTCGGCCACCAGTTCGTTCTTGGGCAGGCCGGGCTCCACGCGTTCCAGCGCGGTGTCGATGAGCCGTTCGGTGATCCGGGCGGCGCGCCGCATGAAGGCAATCTCTTCCGCCGACTTCACGCCGCGCGCCCAATTGACCAGCGCCGTCGCGTTGACGAGCACTGCATCCGGAAGCGCAGTGGCTAGGCTCGCATGGGCTTGGGCCGAGTAGTAGTAGTTTTCCATTTCGATGCCGATCCGCGCCTTCGCCAGCCCGCATTCGGCAAGCCTGGCGGCGAGGTCCTGCATCGGGTGGCGCTCGGTCGACTGGACGTAGTGATCTGCGTAGCCCTGCACCCGGTCGTCAGGCATCCAGACAGTGCGGCGCGCGCCGTTGGCATCCTGCGAGCGGCCCCACCAGAGCGGCTCCTCGCCCGGGATCACGATCACCCCCTGGTGGACGTAGAAGGACCAGCCGTCATAGCCGCTGAGCCATGCCATGTTGGACGGATCCACAACGAAGAGCGCATCGATTCCAAGCTGCTCCATCCGCATGGCGACAAGGGTCAATCGACGGGCGTATTCAGCCGCGGAGAAGGGAAGGGTCTTGGACGGCACAGAGTTCTCCATGCTATGTTGTGTACAGCGCAATCATATGAAGCTGCGAATGCTCATAATTCAAGCAACTAACGCGCCACTAAGTCGTTGACTCAGCATCGCGCCTCATGGTGCTGTACACAACATGGGCGAGCGCAAGGGCGCACCGAGACCCGACCAAAGACAGGGAGTTGGTCATGGATCGCAGAATGTTCGGAGCCGCGGCCGTTGCCGCGCTGTGCGTCGCGGGCACCGCCTCGGCGCAGGATCTGCTAGAGCGCGCGCAGGCGGGCGAGACCGTGCGCATCGGCTTCGCGAACGAAGTGCCGTGGGCGTATCCCGGTGACGGCAACGCGCCGCTAGGCTTCGTGAACGCGATTGCACTCGGCGTCCTGGGAGAAATGGGAATCGAGAACATCGAGCCGGTCGTCACGGACTGGGGCGGTCTTATCCCGGGCCTCAACGCCAATCGTTTCGACGTCATCACCGGCGGCATGTACATCCTCGGCTCGCGTTGCGAGAACGTCGACTTCTCGGATCCAATCGGGATCTTCGGTGACGCTTTCATCGTCGCATCCGGCAACCCGAAGGGCATACAGACCTATCAGGACATCAAGGAGCAGGGCTCGGTCCTCGTGACCGGCGCTGGCTTCAACATCGTCGAAGTCGCCAGGACAGAGGGGATCGCGGACAGCAACGTCATGCAGGTCCCCGGACCGACCGAGATCCTCGCCGCCGTGCGCGCCGGCAGGGCCGACGCCGGCGGCGTGACGTTCTTTACGGCGCAGAACCTTGCAGAGCAGTCGGGCGGTGATGTCGAGGTCACGGATCCGAAGCTTCTCCCCGACTATACGCTGAACTGGGTCGGCATCGCCTTCCGGCAGGACGACGACGCCTTCCGCGAAGCCTTCGATGCAGCGCTCGCGGAATACATCGGATCGGAGGCGATGATGGGCGCCGTGGCCGAGTACGGCTACACCGAGACCCAGCTTCCCGGGGACTCCACCACCGAGTTCGCCTGCGCCAATCGCTGAGGGTGTCGTAAGCGGTCACCCTGGCCGACAGGGTGGCCGATCCGGCGTGCGCCGACCTGAGCCTTCGCCCCGGGGGTAAACGCCCATGTCCTATGTCGCGTATCTCGAGGAGCACGGCGCCCGCTTGCTGGGCGGCGCGATCGTCACGATTGAGCTGACAATCCTGTCCGCCATCGTGGCGGTTCTGATCGCGGTGGCCATGGGGCTGATGAAGCTGTCCCTAAACGCCTTCGTGCGGGGGACGGCAACCGTCTACATCGAGATCTTCCGTGGAACCTCGCTGCTCGTGCAGCTGTTCTGGATCTTCTACGTACTGCCCCTATTCGGCGTGACGCTCGAGAAGTTTACGGCGGGCTTCCTCGCCGTGGGCATGAACCTCGGCGCCTATGGCGCGGAGGTCGTGCGCGGCGCCATCCAATCGGTTCCCCGCGGGCAGTACGAGGCTGCGCTCGCCCTCAACATGTCGCCGATGAAGCGCATGCGCCGGATCATCTTGCCGCAGGCGCTGCTGATCATGCTGCCCCCCTGGGGCAATCTCTTCATCGAACTCTTGAAGGGGACGGCGCTCGTCGCGCTGATCTCGGTCACCGACCTGATGTTCGAGGCCCGACAGATCAACGGCTCGACGTTCCTTTCGGCCGAGACCTTCGGGACTGCTCTCGTGCTCTACTACGTGATGGCGCGCTTCGGGGTGACACCGCTCATGCGCTGGCTCGAGGGATACGCCGCACGACGCATGGGTCGGGCCTGATGGATTGGCGCTGGGACTTCACGGTCGAGATCCTCCCGCGGCTTCTGCTGGCGACGCTCAACACGCTCATGGCCGCTGGCGTCGGCTATGGGATCGCGCTGGTCGTCGGGCTCGTCTTCGCGCTCGGCCAGCGAACGCCCTCCGCCGTTCTCAATCGCGGCGTCCGCGAAGCGGTCGAGTTCATCCGGTCGACGCCGCTCGTCCTGCAGATCTTCTTTGTGTTTTACGTCGGCCCTCAGTTCGGCATCCGGCTCAGCCCCTGGACCTCGGGGATGATCGCAATCGGGCTTCACTACGCTGCCTACCTGTCGGAGGTCTATCGTGGCGCTCTGGAAGCGATCCCCAAGGGACAGTGGGAGGCCACACGCGCGCTCAATCTCTCGACTTGGCGAACCTATACCGGTGTGATCCTGCCGCAGACGTTGCCGATCGCCCTGCCGGGGATGGGGAACTACCTGGTCGGGATCTTCAAGGACACGCCCATGCTCTCGGTCATCGGCGTTGCGGAGCTGATGCACACGGCGAATGCCATTGGTTCTGAGTCATACCGCTTTCTGGAGCCCTACACCCTGGTCGGCATCATCTTCCTCGCCCTTTCGCTGCCAACCGCGGCGGGGTTGCGGCGGCTGGAGAGCTGGCTACGGGTCCGACTTGGCCTGACGAGGTGATGATGAGCGGCACACAGAACGGCGCGACGGATCCGATTGTCCGGTTCGACAAGGTCACCAAGCGCTACGGAGATCTCACGGTGCTCGACGCGCTCGATCTCGACGTGGCGCAGAACGAAATGGTGTCGATCATCGGCCCGTCCGGCTCGGGCAAGACCACAGTGCTGCGCCTGCTCATGACGCTCGAAGACGTCACCGAGGGCGTGATCTGGGTCGATGGCGAACCATTGACGCACATGCAACGCCGCGGGCAGCTGGTGAAGGCCAACCAGCGCCACCTCCGCGCACAGCGCTCGAAGATCGGCATGGTGTTCCAGCACTTCAATCTCTTCCCGCACATGACGGCGCTGGAGAACTGCATCGAAGGGCCTGTGCACGTGCTGGGTATGAGCACGGAGGAAGCCTCTGCGCGCGCCGCCGACCTGCTGGATCTCGTCGGCCTTGGCGACAAGAAGGGCCAGCATCCCGTGCGCCTCTCCGGCGGGCAGCAGCAGCGCGTGGCAATCGCGCGTGCGCTCGCCATGCGGCCGAAAGTGCTGCTCTTGGACGAGGTGACCTCCGCCCTCGATCCGGAGGTCATCGGCGAGGTCCTGGCGGTGATCCGGCAGCTGCACCACGACCACGACCTGACGATGCTGATGGTCACCCACCAGATGGGCTTCGCCAAGGAGATCTCGGACCGGGTATGCTTCTTCCATTCCGGCCGGATCGAGGAGCAGGGGTCGCCCGAGCAGCTCTTCGGCGATCCACAGAGCCCCCGCACGCAGCAATTCCTCAGCGCGGTGCTGGAGGCGGGATGAGCGATTTTACCCTGGCGCGCGTGTTGGCCGCCCGCCAGCGTATCACGGGTGCGGCGGATGCGACGCCGCTGGTGCCATCCTCGCTCGATTTCGGGCACGAGCTCTTGCTGAAGCTCGAGATCGCCCAGCCGATCGGCGCCTTCAAGTTGCGCGGCGCGCTCTCGGCGATCTCGACGCTGCCGGAGGGCGTGCCGGGCGTCACCTGCTGCTCGACCGGCAATCATGGCCGCGGGGTGGCTTTCGCCGCGCGGGCGCGGGGGATCCGGGCCGTGATCTGCATGTCGTCGCTGGCGCCTGCCGCCAAGGTCGCGGGCGTGCGGGCACTCGGGGCAGAGGTGCGCATCGCCGGCGAGAGCCAGGACGCCGCGCAGGCCGAGGCAGAGAGGCTGGCGCGCGAAGAGGGCCTCGTCGACATTTCGCCCTTCGACGATCCGGACGTGGTGGCGGGGCAGGCCACGATCGGGCTCGAACTTATGGAGGTCCGGCCCGATCTGCACACGATCCTGGTGCCGCTCTCGGGCGGAGGGCTGGCTGGCGGCGTGGCCTTCGCGGCCAAGCGTATCAACCCCGGTGTTCGTGTGGTGGGTATCACGATGGAGCGCGGGGCGGCGATGCATGCCTCGCTCGTCGCGGGACACCCCGTAGAGGTTGAAGAGGTGGCGAGCCTCGCCGACAGCCTGGGCGGCGGGATCGGGTTGGCCAACCGGCTGTCCTTCCCGCTCTGCCGCGATCATCTCGACGACGTCGTGCTCGTCTCCGAGGCGGAGATCTATCGCGCGATGCAAACCATCTACTATGAGGATCGCATCGTCTGCGAAGGCGCCTGCGTCGTCGGGATCGCTGCGTTGCAGTCCGGCAAGGTGGCGCTCGACGGCCCTGCCGCAACGATCATCACCGGCCGCAACCTCGACATGAGCCAGCATGCAGCCGTCATGGCCGGCGCCGACATCGCGCTCGGCGACACCACCGTGAAAGGACGGATCTATGCCGCGTAACGTCCGGCTCATGACCGAAACGGACCTCCGCCGAGCCGTGCAGCTCGATCTGGCGACGATCGAGGTCGTGGAACGTGCCTTCGCTGCTCTCGGGTCGGGCACGGTTGTGATGCCGCCGATCATGTCGATGGCGATACCCGGCGGCCATGACGAGGTCGACGTAAAGGCAGCCTTCATTCCGGGCTTCGAGGGCTTTGCCGTCAAGGTCAGCACCGGCTTCTTCGGGAACGCGGCGCTCGGCCTGCCAAGCCTCAACGGGTTGATGATACTGTTCTCCGCCAGGACCGGGCTGGTCGAGGCGATGCTTTTGGACAACGGCTATCTGACCGATATCCGGACCGCCGCCGCGGGTGCCGTCGCGGCGCGGCATCTTTCACCGAAATCGGTGACGACGGCGGCTGTCCTCGGCACGGGCCTGCAGGCGCGCCTGCAGATGCATGCCGCGCATCTGGTCCGCCCCTTCGAACGGCTGCTGGTCTGGGGGCGCGACGGGGACAAGGCGCGCGCCTGCGCTGCCGAGCTTGGCCAAACGCTCGGCGTGAGAGCGGAGGCGGTGGACGATCCTGCCGCGGCGGTACGCGCGGCAGAGCTTGTCGTCACCACCACGCCTGCCCGGACGCCGATTCTCAGCGCCGACTGGCTGCATCCGGGGCTGCACGTCACCGCGATGGGGTCGGACGCGCCCGAGAAAGGCGAGCTTGCGCCGGAGGCACTCGTCCGGGCTGACCTCTACATCGCCGACAGTGTCGCTCAGTGCGCCGCGCTCGGCGAGCTGCGGGCTGCGCGGTCGGCCGGTTTGATGCTCGGCGATGCCCCGGCGGAGCTCGGCGCCGTCGTCACCGGCGCCGCTCGCGGCCGCACATCCGAGGACCAGATCACGATCTGCGATCTGACCGGCACCGGTGCGCAGGACACCGCCATCGCAACCCATGCCCTCGCCGTTGCCGCCGGTGCGGGCGCCCATATCGAGGTCTGAACCATGGTCGCCCCTCCTTTTCCGCGCGAAGAGCTCGATCTACGCCGCGCCGCTGTCACAGCGGGCCTCGACGCCGCAGGGCTCGACGGGCTCGTCGTGTCGCTCCCGGAGAACATCTATTACCTCACAGGGCTCGATCACTGGGGCTACTTTGCCTGCCACCTGCTGATCGTGCCGCGTGACGGCGAGATGATCCTCGTGGCCCGCGCGATGGAGCGGATCACCGTGGAGAACCAGGTGTCGAACGCCCGCTTCCTCGGTCACGCCGACCACGAGGACGTGGCCGAACACGCCGCCAGGGCGCTCGGCGAGGCGGGGCTGGCGGGCGGCCATGTCGGGCTGGAGATGCGCAGCCTGTTCCTGACACCGCGCGTCGCCGATGCGCTCAGGGCGGGCACGCCGCGCGTGCGCTGGTCCGACGGCTCCGGCCTGATCGACAAGCTGCGCCTCGTGAAGTCGCCGCTCGAGATGGACTACACGCGTCGTGCCGCCGTGGCTGCGGATGCCGGCACACTCGCAGCGATCGATGCGATCCGGGACGGTGCCAGCGATTACGAGGTCTCGGCGGCCTGTCACGACGCGATGATCCGCGCTGGCAGCGAGTATCCGGGTTTCGGGCCCTTCATCCGACCGACCTCCCGGCTCGGCGAGGAACACACGACATGGTGCGGCGACACGTTCTCCACCGGCGACGCCGTGTTCCTAGAGATCGCCGGCGCCTGTCGAAAGTACCAGGCACCGATGGGCCGGCTCGTCTATGTTGGCGAAGCGCCTGCAGGCACCGACGCGATGGCCGGTGTCGCAATCGAGGGCATGGCGGCGATCGTGGACGCGCTACGGCCGGGGGCGCTGGCGGGCGATGTCTACCAGGCCTGGCATGAGGTTGCGGCAGCAGCGGGTCTTCAGGACTATCATCGCCACCATTGCGGCTATCTCGTCTCCATTGGCTTCCCGCCAAGCTGGACCGGCGGCTCCATGGTCACCGGTCTCGCGCCGCATGCCGACCTGGAGCTACAGACCGGCATGACCTTCCACGCCCATTCCTGGTTCACCGGCACGGGACGGCCCGACTACTTCATCTCGAACACCGTGCTTCTGAGTGAGGACGGCGCGGAGGTCCTGACCGCGGCGACGCCAGAGAGCCTGATCGTGAAATGACCCGCCGTGCGCTCGTGATCCATCATCTGCGCTCCGGTGTGCCCGACCTCGCGACCGAGGCGCTCGCCCGGGCCGGCTACGCGCTCGACCACCGCTACCCGATCGAGGGCGACGCACTGCCGATGCCGGAGGAGGGCCATGCCGTTGCCCTCGTCCACGGCAGCCTTGCAGATGTCACACAACACCGCGCGCCGGGGATCGCCGAGGAGATGCGCTGGATCGAGGCGTGGTGGGCGACGGACCGTCCCTATTTCGGCATCTGCCACGGGCTTCAACTGGCGGCGCAACTGCTCGGCGCGCGGGTCGGCCCCCCGGCGCATGGCCACGCCGAATTCGGCTTCTACCCGCTGATCAGCCACGCGCCCGATCTCGTCCCCGACGGGCTGCACGCCTTCCAGTGGCACTACTACGGAGCCGACCTGCCGCACGGCGCCGAGCGGCTCGCCAGTACCGAGCTCTATCCGAACCAGATTGTCCGCTTCGCGCCGACCCGCTACGGGTTGCAGCTGCACGCCGAGCAGCCAGAGGGCGGGCGGCGATATCTGAGGTCACAGGACGCCGACGGCCCGCGCCGTCCGGGCGGGCAACGCGCCGAGGAGGAAGCGGCGCTGGCGGCACGTCACGGCGCGGCGATGGAGGCATGGTTCTCCACCTTTTTCGCGCGCTGGCTCGCCGGGCTCGCCGCGCCCCCGACAACACCTGCGGAGACGATACATGCTGACGAATGACGAGCTGGCCGCCTGGGACCGTGAGGCGTTCTTCCACCCCTCAACCCATCTTGCGCAGCACGCCCGCGGCGAGACCGCGACCCAGATCATGAAGACTGGCTCAGGGGTCTATGTGGAGGATCGCGACGGCAAGCGGCTGCTCGACGCTTTTGCGGGGCTCTACTGCGTCAACGTTGGTTACGGCCGGCAAGAGATGGCGGACGCCATCGCCGCGCAGGCGCGCGAACTGGCCTACTACCACGCCTATGTCGGCCACGGCACCGAGGTCTCCATCCGGCTGGCGAAGATGGTGATCGACCGCGCGCCGGCGCACATGTCGCGGGTCTATTTCGGCCTTGGCGGGTCCGACGCCAACGAGACCAACGTCAAGCTCGTCTGGTACATGAACAACGTCCTCGGGCGGCCGGAGAAGAAGAAGATCATCTCGCGCTGGCGCGGATATCACGGCTCTGGC
>CAYORO010000117.1:0-10941 GCA_964406355.1 uncultured Limibaculum sp.
CCAGCCGAGCTGCGCATGCCCCGGCACGGCGGACTGGTTGAACAGGATCGAGAGCGCCGGGTCGAGCCCACAGGCGAGATAGGTCGCGACCACCATGCGGGTTGCGCGCGCGAGCTCCGCCGGGTCCTGCCACTGGGTGATCGCATGGAGATCGACAACGCAGTAGATCGTCTCCATTCCCGATCCCTGCAACTCGTCGAAGCGCTTCACGGCGCCGAGATAGTTGCCGAGCGTCAGCGTGCCGGTCGGTTGCACGCCGGAGAAGACGCGGGGGGTGTGGGCCGTCGCAGGGCGCGCGGCGCGTTCGTGCTCGAGGGTTTCGGCCATGGGGTCCTCCGGGCTGGCCGCCATCTATGATCGGGGGCGCCCGCCCGCGTCAAGCGAGGCTCTGGCGCGGGCCCGATCGAGCGGCTAGGAGGGGGCATGGAGCTGCTCGACCACCGCCTCGCCCATCGCCGCCTGCATCCCGCGCTCTGGGTCGTCGTCGCCGTCATGGTCGGGATCGAGCTGGCCTTCTCCGCGTCCGATGCGGGCTTCCTCGGCACTGCGTTCAGCCGTTACCGGATCTACGACCGCTTCGCCTATTTCGACGTGCTGTTCGAGCGCGCGGTGCAGACCGGCGAGGTGGCGCCGCAGCTCGTCTGGTCGCTCCTCACCCACGCCGCGCTCCATGGCGGCTGGCTGCATCTGGTGATGAACGCGGTGATCTTCCTCGCGCTCGGCCATGCGGTCTCGCAGACGGTCGGGATCCGTGCGACCGCGGCAATCGTCGCCGTCACCGCAGCATCGGGGGCGTTGACCTTCAGCCTCTTCACCGACACGCCGTGGCCGCTGGTCGGCGCCTCGGGGGTGGTGTTTGGCTTCTTCGGCGTGATCACCGCCTGGCAGGAGCGCACGCTCCGCCAGGCCGGCCGCGACCGGAGCCCGATCTGGGGTCGCATCGGCGGGCTCGCTGCCATCAATGTGGTGATGCATTTCGGCCTTGGCGGCGTCATCGCCTGGGAGGCGCATCTCGGCGGCTTCGTCGCGGGCTGGGCGATGGCCTATGTCACCGGTCCTCGGCGAGCTCGATGGGCGCGGCCGCGGGCCTGACATCGATCGTCCAGGTGTCGGTGCGCCGCGCCATCGCCCGCCCAACCTCGAAGAGCGCCTGCATATAGACCGGATCGAAGAGCTCCGTCTCCTCGGCCTGGAAGCTCTCGGGCACCGCGGTCACCTTGACGCCAAAACCCACCTGGCGCGCCTGATCCTCCAGGAGCTCGATGTCCGACCTGCCGCCGAACTTGATCATGGTCGAGATCGACCGGCTCGCGATCGGGAAGATGCCGGGATCGAGCGGGTCGAAATCCGGCGAGATCTTGGTGTTGCGAATGATGTAGATCGTGCCGCGGTCGACGAAGCCCTGGATGTCCTGCGGCAGCCCTTCGACCCGGGTATGGTCGGGCAGGAAGAAGAGCTGGTTGGTCACGCCGCCATCCACATGCATCTCGCTGTATCGCTGGCCGTTGACCTCGACGGTGAAGAACTGCGGCGGAAACGCGCCGGGGATCGAGGCCGAGGCGACGATGATCTTGGTGATCAGATCAGCGGTCTCCTCCGGCCGGTCCCGGCCCAGCGCGGCGATGCGGCTGATGCGCCAATAGACCGGGCGCTGGGCGTCGAGATTGGTGGTCCCGATCAGCAGCCGGCGACCGCGGTCATACTCGCGCGCGATCAGCTCGACCACCTCAGGGGTGATCAGCCCGCGGAGCGCCTGCTGGAGCTTGGAGTTGTCGACCAGGCCGACGCCGTCGAGGATCCCGCGCAGCAGGGTGAAGGTGATCAGGGTGTCGGTGGAGTTCTCGACGGTGAAGACGCGCATCGCCTCGTCATAGTCGGGCCCGAGAAAGGCGAAGGGGGCGATCAGCGCGCCCGCGGAGATGCCCGTGACGAGGCTGAATTCAGGCCGCCCGCCGGCCTCGCTCCAGCCGAAGAGGAGCCCTGCGCCAAACGGGCCGTCGGAACCACCGCCCGACAGCACGAGGCTGTCGAGCTTGCCGCCGTTCGGCAGCCCGCCCTCTTCGGCACTGCGCGCGCGGATCTGCGAGACGAACTCCTCGATGCGTTCGCGCGCGTCCGGCGGCTGCTGATCGCCCCAGATGCGGGCGCCGGGATAGCCGGGGAGCTCGGCAAAGGCGTAGAGATCCTCCGGCGGGGCCGAGAGCGGCCGCACCCCCGTGCACCCGGCAAGTAGCGTCGCGGCAAGGACCAGGCCGGTTGCGCCCCTGCGGATCATTGGCGTCCCCTCTTGCGGAAGGCCGCCCGGATCTCGCCCGGCACGAGCGCCCCGGTCGCGGTCGTAAGCCCGAGATACCCGATCAGCCCGCCAGCGACCAGCGCGGCGAGCCCCAGCGCCCGCGGCACGGGCGAGAGCCCCTCGGCAAGCCCGCCCAGCAGGAAGACCGCGGCCCCGATGGCAAGGCTCGCGCCGAGGATCTTCGGCAGCCGGTGGCGGAGGCGGGGATCGGGCGCGAGCTCGGCGCCGTGCACCCGCGCGCCCCGCCAGAGGAGCGCGAGATTGACCCAGGCGGCGAGGCTCGCCGCCGCCGGCGCCGCCACGAAGCCGATCAGGGGCGCCAAGGCCACCGCCGCAGCGGCATTGACGAACATCGCCCAGACCGCGTGGCGGAGCGGCGTCGCCGTGTCCTCTCGCGCGAAGTAGACGGGCTGCACGATCTTCTGGAGCACATAAGCCGGCAGGCCGAGGGCGTAGGCCGCGAGCGCCGTCGCGGTGGCCATGGTGTCTTCCGGTCCATAGGCGCCGCGTTCGAAGAGGACGGCGACGATCAGCCCCGGCATCGCGAGCAGCGCCATGGTGGCCGGCAGCGTGAGCCCGAGCGCGATCTCGGCGGCACGGTTGACCGCTGTCCGCGCGCCGGGGGCGTCGTCGGCCCGCACGCGGCGTGCGAGTTCCGGCAGCAGCACGACCCCGATCGCCACGCCCACCACCCCGAGCGGGAGCTGGAACACCCGGTCCGCCATCCAGAGCCAGACCACCGCGCCGTCGAAGTGGCTCGCGACCTGGCGCCCGACGACGAGGTTGATCTGCAGCACGCCGGCCGCCAGCGCCGCGGGCGCCGCCACGACCGCGAGCCGCCGCAGCCCCGGCGTGAGCCGCGGGCGCACCAGCCGCGGCGCGGCGCCGATCCGGCGGGCGGCCGCGAGGACGAGCCGGAGCTGGGCGATGCCGGCCACCATCACAGCGGCCGAGAGCACATACCCCTCAGCCGCGGCTCCGGTGCCGAACACCCCCGTCGCGGCGAGACCGAGGGCGACCAGCAGCACGATGTTGAGCAGCACCGGGGCCGCCGCGGCCGCGGCAAACCGGCCATGGGCGTTGAGCGCGCCGGAGACCAGCGCCGCGAGCGAGATGAAGACGACATAGCCGAAGAGGATCCGCCCGAAATCGGTCGCGAGGCCGAGCCGCGCGTCGCCTGCGAACCCGCTCGCGAGGAGCAGCACCAGCCCCGGCATGGCGAGGCTCGCGAGCAGTGTGATGGCGATCAGGACCGCGAGCAGCCCCGAGAACGCCTCGGAGGCGAAGACCCGCGCCGGGCCCTCGCCCTCCCCCTCGAGCCGCTTGGCGTAGAGCGGGACGAAGGCCGTGTTGAAGGCGCCCTCGGCAAAGAGGCGACGGAACATGTTGGGCAGCGTGAAGGCGACGAAGAAGGCCTCGGCCACCGGCCCCGCGCCCAGGCTCGCCGCGATCGCCATGTCGCGCAGGAAGCCGAGCACCCGGCTCCCCATCGTCCAGCCACCGACAGTCGCGAACCCCGCGATCAGGCGGGACGGCCGATCGCTCACGTCTCCCCCGGATCGGCCGCGATCGGGGCGGCGAATTCGGGGCCGATCGCCTCGATGGCGGCGACGAGCCGATCCTCGATCAGCTTCTGCTTGGCGGCACCGCGGATCTTCAGCCCGAAGAGGTCTTTCACGTAGAAGACATCGACCGCGTGCTCGCCATAGGTCGCGATGATCGCGGCGAAGATGTTGAGATTGAGCCCCGACAGCGTCCGGGTCAGCGCATGCAGGAGCCCCAGCCGGTCGCGCGCATTGACCTCGATGATGGTGTAGATCTCCGAGCCGTCATTGTCGAAGAGGATCCGCGTCGGGACGGTGAAGGAGAGATCGCGCGGGCGCACCTTCTCCTTTTCGCGGATCGCCTCGCGCGGGATCACCTCGCCGCGAAGCGTGCGCTCGATGGTGGCGCGGAGGCGCTCGAGGCGGGAGGGCTCGAAGGGCTGGCCCTGGGCGTCCTGGATCCAGAAGGTCGAACAGGCCATGCCGTCGGAGGTGGTGTAGGTCCGCGCATCCTTGACGTTGGCGCCGGCAAGCGCGAGGGCG
Organism: uncultured Limibaculum sp.; assembly: GCA_964406355.1. Classification (GTDB taxonomy): domain Bacteria; phylum Pseudomonadota; class Alphaproteobacteria; order Rhodobacterales; family Rhodobacteraceae; genus Thermohalobaculum. Next base: position 4,384 of record CAYORO010000117.1, read on the forward strand.
CCGGCCATCCGGCTGAAGAGCCCTGGGTGGTCGGGCATGTAGAGGCACGCCTTGGTCGCGTCGAGCACGCCATTGATCATGAAGCGGCTGACGATGCCCTCGCCCGCATAGTCCCCCGCCATCTCCGCAAAGATCAGATGGGTCTGGGTGTCGAGGCCGAGCCAGTAATGCGGATAATGCCGCGAGAGCTCATGCGCGCGCGCCTCCTCGGTCCAACCCGAGAGCGTGTCGGCAAGCGCGCCTCGCGCGGCGTCGATCCGGCTCGCGCGGGTCTCGCGATGCGGCCCGCCGGTCAGCAGCGCCCGCGCCTCCCAATAGAGCGTGCGCAGGAGCTGGGCCTTCCAGTTGTTCCAGACCGTGGGGCCGACGCCGCGGATGTCGCAGACGGTGAGCACGAGGATCAGCCGCAGCCGCTCGGGGCTGCGCACCTCGGCCGCGAAGGCGCGCACGGTGACCGGATCGGCGATGTCGCGCTTCTGCGCGGTGTCGGACATCAGGAGATGGTTGCGCACCAGCCAGATCGCGGTCTCGGTCTCGGCGGCGTCGAGCCCGAGCCGCGGGCAGAGGCGCTCGGCGATCTCGGCGCCGAAATCGGAGTGGTCGCGCCCCGTGCCCTTGCCGATGTCGTGGAGCAGGAGGGCCACGGCCAGCACGCGCCGGTTGATCCCGACGCGCACGATCTCGGTGGCCAGCGGATGCGCCTCGCGCTCCTCGAGCCGCTCGATCCGCCCGAGGATCCCGATCGTCCGGATCGTGTGCTCGTCGACCGTGTAGCTGTGATACATGTTGAATTGCATCATCGCCACGATGCGCCCGAATTCCGGGATGAAGCGGCCGAGCACGTCGGTCTCGTTCAACAGGCGCAACAGCCATTCCGAATGCGCCTGGTCGGTCAGCATCTCGAGGAACAGGCGGTTCGCCTCGGAGTTTTCGCGGACCGCGTCGTCGATCAGGTCGAGGCTGCGGGTGACGAGCCGGAGCGCCACCGGGTGGATGCGCGCATCGAGCCGGGCGGCCTCGCGGAACAGGCGGAAGATGTTGACCGGATCCTCGGCGAAGACCTCGAGGTCGCGCACCGTCAGCCGCCCGTCCTGGACGCGGAACGGTCCCTGCGCCTCGGCCTCGGGCATCAGCGACAGCCCGCGCAAGAGCGCCGAGAGATGCGGACGGCGCTTGGCGTGCTGCGCCTCGAGCGCGGCGGAGAAGATCCGCGTCAGGTCGCCCACATTCTTCGCATGGCGGAAATAGGCATGCATGAAGTGCTCGACCCCCTGCCGCCCGCCGCCATCGCGAAAACCCATGCGGGCGGCGATCTCCACCTGGCGGTCGAAGGTGAGGTGGTCCTGCGCCCGGCCGACCAGATCGTGGAGGTGACACCGCACCGCCCAGATGAACTTTGCGGCATCGGCGAAGCGCTGCACCTCCTCGCGCTCGAAGACGCCGCGCGCGACGAGCTCCCAGGCGGTCTCGGAGCGGTAGAGATAGCGCGAGACCCAGTGGAGCGTCTGCAGGTCGCGCAGCCCCCCCTTGCCCTCCTTGATGTTGGGCTCGAGCAGATAGCGCGAGCCGCCGTGGCGCTCGTGGCGCCGGTCGCGCTCGGCAAGCTTGGCCTCGACGAATTCGGGCCCCGTGCGCGCGAAGAGATCGCGCCAGAGCGTCTCCTGTAGCGTCTCGAAGGGCTCGCGATCCCCGGCGAGGAACCGCATCTCGAGGAGCGAGGTGCGCACTGTGAGGTCGTCGCGCGCATAGCGCATGCAGTCGGCGACCGAGCGGGTCGACTGGCCGACCTTCAGCTTGAGGTCCCAGAGGAGGTAGAGGATCGCCTCGACCGCCGTCTCGACCCAGGAGGTGCGCTTGTAGGGCGTGAGGAACAGCAGATCGACATCCGAATAGGGCGCCATCTCACCCCGGCCATAACCGCCGACGGCGACGATCGAGACATGCTCGCCCGTGGTGCGGATCGGCGCCTCGTGGAGCCACCGGGTGCAGAGATGCACGGCCCCCGCCACCACCACATCGGTGACATGCGCATAGCTGCGGGCGACGCGCAGGCCGGCGAAGGGATGGGCGAGAAGCCCGGTGCGGGCCCGCTCGCGCCCCGTCTCGAGCGTGTCGGCGAGATAGGCCAGCGCCGCCTCGCGCAGCGCCAGCGGCTCCGGGATCGCACCGGCCAGCCGGTCGAGCTCTGCGATCACCGTGCTCCGGCAGGCGAGCGTCTCGGGCTGGGCGATCAGATGGGAGAGCCCCGTATCGGTCCGGGTGACCTCCGAGCGGACGCCCGCTGCCCCCTGATCCGCCCCGGCCATCGGTCTCAGGACCCCGCGCGGAAGACGGACGGCGCCGGGTCGCGCATCAGGAAGCGCCGCGGCCCGACCTCGAGGATCGCCATGGCGTGTTCGGCCGTCCCGTCGGGGCGGAAGCGGACGGGCCCGAGCGCACCGGCGAACCCCTCGGGCCGCGTCAGCGCGGCGCTCGAGAAGACCGGCCCCGTGCCGCCACCGGCGCGCGCCTCGCGCACCAGCTGTCCGGCGACCTGCACCGCGGTGTGGCCGAGCGTCGCAAGCACCGGCGGCTCGCCCCCATAGCGCGCGCGGTAGCGCCCGGCGAAGACGCCAAAGGCGTCCGGGTCGGGCGCTGGGAACCAGCCGCCGAGCAGCGAGGGCTCGTCGAAGCTCGCCGCGCTGTTCCACTGTCCGAGCCCGAGATAGCGCACCTCCAGCGGGTCGAGCCGGTGAAAGTTCATGAAGCTCGCGACCGCCTGGAGCTCCTGCCCTCCCGAAGGCAGCAGCAGCGCCTCGGCCCCGAGCCCGCGCGCCTCCTCGGCGAAGGGCCCGGAGGCCGCCTCGATGCCCTTGAAGCTCCGCTCATAGGCAGCGGTGGCGACGAGCCGGACCGCGCCCCGCGCCTCGGCCGCGCCCACTCCGCGGGCCGCCGCATCGCCGTATGCCGTGCGCGGGCGGAAGAGCGCGACGAAGCGCCGTCCCTGGGTGGCAGCGTATTCGAGGATGCGCCGGGCCTCGGCCTCGGGCACATAGCCCGACACATAGACCGGATCACCCGCCACCGAGGCGTCCGTCGAGAACGAGATCACGCGGCGCCGCGCCGGGATCGCCACCCGCGCCACCGCCTGGGTGGTCTGTGCAAAGAGCGGGCCGAGCAGGATATCGGCACCGTCGGCGATGGCGCGCCGCGCCGCCGCCTCGGCGCGCGCAGGCTCGCCGCCCGTGTCATAGACCCGGAGCGACAGGTCCCGGATGCGGAGATCCTGCACGGCCATCTCGGCGGCATTGGCAAGCGCACCCGCAAGCTGCGCCGCCCCCTCGGCCCGGGCGCTTTGCGGCACCAGAAGCGCGAGGGTCACCGGCCCCGCGGCCGCCGAAGCCGGGCCGCGCGGGACCGTGGGCGCGGGATCGCCTACACGGGCTGCCGGTGCCGTGGCGGGCGCCGAAGGTGCCGGGCGATTGGGCTGTCCGCAGGCCGCGACGGAGAGGGCGAGGAGCGCCAGCAGCCACCCGGCCATGCGCGCCTCGAGCCTCGGGGATTTTGACATCGCCGCACGCATCGGATCACCTCGCTCCCACGGGCCCCGAGCCTCCCGCCGAGCCGGCCCTGTCGTAGCGGAGCCTAGGATCATGGCCGACGAAAGTAAACGCGCGGGACCGTCGGACGGCCCCGAGACCGGGCCGGCGGGCGCCGCGCCGATCCCGCCCGGGCTGCATCTCGTCGCCACCCCGATCGGAAATGCCCGCGACATCACGCTGCGCGCGCTCGACACGCTGGCCGGCGCCGACGCGATCGCCGCCGAGGACACCCGCCGCACCCGCCAGCTGATGCAGATCCACGGCATCGCCCTCGGCGGCCGGCCGATCGTCAGCTACCATGACCGCAACGGCCCGGCGCGGCGCCCGCAGATCCTCGGCTGGCTTGCCGAGGGGCGCTCGGTGGCGCTGGTCTCCGATGCCGGGACGCCGCTGGTGGCCGATCCCGGCTACAGGCTCGTCGAGGCCGCGCTCGCCGCGGGGCACGGCGTGAGCGTTGTGCCGGGGCCGTCGGCTGCGCTCGCCGCCCTCTCGCTCGCCGGGCTGCCGACGGACCGGTTTCTCTTCGCGGGCTTCCTGCCGCCCAAACCGACCGCCCGGCGCAGCGCGCTCGCGGACCTCGCGGCGGTTCCGGCAAGCCTCGTCTTCTTCGAGAGCCCCCGGCGTGCGGCCGAGACCCTCGCCGACATGGCGGCAGTGCTCGGCGACCGCCCCGCCGCGATGGCGCGCGAGCTGACCAAGCGCTTCGAGGAGGTCCGCCGCGGGTCGCTCTCCAGCCTCGCCGCCGATCTCGCCGAGCACGAGCCCCGCGGCGAGGTCGTGCTGGTGGTCGGCCCGCCCGGAGCCGCCGAGCGCTCGCCAGAGGAGCAGGCCGCGGCGCTCGACACTGCCCTCGCCGAGGCGCTCGCCCGCGCCACCGTCAAGGACGCGGCCCGCGAGGTTGCCGACCGGCTCGGCCTGCCGCGCCGCGACGTCTATGCGCGGGCGCTTGCGCTCGCCGGGCGATGAGCCCCCCTGGTCCCCGCTCCGGCGGCACGCGCCATTTCGGCGGGCTGGCGGCCGAGGAGATCACCGCCCGCGCCTATCTCGCCCGCGGCGCCGACCTGCTCGCCCGCCGCTATCGCACGGCCGAGGGCGAGATCGACCTCGTGGTCCGCGAGGGCACCACACTCGTCTTCGTCGAGGTCAAGGCCCGCCGGCGCGCCGGCCCCGACAGCCCCGTCTCGTCCCGCCAATGGGCGCGCATCGCCGGCGCTGCCGCAGCCTGGCTCGCAGCCCATCCCGAGGCCGCGGGCGCCTGCCGCTTCGACGCCGCGCTGATCGATGCGACCGGCGCCTGCGAGATCGTCGAGGACGCCCACCGCCCCGGCCTCGACTGAGCCGCCGCCACCCGCGCCAACCTGGTGCACCGCGCTTCCCGTCATGGCCGTCCCGGTGTAGACTGCACGCCGAGATGCGCAGCAGACGCATCCCAAGAGGCGGAGCAGATCCATGAGACACACCCTCCCGGCAATGGCCGGGCTTTTGGCGTTGGGCGCCCTCCAGGGCTGCGTCGCGCTGCCGATCGTCGGCGGCGGCGCAGCGCTCGGCCAGGCGGTGCTCGAGGAGCGCTCGACGCTCACCCAGCTCAACGACACCGACATCTCGCTCGGCATCGCCCAGCGGCTCGGCAACCATTCGGGCGAGCTCTACCGCGATGTCACCGTCGATGTGGTCGAGGGCGCCGTCGTCCTCACCGGCACCGTGCCCGAGGCCGAGGACAAGATCGCGGCCGCCAAGGCCGTCTGGGCCACCCCCGGTGTGGTCTCGCTCGACGATGCGCTCGAGGTCGCCGCCGACAGCGGCACGCGCGCCTATCTCCGCGACGTGGCGATCTCCAACCGGCTCCGGTTCGAGCTCAACGCCGACCGATCCGTCAGCGCCGTCAATTACACCGTGACAACCGTCGACCGCACGGTACATCTGACCGGGCTCGCGCGCTCCTCGCCCGAGCTCGACCGGGCGATCGAGCTCGCCCGCTCCGTCGAGGGGGTGCGCCGGGTGGTGAGCCACGTGCTCACGATCGACGATCCGCGCCGGCGCGCGCGCATCGCCCGCGGCGGCTGACCCGCCCGCGGGCCGGGCGCGGCCGGCCAGAGCTTCCGGAGGTGCCCATGGGCCTCGATGTCGCGATCCAGATGGACCCGATCGCGGGCGTGGACATCCGCGCCGACTCGACCTTCCGCCTCGCGCTCGAGGCGGAGGCCCGCGGCCACCGGCTGTTCTACTACCACGTGCCCGATCTGGTCTGGGACGGCTCCGGCGCCGAGCGGCTCCTGGCCACCGGCCACGCGCTCACCGTCCGCGCCGTGGAGGGGGACCATTTCACGCTCGGCCCCCGCGAGACCCGGGACCTCGGCGAGCTCGACGTCGTGCTGCTCCGCCAGGACCCGCCCTTCGACATGAGCTACATCACCAACACCCATCTCCTCGAGCGCATCCACCCGGGAACGCTCGTGGTCAACGACCCCGCATGGGTGCGCAACAGCCCCGAGAAACTCCTGGTGCTCGACTTCGCCCGCTTCATGCCGCCGACGGCAATCGCCCGCTCGCTCGACGCCATCCGCACCTTTCGCGAGGAACACGGCGACATCATCCTGAAACCACTCTACGGCAATGGTGGCGCGGGGGTCTTCCGCCTCGCACCCGGCGACGGCAACCTCGCCTCGCTCCACGAGATGTTCGCGCAATGGACCCGCGAGCCGCTGATGGTGCAGAAATTCGTTCCCGACGTCGCCAGGGGCGACAAGCGCATCATCCTCGTCGACGGCGAGGCCGTGGGCGCGATCAACCGCGTGCCGCAGGCCGGCGAGACCCGCTCCAACATGCATGTCGGCGGGCGCGCCGAGAAGGTCGCGATGACCGACCGCGACCGCGAGATCTGCGACGCGCTCGCCCCGGTCCTGAAGGAGCGCGGGCTGCTGTTCACCGGGATCGACGTGATCGGGCCCTATCTCACCGAGATCAACGTGACCTCGCC
>CAYORO010000118.1:0-10874 GCA_964406355.1 uncultured Limibaculum sp.
GAGTGTGTGCACCTTCGGACGGGCCCCGGCCGCCTCGCGGACGGGGTTCTGAGCGGGGGAATCGCTCCGGTGGAGTGAGCCACGGCTCGAGAGATTCGGCATGCCGCGCAACGGCCTAGAGGTTAGCGCGCGGTTGCCGAGGGCGGCATGGAAGACGGTCAGACGGTCTCGACGAGATCCCGAAGCGAGGAAGAGCCGGGCTGTTACCCGCTAGTCCCCGGGCGTTACCCGAGGCAGTGCGCGGTTTCAGGCCCGGCGGGAAGCACGGGAGAGACCGCATGGCTATCGCGACGAGACTACCGACGACGACCCAATTGACCGAACGCATCGAGTGGGACACGGAGGTGCCCGGGCTCGGGCTCCGCATCCGACCGAGCGGCACCGCAAGCTGGACCCTCCAGCGCCGCGTGGAAGGCCGCCTGAAGAAGATCACTCTCGGCCGCGCACAGACATCGACCTGACCCTCGCCCGCGAGCTGGCGCGGGAGGCCATGGCGCTCCCGCCGGCTGACGCGGCGCCCGCGGAGGCGCCGACCCTCGCCGCCTTCGCCGAGCGGTTTCTCACGGATTTCAGCTAAAGAGCTTCCTCCAGCTCTCGCTCGACTCAGCAACTGTGAAGGTCAGCGGCTGGCGTTGCCCCCGGCCCCCGGGGGCGGGGGGCAAGCCGGCCGGGCTCAGGCATAGGCCCAGACGCCCTCCGAAACCTCGGTGATGCCGTTGAGATAGGTCGTCTCAGCGGCAACGGCCGGGTCCTCCGCAATGAGCGCCAGCACCTCGCCTCGCGACGCACCGCCCGTGAGCGCTGCTTCAGCCGCGTCGACGAGGTCGGTCTCGTCCTGAAGCCCCACATTGCGGAGGATGCGGTCGACGAAGGCCTCGTCGTCGAGCGCATCTTGCGGCCCGAACACGAGCTCGAACTCGTCCGACTGGAGAAAGGACTCGCCGAGGGACGCCAGGCTGGTGCCCGGATCGATCGCATCGGCCCAGAAGTTGAAGCCGCCGATATCGGCAACGCGGGCCAGCGACAGGTCGTAGAAGCGGCCAATGACCAGGAGCGTCTCGGAAAGCTCTGCCTCGTCCGGAACCTCGCCGGCCGCACTGAACACGAATTCGAGCGCCCGGCTCCACACCTGCTGGCCCGCCTCGCGGCCGAGCGTGCGGCCGTTGATATCGCCGTCGTCGAAATGGATGCCGCCATAGATCCGGCTGAGCCCGGCTTCGTCGGCCGCTTCCGAGAAGGTCGTCCAGCTGAGCGTCACAGGCTCCACCGGCGTGACGCCTGGCTCAAAGAGCGAGGTGCCGCTCTCATACGTGATCGAGGCCTCGAAGCTGTCGCTGCCCGTGAAGGCCCTAAGCACCTGGGCGCCAGCCGCAGAGAACGCGCTGTGGCCCGAAGTGTACTCGGCAAAGGGCGGCGAGGGATCGGCCAGCGTGTTCTGATAGGTGATGAAGTTCTCCGCGAGGATCGTCTGGGTGCCAAGGCCGGGGCCGGCCCAGGCGTCGATCACCAAGCCGGTCTCACCGGTCAGCGCGTCGGTGCCTTCCTCGCCGATCAGGCCCAACTGGCCGAGATCGCGGATCGCGCGCACCGGCCGGGCATAATCATAGAAGGACTTGGCTTCCCAGGTCGCGATGCCGGCGTCGAAGACCGCATTGCCGAGGGCGAGGAAGAGCAGGGCGTCCTCCTCTATCGTGTGCTCGTCGCGGGCAGAGATCGCCTGGCCGAAGGTCATCCAGGTTCCCGGCGGGAAGGAGGTGCCGCCGCCATCCTCCCAGAACTCGGCGACGATCTTCTGCTCGTCGGTCAGTCCGGCGCTGGTCTCGATGAGCGCTTCCGCCTGGGTGATGAAGCCCGCATTGATGACCGAGCCGATGAGATCGGGCCGCACCTCCTCCGGAGCCGGCGCCTCGGGCCCGTCGAAGGTGATCACCCCGGCCTCGAGATCGAGGGTCGCATCGACCCCATCAACGAAGAAGGGCTCGGGCGGTTCGGGCCTGAGCGCTGCCCCGTCCGACAGCGCAAAGGGCTGGACGGTGCCCCAATGGGGGGTGAGGAAGCTCTGATCCGCGGGGCCGCCCTCGGGGTCGACCGGTACGTTCTCCGGTGTCCATCGGGTGATGTCGACGATCTGCTCCGAGCTCGCATTGACCGGCGCATAGCCTGTGGTGTCGGCATAGCCCTCGGCCTGGTTCGAGCCGTCCGCCGCGGCCGCGGCCACCACGGCGGCGCCGATCGCGCGGCCGATGGCGATGGGGCTCTCCGGGATCGTGACCTCGACATCCGGATCGAGGTCCAGCCCCGCCATGACCTCATCAAAGATCTCGACCTGCTCGGGGAAGAGATCGACCAGCACCGCATAGGCCGCGAAGCTCATCGCAGTGGTCAGGGCGGCGTCACTCGCCTCGGCGAGCCCGTCGAAGGCGTCGCCGGTCACCACCCCGGTCGCGGTGTCGTCCAAGGCCGCGAAGGCGTCGTAGATCGCAGTGTGGGTCAGCGCATAGGCGCGAGATGCGATGGTCGGGCCGACAGCGGTTTCGATCACCGCTGACTGGGCCGCGATGTCCCACAGGACCGAGGGTGTCGGATTGTCGGACTCCACGCTGACCCGCGCCGTAGCGGGGTCCAGGATCAGGATGATCTCGTTCATGCTCGTTTCCTCGCGCCGTGGTGGATTCTGTTCTCACTGGGGTCAGTGAACGAGCCCGTCAATTCCCAAAGGTAACGATCCACGTGAGGTTTTTCGTGGCTCAACGAAATCATCTTGCGAAATAGCGCACTCAATTAGAGATGTCGGGACCGGTGGGAACCTTCGACCGGACTGCCGCTACCGAGTGGTCCTTGAATGTCGTCTTGACGTCAATCTCCCAGTATTGGCGCGGCATCGAGAGCGGCGGAGTGCCGCCTCGGCCGAGGGGCCTGCCGGTGGTTCAGGTGCGCCGATGCTCGCCGATCGCCTGCCATGCCGCTCGCAAGACATGTGGAGATAGAGGTCGCCGCATGCCGCCCTCAGGCCAGGCCGAGGCGGCGAAACGAGCCGGCCATGCGTTCGCGGTCTTCGCGGCGCTGGAAGGGGAAGGCCTGGAAGAAGAGCGCCGCGTTGGCCCCAGACTTCTGCGCCAGCGCAAGGTCGCGGTAGCGCTCGGCACTGACCCGCGCCCCGCTGAGCTCGCTCGCCACAGCGGCAATCATGGCGATATAGAAATGCGCACCTGGCGCGTGAACGGCCTGGTCGGCGATGCGTCGGGCCGTGTCGAAGTCCTCCACCATGATGGCCGACATCGAGCGGGTGGCATGCATGGCATAGCCCATGGGGTCGAGCGGGCTGAGCGACAGGGCCCTGGTGCACATGGACTGTCCGCCGTTCGGCGCGCCGGCCAGAAGCTGCAGGAGGCCGCTGGAGTAAGTCGCCTGCGCCGAGTTGGGGTTGATCTGGAGCGCGCGGTCGAGCCAGGAGCGCCCGGCCTCCACATCACCCTCCAGCCAGCGGGCACGGCCCAGGTTGAAGGTGGCGAAGGGCTCCTTTCGGTCGATCTCCAACGCCCGGTTGGCCGCCGCCACCGCCCGGTCGAGCAACAGTCTGCGGTCGTCGCCGAACTGCATGAACGCCGTTTGCCAATGCACGAAGGAGAGCCCCGCATGGGCCCGCGCAAAGGCCGGATCCGCGAGGATGGCCGCCTCGAAGTGCTCCGCCGCCCTCTGGTTGTCGCCAGCGTTGAAACGGTAGAGATGCGCCAGTCCGAGATGGAAATGCGACCAGGCATCGAATTCGCATGCCTCCAGCCGGCGCGTGCGGTCGGCCTCGTGCTCGGGGATCGCGAGTTCCAGCGCCGAGGTGACGGCAGAGACGATCTCGGTGCGGCGCAGCTGGATCTCCGCCAGCGAACAGGCGAAGCGCTCGGTCCAGACCAGCGCGCCGTCGGGCGCCGAGAGCACCTCGAGCGTGATGGTCAGCCGCTCGCCGGTCATCTCGACCATGCCGGTGGCGAGGTAGCGCACACCGAGCCGCGCCTCGACCTCGGCGGGCTCGGCCGTGGCGGGATCGAACCGGAACGAGGAGGCGCGCGCGATCATGTGCAGCCAGCCGATGCGCGAGAGGCTGGAGATCATCTCGGCGGGAAAGGCAGCGGCGATGCGCAGGCTCTGCTCGCCCTGGTCGACGCTCTGGAAGCGCAGCACCGCCAGGCTCGGCCGCCCGGCCCCCATCGGCTCTCCCCGCGGCGGCTCGGCAGTGGCCAGCGGTGCCGGCGGCGCCGGCTCTGCGGGCGTGATCGGGGTCGCCTTGCCGACGAAGCGGAAGCCGCGGCCATGGATCGTGCGGATCAGCGCCTGCGTGGCACCTGTGTCGCCGAGCGCCTTGCGGGCGTGCTTGATCTGCGTGGAGATGGACGAGTCGCTCACGATGCGCCCGCGCCAGACCGCCTGAAGCAGGTCGTCACGCGTGACCACGCGGTCGGCATGACGCACCAGATGGATCAGCACCTCGAGGGTGTAGCGCTCCACATGGACCAGGCCGGCGGGGCCCGTGAGCTCCGCGCGCTGCGGATCGAGCGTGTAGTCACCGATGCGCCAGGCCATGCGTCTGAATACCGCGGAGGTGCCCGGTACCAAAGGGGTCGGCACCGTCTTCCAATGCGCTCGAAGCGCGCAGCCGCCCCGTTGACGATCCGCACCCCTGCATCAGGACCGGCCCGCGCGCATCCGCTCCCGACCGCCACCCCTGGCACGGATGGATATGGTCCCGGCCCGGGGTGCGCAGGTGGAGTGCGTCCTGGTCCGGGATCAGGCAGCACGGCAGTGGGACCAGTGGCGGCCGGAACGGATCGACCGCCGCGCCGCGCCGCGCGAAATCCGAGCCTGGATCCGATTGATCATCCGGGCGAAATCCGCCACCTGTTGGAGCCGTTTGGAGCTCCTGGAGGGTGAAGGCCTTGGTACGTCTTTATGAAAGCCGGAAACGTATCCTCGTGACCGGGGGCGCCGGGTTCCTCGGATCCCATCTGATCGACCGCCTCCTGGAGCAGGGGCATGAAGTCCTCTGTGTCGACAACCTCTTCACCGGCACCAAACGGAATGTCGAGCATTTGCACAACCACTCCCGTTTCGAGTTTATGCGCCATGACGTGACTTTCCCGCTGTATGTGGAAGTTGACGAGATCTATAATCTCGCCTGTCCTGCCTCGCCGATCCATTATCAACACGACCCGGTCGCGACGACGAAGACCAGCGTCCATGGCGCGATCAATGTCCTCGGTCTGGCGAAGCGGCTGAAATGCCGGATCTTCCAGGCATCGACCAGCGAGGTTTACGGAGACCCGACGACACATCCGCAGCCGGAGACCTACTGGGGCAATGTAAATCCGATCGGCCCGCGCTCCTGCTATGACGAGGGCAAGCGATGCGCTGAGACACTGTTCTTCGACTATCATCGGCAACATAAGCTCAAGATCAAGGTCGCGCGGATCTTCAATACCTATGGCCCGCGCATGCACCCCAATGACGGGCGCGTTGTCTCCAACTTCATCGTGCAGGCGTTGCAGGGCGATCCGATCACGGTCTTCGGCACCGGACAGCAGACGCGGTCCTTCTGCTATGTCGACGATCTGATCGAGGGCATCATCCGGCTCATGGAAAGCGACGAGGCGGTGATCGGCCCGATCAATCTCGGCAACCCAACGGAGTTTACGATCCGCGAGCTGGCCGAGAAGGTCATCGCCATGACGGGATCTCGGTCGGAGCTCGAATTCAAGCCCCTACCAAAAGATGACCCTGTGCAACGGCAGCCGGACATTACACGCGCGCGGGAGACTTTGAAGTGGGAACCCGCCGTGGCCCTCGATGATGGCCTAAGATCGACGATCCAATACTTCCGAAACCTGCTTCCGCAACTCGCCAGGGCGTGAGGGTGTCCGGGTGACGCCGTCGGGCGGTCCCGCCCACCGCCAAAGCCAGACCGTCCGGGGCCGCGAGGCGGGGACCGTCGACAGGCCGCCGCCTGAGGCCCTCAGACCGGCGCCGAAGATGGGCGGCCCGGGATCTTGCGGATCTGGGCCTTGGGCTCGGCATCGGGGTCGTAGACGAAGCGCGCGCTCCGATCCGCGAAGGCGTGGAGATGCACCAGGGTGCTGTCCTCACCGATCAGGATCACCGCATAGGCAGGGGGCTCGAGGCTGGAGAGGTTCTCGCGCCCCTCGGACAAGTCGAGCTGGTTCTGGTGGTTGGTGCCGGGCAGCGACGAGACCGGGATGCCCCGCCAGCTCCCCGAGACCGGGCGATGCACATGGCCGAAGAAGATGTGGCGGACATCGCCCCCCCCGAGGCACGTCGCGAACGCGTCCCGCTCCGCCAGGCCGTACTGGTCGAGCCGCGGCATCCCGATCGGCATCGGCGGATGGTGCATGAAGAGATAGGCGGGCCGTCCGCGCCTCTCGGCCAGCGCCGCGTCGAGCCAGGCCCGTCGACGCGCGCAATAGACGCCGGCATGGGTCCCGGGCTCGACCGTGTCGAGGAAGACGAGCCGGACGCCGTCGAGGTCGCGGACCGCCTGGAGGAACCCGTCGCCATCCGTGGCGATCTCGGGGAAGGCCTCGCAGAGAGCCGCGCGCTCGTCGTGGTTGCCGGGCAGGAGCTGCCAGGGGACCGGGAGCCGCCCCAGCTCGCGGCGCAGGAGGGCATAGGCCTCGGGCCGCCCGTCATGGGCGAGATCCCCGGTGAAGACCACGAGATCGGCGTCGGCATGTTCGGCGATGACGCTGTCGATCGCGACGGCGAGCCGCGCGCCGGGATCGCTCTCGAAGAGACGCTGCCCCTCGGGCACGAGATGGCAGTCGGTGATCTGGATGAGCTTGAGCATCGGCTATCCTTTCAGGGCCCCGAGGCTGATCCCCTCGATGAAGCGGCGCTGCGCCAGCAGGAATGCGAGGATCAGCGGCGCGGTGATGATCACGGTGCCGGCCATCAGCTCGCCATAGCGGTCCCCGGCATCCGCCGAGCGAAAGGCGAGGATGCCGAGCGGCGGCGTGTTGAGCTCGGGGCTCCGGATCGCGATGATCGGCCAGAAGAGGTCGTTCCAGTGGGACACGACCGAGAAGATGGCAAAGGCGGTCGCCGCCGGCATGGTGAGCGGCAGCACGATGCGCAGCATCACCGAGAGCTCGGAACAGCCGTCGAGCCGGGCCGCATCGAGCAGCTCGTCGGGGATCGTGCGGAAGAACTGGCGGAACAGGAACACCGCGAAGACCGAGGCCGTGAAGGGCGCGATCAGCGCCGTGTAGGTATCGGCAAGGCCGCTCAGCGCGAGGCCGAGATAGATCGGCAGGGCCGTCGCCTGCATCGGCACCAGCAGCCCGAAGATCACGATCCCGAACAGCACCTCGCGCCCGCGAAACCGCAGCTTGGCCAGCGCATAGGCGCAGGGCACGGCGAAGAGGAGCTGGAAGACCAGGATGCCGGCGCAGACGATCACGCCGTTGAGCAGGTAGCGCAGGAGCGGCTCGGCCCGAAGCGCGTCGGGGAAGTTGCGCAGCCCGTCCCAGGATCCCGGCAGCAGCGACAGGCTGCCGCTGAAGATCTCGTCCACCGGCTTGATCGAGAACGCAGCCATGTAGATGAACGGAAACAGGAAGACGCCCGCAGCGACGGCGAGGATCAGGAGCCTCAGGAGCGCGCCCGCTCTCATCCGTAATGCACCCGCCGGTCGAGGATGCGGACCTGGATCGCCGTGAGGATCACGAGCACGAGCAGGAACACCACCGTCAGCGCCGAGGCGTAGCCGATCCGGAAATAGGTGATCCCCTCCTGGTAGATCGTGAAGAGCACCACTTCGGAGGCGCGCCGCGGCCCGCCCTGGGTGAGGGCTGCCACCGTCTCGAAGACCCGGATCGCGCGCAGCACAGCGATGATCGTCACGAACACCATCGTGGGGCCGAGCAGCGGCCAGGTGACGGTCCAGAAGCGCTCCCAGGGGCGATGGGCGCCGTCGACCGCGGCCGCGTCGTAGAGGTCCGAGGGGATGGATTTGAGCCCCGCGAGCACCAGCACCATGACATATCCGGCCGTCTCCCAGATGCCGATGGCCGCGAGCGTCACCAGCACGATCTTGGCGTCGCTCAGGAAGCGCTGGGACGGCAGGCCGGCATAGCCGATGAGCGTGTTGACCGGGCCGAGCGTGGGGTGGAGCAGGAACTCCCACACAATCGCCATCGCGACGGTCGTCGAGACCACGGGCAGGAAGATGGCGGAGCGAAAGAAGGTGCGGCCGAGCCGCGAGGCTTCGATCAACACCGCGAGCCAGACCCCGAGCGCGACCGACACCGGCACCACCATCAGCGTGTAGAGCGCTGTGTTGCTCGCCGAGTTCCAGAAGATCCGGTCGCCGAAGAGCTCCTCGTAGTTCGTCCAGCCGACGAAGGTGATGTCGCGCTCGCCGAGCTTCCAGTCGCTGAAGGAGAGGCCGAGCACCGCAAGCGTCGGCCCGAGGACGAAGATGCAGAGCACCAGGAAAAACGGCAGGACGAAGCTCCAGGCGATCGGGGCCTGCGAGGGGAGCCGCGAGCGGATCTGCGGCGCGCTCATGTGCCGACCCGCCCGACGCCTTGTGCGGTCGCCGTCAGCTCGCCCAGGCGATGGCCGTCCGCACCGAACACATGACCCTCGGCCCAGCGGGGCCAGAGGCCGATCGCGCTGCCGCCGGCGATCGCGTCCGCCTCGGTCGAGCCGACGCGCGCGATCACCAGGGGCGAGGGCTCGGGCCAATCGAGACGGATATGGACGAGCGCTTCGGAGCCGAGAAACTCCACATGGCGGACCGTCCCGCCGAGGGGCGCCGCCGCGGCCGGGCCGAGCGCCACATCCTCGGCGCGCAGCGCGATCTCAGCCGTCTGATCCGGCACGCCGAGCTGCCCGATGCCGGTGCCGTCGTGCAGCAGGACCCGCCCACTCCTGATCTCGGCTGGCAGGACCGAGATCTGCGGCGTCCCGATGAACCGGGCGACGGCCAGCGTGGCCGGGCGGCGATAGATGTCGCGTGCCGTGCCGATCTGGACGAGCCGGCCCTCCATCATCACCGCGATCCGTTCGGCCATGGTCATGGCCTCGGTCTGGTCATGGGTGACATAGACGGTTGTGACGCCCAGGCGGCGCTGCAGCTCGACGATCTCGGTGCGGGTGGCCGCCCGCAGGCTGGCATCGAGGTTGGAGAGCGGCTCGTCGAGGAGGAACAGGCGCGGCCGGCGCACCAGCGCCCGGGCGAGCGCCACGCGCTGTCGCTGGCCGCCGGAAAGGGCCTTGGGCTTGCGGTCGAGCAGCCCGCCGAGGGCGACGATCTCCGCCATGCGCTCGATCTCCGCGTGGATCTGCCGGCGCGTCTCGGCCACACGCGCATCGAGGCGACGCATTAGGGGCAGGCGCTGGCGGCGCGAGAGTCGGCGCATCACGAGCGGCAGCGCGAGGTTCTCGGCCACGGTCATATGCGGGTAGAGCGCGTAGGACTGGAACACCATCGCGATGTCGCGCTCCATCGGCGGCAAGCCGTCGACCGGGGCGCCGCCGATGCGGACCGTGCCTTCATCCTGGGCCTCGAGGCCCGCCAGGATGCGCAGGAGCGTCGACTTCCCGCATCCGGAGGGCCCGAGCACCGCGAAAAATCCGCCCTCCTCGAGGGTCAGATCGACGCCACGCAGCACCGGCGTGGCGTCGAAGGTCTTGGTCAGCCCGGAGAGTTGGAGAAAGGCCATTCTACACGTTGCCTCGCCGGGCTGACCCGCCGCCTCACTGCGGCGGCAGGAGGCGGTTGATCTCGGACGTCATCTCCGAGAGCGCATCCTCCGGGGTGAGGCTGTCATCGACCACGCCCTCGAGATACTCGCCGATGATGTCGTCGATCTTCAGCGTGTTCTCACCCGGATACTGGTACCACTCGCGAACGCGGGCGATCTGGTCGACCGCCGTCTTGTGGTTGGGGCGGGTGTCGAAATAGCCCTTGAGGTACTGCTCGTCCTCGAGCGCCAGCACGTTGACCGGGGTGTAGCCGACGAGCTTGATCACCTGGGTGGTGCCGAACGGGCCGGTCGAGAACTTCAGCCACCGCCAGGCCGCATCGAGCACCGCCGGGTCCTCGGCCGCCGCCGTGGTGATCAGCGCGAGGTTGCCGCCGGTCGGCAGACGCCCGTCCTCGGCCGCCATCGGGTGGAAGGTGGTGCGGAAGTCGAACCGGTCGCCGATCGCCTGCTCGAAGTTGAAGAGCCGCGAGATCGAGTCGATCACAAAGCCCATCTTGCCCGAGATGAACTGCTGGCGCTGCGCCTGGTCGCCGAGCGGCAGCATGCCGCCGTCCTCGGCCATGCGGTCATACATGCCCACCGCCTGCTGCCAGGCCGGATCGTCGCTCAGCGAGACCTGGATCTCGCCCGGCTGCATCATCTCGCCGCCATGGGAGAACAGCACGCCCTGATAGTACCAGGCGCCGTACCAGCCGGCCGAATAGGGGATGTACATGCCGGCATAGTCGTCGCCGAGACCGCGGATCTTGCCGGCGAGATCGATGATCCCGTCCCAGTCGGTCGGCATGTTCTCGGGATCGCCGCCGACCTGGCGCACGAGATCGGCGTTGTAGTAGGTCACCGACATCGAGACGGCGAAGGGCAGCGCATACTGCGTGCCGTCGACCCGCCCGAGGGTCTGGAGCGAGTCGGTCCAGCCGTTCTCCTCGAAGGTCTGGCCGTCCTTCTCCATCAGCGAGCCGATCTCGACGGCGAGGCCGCGATCGACCACCGTCTTCAGATGCGAGAGGCCGAGATAGTCGACATGCGGCATGTCGCCGACGGTCGCCTCGCGCAGCAGCGCCTGCACGCCCGCGCCGTAGTTCGGCAGCGGCGCGC
>CAYORO010000119.1:0-10848 GCA_964406355.1 uncultured Limibaculum sp.
GCCATGTAGCCGATCTGGCTGACGATGTGGAAGGCGAGGATGCGGTGCACCTCGGACTGGGCCGCGGCCCCGATCACGCCCACCACCATGGTCAGAACGGCGATCGGCCCGAGCAGCTCCATCGCCGGACCGTCGGGGAAGACGAGCGTGAAGACCCGCATCAGCGCATAGACGCCGACCTTGGTAAGGATCGCGGCGAAGAGCGCCGTCACCGCCATGGGAGGCGTGAGATAGGCGGCCGGCAGCCAGAAGAAGAGCGGGAAGAGCCCGGCCTTGGCCGCAAACGCGACGAACAGCAAGAGCGAGGCGGCGGTGACCGCGCCCTCGGGCGCTGTGGCGAGGCCCGCCGGCAGATCGGCGAGTGTCAGCGTGCCGCCGAGGCCGTAGAGGAGCCCCACGGCCGTGAGGAAGGCCAGCGTCGCCATCAGGTTGAGCGCGACGTATTTGACGCCGCCGTCGATCTCGGCGCGGCTGCCGCCCAGCACCACGAGGCCGAAGGAGGCAATCAGCATCACCTCGAACCAGACATAGAGGTTGAACAGGTCGCCCGTCAGGAAGGCCCCCGTCGCGCCTGCGAGCAGGAGCTGGGCGAGCCCGTGCCAGCCGGACCGTCCGTGCCGCGCCGGGATGTCGGCCGTGGCATAGACCGTCACCACGAGGCCCATCACGGCCGTCACCAGCACCATCAGCGCCGAGAGCGTGTCGGCGACCAGAACGATCCCGACCGGCGGCGCCCAGCCGCCCATGCCGGTCGCGAGCCGGCCCTCGGACCAGACGACCGCGAAGAGCAGCACGGCCGCCGCCGTCTGAAACGTCGAGCCTGCGACGCCGATCCAGGGCGTCGCCGTCGCCCGCCGCGCGAGCAGCGCCACGACCGCCGTCGCGAGCGGGATCAGGAGCGGCGCGGCGAGGATCCAGCTCACGGACGCTCCTCCGGCGGCTCGGCGATGCGCATGGCCTCCGGGTCGACCGTGCCGAGCCGGCGATGGGCTGCGAGCGTAAGCGCCAGCGCGAAGGCGACCAGGCCGAAGCCGATCACGATGGCGGTGAGCACCAGCGCCTGGGGCAGCGGGTCGGCCACCGGGCCCGGCGGTGCGGTGGCGCCCTCGGGGATCAGCGGCGCAGCCGCGGGCGTGAGGCTCCCGGCGGCGAAGACCACGAGGTTGGCCGCCGTCCCGATCAGCGCCACGCCGAGCACCAGCCGCAAGAGATGCGGCGCCAGCAGCAGGTAGACGCCAGTTGCCGTCAGCACACCGGCGAGGAGGGCGACGAGGGTCTGGCTCATGCGTCCTCTCCGTCCGCCTCGAGCTCGAAGACGAGCGCCGAGACCGCGCCGAGAACGACGAGCCACACGCCGATATCGAAGAGCAGCACGGTCGAGATCGGCAGGCCCTTGCCCCCGCCATCGGCGCCGAGCAGGAGCCACAGCCCGGAGAACGGCTCCCGCCCCGTCGCGATCGCCAGCAGCCCGGCCAGGAGCGCGGCACCGACGCCGACGGCCGCGACGCGCACCGGCTCGAGCCTGAGCGCCCGGCGCGCTGTCGCCACCCCGTGGGTGACCGCCAGGAGCGCGATCGCCGTCGCCGCCAGCAGCCCGCCGATGAAGCCGCCTCCCGGCGAGTTGTGCCCGCGCAGCAGCATGAAGAGCGAGAAGACCAGCAGCATGCCCACCAGGATCCGCGCCGCCGCCTTGAGGATCGGGGTGGTCATTCCGCCGCCTCCCGCATTGCCGAGGCCTGTGGATCGGGGCGCCCGGCCCGCGCGATCGACCGTGGACGCATGCGCAGGAGCGCGACCGCGCCAACCGCCGCGGCCGCCACCACCACGATCTCGCCAAAGGTGTCGAGCGCGCGGAAATCGACGAGGATCACGTTGACGATGTTGCGCCCCTTGGCCTCGGGCACGCTCATCTCGGCCATCCGCTGGGCGAGGCCGCCGCCCGCGTCATGCGCCGCGACGGCCAGCGTCAGCGCCGTCACCGACACGCCGGCGAGCACCGCGATCGCCGCGGCACCGAGATCGAGCATGCGCGGCGCGAAGTCGGGCAGGCGGTGGAGCAGCGCGGCGATCAGGATGATCAGCATCACGTCGACGAGGAGCTGTGTGATCGCGACATCCGGCGCGCCGTAGAGCACGAAGAGCATCGTGACGCCCGTCCCCACCGCGCCGAGCCCGCCGATCGCTGCGATCCGCCGGCGCGCCACGGCCGCGACCACCGCGCCGGCCGCGGCGAGGAGCGCAGCCGCGGCCGCCTCGGCCGCCAATGGCTCGTCCCAGGCCAGCTCCGGCAGTCCCGGCCCTCCCGCCAGCAGGAGCCCCACCAGCGGCAGCGCGAAGGCCGCCATCAGCGTCACGCTCAGGTAGCCGCGCAGCGAGCCCGCCTGCACGGCCAGCGTGAACGCGGAGAACCAAGAGGCGATCGCGTCGAGCAGCCCGTCCCAGGCCCGGTCGGCGATCGCCGGCAGCCGGCCGAGCAGGCGCACGATCCAGCGATGGGTGACGAAGCCGATCACCCCGATCGCCACGGTCGCGAAGCTCATGGCGAGCGGCAGGTTGATCCCGTGCCAGAGCTTGAGCGTGACCACCTGCGGCGCGCCCGCCACGGCCGTGACGGCAGGCTGCACCAGCGTCTTGCCGGCGAGATCGGGCGCGATGCCGAAGACGAGCCCTCCGGAGGCGAGCACCAGCGGCGCCAGCCACATGGCGAGCGGGCTCTCGCGCGGCGTCTTCGGCGTTTCGCGACGCTTGCCGAGAATCACGCGGAAGAGGATCACCAGCGCGAGCGTCACCATCAGCGCATTGGCAAAGACCGCGGCGCCGGCGAGCAACAGCGGCTCCTCGGCGATCGCCAGCGCGCCCTCGTACTTCAGCTCCTTGCCGACGAAGCCGAGGAAAGGCGGGAAGCCGGCCATGGAGCCCGCCGCCAGGAGCCCCGCGAGCGAGGTCAGCGGCATCGTGCGCCAGAGCCCGCCGAGGGAGCCCATCTCGCGCGTGCCGGTGCCGTGCTCGATGCTGCCGACCACGAGGAAGAGCGAGGCCTTGTAGAGCGCGTGCACGATCAGGAAGGTCATCGCCGCGGCGATCGCGATGGTGGCCTCGGCGCCGAGGAACATCACCAGCGCCCCGAGCGCCATGACCGAGGTGTAGGCGAGGGCCAGCTTGAGGTCCGTCTGGCGCATCGCCAGCACCGCCGCGAGCACCATCGTGGTCCCGCCGATGGCCGAAAGCGACCAGGTCCAGGCCTCGGTCCCGGCAAGCGCGGGATGGAACCGGGCCAGCAGATAGACGCCCGCCTTCACCATGGTGGCCGAGTGGAGATAGGCGCTGACGGGCGTCGGCGCGGCCATGGCGTTCGGCAGCCAGAAATGGAACGGGATCTGCGCCGATTTGGTGAAGGCACCGATCAGCACGAGCGTCAGGATCGCCGGATAGAGCGGGTGCTCGGCGAGCCGTCCCGCCGCGAGGATCTCCGAGATCCGGCTCGTCCCCGCGGCGATCCCGAGGAGCACGAGCCCCGCGAGGAGCGCGAGGCCCCCTGCCCCGGTGACCAGCAACGCCTGCCAGGCCGAGCGCCGCGCCTTGGCCGAGGCGTGGTTGAACCCCACCAGCAGGAAGGACGCGACCGTCGTCACCTCCCAGAACACGAAGAGGGTGATCAGGTCGTCGGCCAGCACCAGCCCCAGCATCCCCGCCATGAAGGCCCCGAGCGCGAGGAAGAAGCGCATCAGATGCGGGTTCTCGCGCAGATACCGCGCCGCATAGAGCGCGATCAGCGAGCCGAAGCCCGAGATCAGCAGAGCGAAGAGGAGCGACAGCCCGTCGATCCGGATCGCAAGCGACACGCCGAGCCGCTCGGCCCAGGGCATCGACAGGGCGGCCGCATTGCCCGCCGCCACAAAGGGGATGAGCTTGGCAAAGATCAGGAACAGCCCGGCCGAGACCGATGCGACGACCCAGCCGAGCAGCTGGCCGGATCGTGGGGTGAGGCGGTGCTCGCCGGGCGTGGCGCTGGCGGACGTCATCTGGCAGACCGTCGCGGGCCGAGCGCACGACCGGTCGCACACCCGTCGCGTCGGCCGCTTCCGCCGGCTGTCACGGTGTCCGCAGGCCTCTCACCTCGCGCGCGCGCCATCGTTTCGTCCGGTGCCCCTGCGTGTCTCAGAACCCCTCCATATGGCGAGCGGGTCGTCCCCGGCAATCGCGGGGGCGCCAAAATCCCAGCCTCGTCCCCAGCCTCTCCTCCAGCCTCGCCCTCTGGGCCAGGCCCGGGCCGAGCCTCAGGCCGGCTCGACCCGACGGACCCGCCCGTCGCCGCGCGGCACGATCCACACCTCGTCATAGGGGTAGTCGGCCTCGGATTTCGAGGCGAGCTTGGCGAGCACCTCGATCTGAAACTCGATCCATCCCATCTCGTGCGGCCGCGCACCGCTGTCGCGCATCGCCCGGTCGAGCTCGGAGAGCTGCCAGAACGGCACGCTCGGGAAGGTATGGTGCGCGGTGTGATAAGGCATCTGCCAGCAAAGCCAGCGCATCAGCGCGTTGGTCCGGGTCGAGCGGGTGTTCTCGAGGATGTCGGGCCGGTGGCTGAGGCCGAGATGCTCGATGGTGTTCTGGAGCTGGTGCACCGGCTTCATCACGACCATGGGCGCGAGCCAGAGGATCACCGCCGCCCAGGAGCCCGTCGCCACCGAGATGAGAGCGATCCCGGCACAGAGGGCGGCATGGATGCGCGCCTCGCGGATCACGATAGGCTGCTCGTCCGGGCGGATATAGGGCTCGGGGACGATCCCGCGGCAGAACCGCACGATCCGCGCGACCCGGCTCCACCAATACGTCGGGCCCCAGAACCACAGGAGATAGGAGCGCAGCGTGTAGGGCTCGCGCACCAGCTCGCCGTCCTTCTCCCAGTCCTGGGTGTGCTGATGATGCGCCCAGTGCTGGATCTTGTCGAAGTCGCGCGGGAAGATCATCAGGAAGCCGATGATCCGCCCGGCCAGGACATTCGGCCAGCGGGTGGCGAAGACGGTGCCGTGGCTGAGCTCATGCTGCCCGGCATAGAGGAAGTTGAGCAGCACCCCGTGGACCATGAACACCGGGACCGCCCACCAGGTGCCCCAGAGCGTCCAGAGCGCCGCGCCCGAGAGGACGATGGCGCCGGCATGGCTGCCGAGCTGGAATGCGCCGCGCAGGTCCGAGCGCTGCATCAGCGCGCGCAGGCGCTCAGGCGCGATCAGTCTGCGGCGCGAGAAACTGGCCTGCACTGGTTCCCTCCTCCCGATCCGTTATGGGCGGGAGGCAGCCTCGGCGATCCGCGCGCCGGTGTAAATCCCTGTGCGGCTCCGAGTATGGGCCAAGGCGGACGGCAGGACGGCGACCCCCAGCGGGTCGCCGTCGTCGCGATGGGCTCAGCTCGGGACCGCCTCGAGCGCGTCGATCCGCGTGCGCACATCCGTCATATGCGTGTTGGCGGTCTCGACACCCTTGCTGATGTTGGCCTGATAGGGCTTGGCGGCCTTCATGAGCTTCTTGAGCTCCTTCTCGGCTTCGGCGACCGCGGCCCGGTCCTTGGCCTTCTTCGCCGCGGCGAGCTCGGCCTGCCTCTCGGTGATCCCGGTGGCGAGCTTGCTCCAGCCGCCATACTCGGCCTGGGCCATCTTGGCGTTGGACTGGTGCGTCGCGAGCGCCTTCTTGAGATAGGCCTGCACGCCAGCCGCCTTGGCGATGGCGGTCCGGATCTCCTCCTCATGGGTCTTCCAGGTCGCGAGGTTCTCCGCATTGACCTTGTCGGCGGACTTTTTCAGTTTTGCATAATCATCCATATCCGAAACTCCTCTGTGTTGGGTCTTTGTCGACGTGGCCGCTGGTGTCCAATCCCAGCGGGTGGCGTGCAGATACGCGGGGTGGCGCGGACGATGAACCCGCATCCCCGCATGACCGTCATGCAGCGGACCGGTGACGACCGGCGGAGACGGGCGGAGACGGGCGATGGGCCTCAGGCCTTGCCCGGGGTGGTCAGAGGCGCCGATGCAGGGTCAGGCGCCACGGGCCGGCGCCGCGCGGGGGCGAGCGTGACATGGTCCGGCGCCAGCCCGGCGGCAAAGACCGACTGGAAGCTCGAGCGGAGCCAGTGCACCGTCGCCTGCACGCGCAGGGTCTGCACCGTGTCCGGATGGGCATGGAGATGAAGCGTGCGGATCAGCGCCGGCCCCGCCTTGCCGACACGCATGATGCCTGGGCTGTCGGCCGCAATACAGTCGGGCAAGAGCGCCTTGCCCACGCCGCGCTGGACCGCGACGAGCAACAGCCCCGCATCGGAGCCCGTAAGCCGCAGCCGCTCGCCGCGCTTCTTCATCCGCTCGAAGGTGCGCACGGGCGCGCGCCGGGGCGCGTCCTCGTCGAAGAACGACACCCAGTCGAGCTCCGCCGGATCGGCGCCGTCGGGGGCGTAGAGGCTGTAGGGCACATCGCCGAGCTTGATCGCGAACTCGCCCGGCAAGGGCGCGGCCTCGAACCAGAGCGAGACCGTGGCATCGCCCCGCGCCGGGGTTTCTGGCCGGCGGGTGATGAGGCGCATGTCGATCTTGGGGTGCTCGGCGAGGAAGTCGGGCAAGGTGGTCGCGGTCAGCCGCGCCAGCATCCAGCTGTTGCCGAGGATCCTCACCCGCCCCGCGGGCCCGTCGCTGTCCTGGCGCAGATCCTCGTTGATGAAGTCGATCCGCCGCTCGATCTCGCCTGCGCGCAGGATCACCGCATCGCCCGCCTGGGTCGGCGTGAAACCGGTCTTGGAGCGCGTGAAGAGGATCACGCCGAGATCCGCCTCAAGCGCCGTCAGCCGCCGTCCCGCGGTCGACTGGTCGATGCCGAGCACCACCGCCGCCTTCGACAGCGAGCCGGCCCGGGCGATCGCGAGCACGATCTTGAGGTCGTCCCAGTTCAGCGACACGGGCGCAGATCCGACGGCGCGGGCATCCTGCAATCCCGCATGACTGGCCTGCGCGGCATCGTGTTCCACAGCATCTGCATCTCGTCTATTTGCACGCAAGCCAAAGAGAGGCGCAAGCAAGAGCATTGAGACACCGCGGGGCGGTCCCGAGGGATCACCGCGAAAGTTTGGGTTTGAGTGGGCCGGGATCCGGGCAAACGGCGCCCCCGGCCGCAACAAAAGGGACCTTATGATGACGTTGACCTTGGACGAGATCGACCGCATCCGCGCGAGCTTCCTGATCGTGAGCCGCGATGCCGACGAAGCGGGCAACATGTTCTACCAGCGGCTCTTCGAGATCGCACCGGAGGCGCGGCCGATGTTCGTCGGCGAGATGAGCGCGCAATCGGCCAAGCTGATGAGCACGCTCGGGCTGGTGGTGAGCCAGCTGCAGAGCTGGCACACGCTCCGGCCGGTGATCGAGGACCTCGCCCAGCGCCATGTCGCCTATGGCGTGCGGCCCGAGCACTACACCGCCGTGGGGCGGGCGCTCGACCGGATGCTCGGCGACATGCTCGACGAGGCCTATGACGAGGAGACCCGCGAGGCGTGGCTGCGCGCCTATGGCGGGCTCGCCGACACGATGATCGCGGTCGCCTATCCGGACGAGGCCGAGCGCGCGACCGAGATGGAAGCTGCAACCGACTGACCCCTGCGCGCCACCCCGGCGGCCGGGGTGGCGTCCGCGCGCAGATCGGCTAGGGTTGCGGCGGCGTCAACTCGGCGGGGAACGGTAAGTGGGAGAGCGAACGCCGACAGGCACGGAGCGGCCGACCGCCGGCGAGGGCGCCGACCCGGTGCAGTCGGTCGAAGCGCTCCGGGAGATCCTTCAGGCGATCAGCCAGTCGCGGGACGACGAGGCCCCCGTCTTCGACGCGATCCTCAAGCATGCCTGCGAGCTCTGTGCCACGCCCTTTGCCGGGCTCTACATGGTCGACGCGACCTGCACACATGCGGATCTGGTGGCGAGCCGGGGAACCCGATCGCATTATCTGCAGGCGGCTCTGACCCGTTGGCCCTTGGATGGCGACGCGTCGATCCCTCGCGCCATCGCCACGGGTCGACCCGTGCATATCGAGGACCTGGCCGAGACCGACAGCTATCGCGACCGGACCGACCAGCGCCGCGTCGAGGCGGTTGAGATCGAGGGCGCTCGCAGCTTTCTCGCGGTGCCGCTCCTCGGCCAGCAGGGGGCGATCGGTGGCATAGGCCTCTATCGCCGCGAGGTGGCCCCCTTCACGCGCGAGCAGATCGCGCTGATCGAGACCTTCGCCGCGCAGGCCGTGATCGCCATCGAGAATGTCCGCCAGTTCCGCGAGCTACAGACCCGCCTCGAGCGTCAGGCGGCAACACGCGAGATCCTCGAGGTCATCAGCCGGTCGCGCGACGACGTGCAGCCGGTTCTGGAATGCATCGCGCGCAATGCAGGCCAGCTTTGCGACGCCCCCGATGTCGGCCTTCACCTCGTTAACGAGGCGCGTACCCACACAAGGATCGCCTACGTCTGGGGACCGGACAAGGGCGTCTTCCCGGTCGGCACCGAATTCGACCTTTCCGGGACAACCGCTATGGCTGTGGCCATCCGCGAGGCCCGCACCAACCAAATCCGCGACTTCACCAAGGACCCACGTTACCTGGCCCGCGAGCCGGGGCCGGTGAAGAAGGTTGAGGAAGAGGGCGTTCTCACCTTCCTTTGCGTGCCATTTATCCAGAACGGCATCGCGATCGGCTGCGTGAACCTGAACCGATATGAGGTGAAGCCGTTCACCGAGGACGAGATCGCCCTTCTCGAGGCTTTCGCCGCGCAGGCGGTGATCGCCATCGAGAATGTCCGCCAGTTTCGGGAACTGCAGACCCGGCTCGAGCGCGAGCAGGCGACGGGCGAGGTGCTCGGCATCATCAGCCGATCGCGCGACGATGACAATCCGGTCTTCGAGGTGATCACGCAGAATGCGCTGAGGCTGTCGGATTCCTGGGATGCGTCCTTGATGGTGGTCTCCGAGGACGCGACAACGCTTAAGACAATGGCGGCCCATGGATGGGATGCCGACATTCGGGCCTTCATGGCCGAGAACCCACCCCAGCTCACCGACCCTGCGAGCACCTATGCCCAGGTCATCTCGACCGGCGAGCCTGTGACTATTGTCGATATCAAGAACACCGATCGCTATCGGGAGGGGAAGACGGGCCGCCGGCTCGCTGTCGATCAGCTGGGGTTGAACACCATGCTGCACGTTCCTCTGCTGAGCGACGGTCGCTGCATTGGTGTCATCTCGGTCTATCGAAAGGAGGTCCGGGCCTACTCCGAGGACGAAGTCGCCCTGCTGCGCACCTTCGCGGCCCAGGCGGTGATCGCCATCGAGAACGTGCGCCAGTTTCGGGCGCTGCAAGATCGCACCGAGGAGGTGCAGGCGCTCAACGCCTCGCTGGAGGCGCGCGTCGAGGCGCAGGTGGGCGAGATCGAGCGCATCGGGCGGCTGAAGCGCTTCCTGTCGCCGCAGGTCGCCGATGCGGTGATCTCGGCGGGCGACGACCGCATCCTCGGCAGCCACCGGGCCCTGATCGCCGTGCTGTTCTGCGACATCCGCGGCTTCACCGCCTTTTGCGAGACCGCGGAGCCCGAGGAGACCATCGAGGTCCTGCAGACCTACCACGAGGAGATGGGCCGGCTGATCGGCGAGCACGAGGGCGGGGTCGACCACCGCATGGGCGACGGCATCATGGTGCTCTTCAACGATCCGCTGCCCTGCGACGACCCCGCGGGGGCTGCGCTGCGGCTGGCGCTGGCGATGCGCGCGCGGATGACCGAGCTTTGCGGGCGCTGGCGCCGGCTCGGCCACCGTCTCGGCTTCGGGGTGGGGATCTCTTTCGGCTATGCCACGGTGGGGATGGTCGGCTCCAAGGGCCGCTTCGAATACACCGCCAGCGGCACCACGGTGAACCTCGCCGCCCGGCTGAGCGACCATGCGGGCGACGGCGAGATCCTCCTGAGCCCGCGCGCCTATGCCGCCGTCGAGGACGCGTTCGAGGGTGTGCTCCAGGGCGAGCTGACCCTCAAGGGCATCGCGGCCCCGGTCGAGGTCTACCGCGTCATCGGCCCCGCGGGCGCGACCTCCGACCAGCCGGCCTGAGCGCCCCGCCCGATCCCACAGCCCCGCGCGCGGAAAGGCGGAAAGAGGGTTGCATAGCCCCGCGCCTCGGTCATCCTCGGGCAGCAGAAACAGAGCCGCCCGTCCAACGGGCAGACCCAGGGGGATCACATGAGACTTGCCACCGCCATCTCGGCTCTCGCGCTCGCCGCCGCGAGCCCGGCCCTCGCGGACTGCGACACGATCGTGTTCTCCGATGTCGGCTGGACCGACATCACCGCGACGACCGCCGCGACCACGGTCGTCCTCGAGGCGCTCGGCTACGAGACCGACATCAAGGTGCTCTCGGTACCGGTCACCTACACATCGCTCGCCAATGGCGACATCGAGGTCTTCCTCGGCAACTGGATGCCCACGATGGAGGCCGACATCGCCCCCTATCGCGAGGCCGGCACCGTCGAGACGATCCGCGCCAACCTCACCGGCGCGAAATACACGCTCGCGGTCAACAAGGCTGCAGGCGATCTCGGCATCGCCGACTTCGCCGACATCGCGGCCCACAGCGATGCGCTCGACGCCAAGATCTACGGCATCGAGCCCGGCAATGACGGCAACCGCCTGATCCAGTCGATGATCGACGCCGACGCCTTCGGCCTCTCCGGCTTCGAGGTGGTCGAGAGCTCCGAGCAGGGCATGCTCGCCCAGGTCCGCCGCGCCGATCGGCGCGAGGAGCCGGTGGTGTTTCTCGGCTGGGAGCCGCATCCGATGAACGCCAAT
>CAYORO010000120.1:0-10820 GCA_964406355.1 uncultured Limibaculum sp.
CGGCGGTCACCTGCACGCCGCCGGTGCCCCAGCCATAGGGCATCGGCATCTCGCGCGAGGCGAACGGCACCTGGTAGCCCGGGATCGCCACGGCCTTTAGCAGCGCGCGGCGGATCATGCGTTTGGTCTGCTCGTCGAGATAGGCGAAGTTGTACCCGGCGGTCACAGCAGGCCTCGTGCTTGGAGTTGCGGGCGGAGGGCCTCGGCCGTCTCGAACCGGATCGCGTCGATGCCGAGGGCCGCGGCAGCGGTGACGTTCTCCTCCCGGTCGTCGATGAAGACGCAGCTCTCCGGCGCCAACGCGTTGCGCTCGAGGAACAGCTCGTAGATCGCCGGGTCGGGTTTGACCAATCGCTCGGCGCCCGAGACCACCACGTCACGGAACCGCCCGAGGAACGGGTAATGCGCGACGGTGATCGGCCAGAGCTCGGCCGAGAAATTGGTGATCGCGTAGATTGGCTGACCGGCTGCCGCGACCTCCTCGAGGATCGCGACCGTGCCGTCGATCGGCGCGGGGACGGCCTCGAGCCAACGCTCGTAGAAGGTGGCGAGCGCCGGGGCCAGATCGGGATGGGTCTCGCGCGCCTCCTTGAGCGCCGCGGTGACCGTGCGGCCCCGATCCTGCTCGGTGTGCCAGGCGTGGAAGTCGAACCGCGTGGCGGCCTCGGCAAGCGCCGCCTCGCCGCCGAGGATGTCGGCCAGCAGCGGCTCCGGCTCCCACTGGATCAGCACCCGGCCCACATCGAACACCACGTTCACTGGGCGGCCTCCCGGACGTTGCGCGCGAGGCGCTCCTTGAGCGTTCCGGAGTTGAGCTCGAAGAGGTAATTGTCGTGATCGTGGAAATACACCGAGCGCCGCTTGCCCGGCACGCGCGGGCGCGGCGGCAGGCGCTCGAGACCCAGCCGATCGATGCGGGCTGCGCGCAGGTCGAGTTCCTCGTCCGCGACGGCGAAGGCCACATGATTGTAGCTCCGCCCGGGCAGCGGCTCGCCCTCCATCACCGCAGCCCAGACGCCGCCGATATCGTAGAAGCGCTCGGGCGAGCGCGAGGAATGCCGCGCGCCGCTCTCGTAGAGCAACCGCGCATCGAGCACGGTCTCGAGCATCTGCCCGGCCGCCGCCAGATCCCGCGCGACGACGGTGATGTGGCTGAGGCCGACGCTCATTCGGCGGCCTCCCGGGCGGCGCGTTCGGCGGCCTCGCGGCGCAGCTTGCGCACGAGCTCGAGCTCCGACTGGAAATCGACGTAGTGCGGCAGCTTGATGTGCTCGAGGAACCCGGATGCCTGCACGTTGTCGCAATGGGAGAGGACGAACTCCTCGTCCTGTGCCGGCGCGCCGCTGAAGTCCTCGCCGAGCTCCTCCCAGCGCAGCGCCCGGTCGACCAGCGCCATCGCAAGCGCCTTGCGCTCCGACTGGCCGAAGACCAGGCCGTAGCCACGGGTGAACTGCGCGGGCTCGGTCATCGACCCGCTGAACTGGTTGACCGTCTCGCATTCGGTCAGCTCGATCTCGGCGATCTCGACCGCGAAGCCGAGCTCGGGGATCTCGAAGGCGACTGACACGATGCCGATGCGCAGCTCGCCGACGAAGGCATGGCTGCGCGCATAGCCGCGCTGGGTCGAGTAGGCGAGGCCGAGCAGGAACCCCTCGTCGCCGCGCGCCAGGGCCTGGAGGCGCAGCGCGCGGACGGCCGGGAAGTCGAGCGGCTCGCGGGTGAGGTCCGGTGGCGCGGGCTCGCCGGGCTCCTCGCGCTGGATCAGGCCCTCGCGGTCGAGATAGCCGAGCACATGGGGCGTCGGGCCCTCGGCTGCCGATGCGCGCGGGGCCGGGGAGCGCTCGGCGTCCCCCTCGAGAGCGAAGTCGATCAGCCGGTGGGTGTAGTCGAAGGTGGGGCCGAGGATCTGCCCGCCCGGCACGTCCTTGAAGGTCGCCGAGATCCGCCGCGTGCAGGCCATCGCCGCGGTGTCGACCGGCGCGCTCCCGCCGAAGCGCGGCAGCGTGGTGCGGAAGGCGCGCAGGAGGAACACCGCCTCGACGAGATCGCCGCGCGCCTGCTTCATCGCGAGCGCGGCGAGTGCTGGGTCGTAGAGCGAGCCCTCGCCCATCACGCGCCCGACCGCGAGGCCGAGCTGCTCGGCGATCTGCAGCGCCGAGATCTCGTCGAGGCCCGTGTCGCCGCGCCGGATCTCGGCGAGCCAGGCATGGGCGTTGTCGATCGCGCGCTCGCCGCCCTTCACCGCGACATACATCTCAGCGCTCCACCCTTGTGCTGCGCGGGATCGCGGCGAGCGCATCGCCCGCGACGAGGAAGAGATCGACGCCCAGCGGGAAGCGGGCGTGGTTGGCGGCAAGCTCCGGCGCGGCGCTCTCGGGGAGCGCGGGCGCGATGCTGCGGGCGCCGGCGATGCCGGGGCCGGAGAGCCGCAACTCCGCCCCGCCCTCGAGCGCCGGGAGCAGCACGATCAGCGTCGCCGAGCGGTCGGGATAGTCGGGCGTGCCCATGGGCCAGGCCGCGAGCGGGCTGAGCTCCGACCAGTTGCCAAGGGCGAACTCGGCGGCGTCCACGCCCGCGGCCGGGGCGTTGGTATGGAAGCGCAGCCACGCCTCGACCGGGCCTGCGCGAAAGCGCTCGGGCAGCCAGACGGGCGTTTCGGCGTCGGCGAGCGCCAGCAGCAGCGCCGCCGCGGCGGGGTCGAGGCCCTCGGGCGCTTGGACATCCTCCACCCGTCGCCGCTCGCCCGGACGCGCCATCGCGTCGAGCGCCGTGCGGAAGATGCGGGCGCCGTCCTGCGCGGGGTCGACGAGACCGCCGACGATGGCGGCCGCGCCGGAACTCACGGGTTGTCTCCGCGCCCGAGGGTGAAGAACTCGACCCGGGTCGCGGCCGCCTTCTCGGCGCGCTCGGTGTCGCGCGCTGTTGCCCGTGCACGGAGCGGGGCGAGGATCGCGGCCTCCACGGCAGGTGCGGTCTCGGGTTGTTGCAGGAGCGCGTCGCAGAGCGCGGCGATCTCGGCCTTCTCCGCACTGCGGCCCGCGACATAGGCGTGGCCGACCGTCCCGGTCTCGAGCCGGAGGCAGCACCGTGTCACGGTCATCTCGCCGAGATTGAAGGGCGCGCCGGTGCCGCCCGCACGGCCCCGCACCATCACCGAGCCCTGTTGCGGCCGGCGCAGCCAGTCGAATCGCCGCTCGAGGTTTGCGTTCGCCCAGAGCGCCGCGAGATCGGTCTCTGGAGCCTTAGCGAGGAGGCCCATCCAGGCTTGCCTGTCCTGAATTGAAACGCTTTTTCCATTTTTGTGCCCCACGCTCGCCCCACAGCTTGCCGATATGTTCCTCAATATATACAACTAGACACGTAACTGAGAATCACCGCGGTGTCCAGACCGCGCAATGAGTGTGGAAGGACGGTAAGCGTATGGACGTGAGCACCGGCCGGAGCGTGCCGCTCTGGCAACGCATCTTGACGACCCTGAGCGACGAGATCGATGGCGGGCTCTATCCGCCGGGCGCGAAACTGCCGACGGAGGCCGAGCTCTCGCAGCGCTTCGGCGTCAATCGGCACACGGTGCGCCGGGCGCTCGAGGGTCTGCGTGAGGACGGCCGCATCCATGTGCGCCGCGGCTCGGGGGCATTCGTCACACAGGGGCGGTTCGATTACGAGATCGGGCCGCGCACCCGGATGAGCCGCAACATCGCCGATCGCGGCCGCCGGGCCGACCGCAAATGGCTGCGGATCGAGGAGGTCTGTGCCGATCGCCGGGCGGCCGAGGCGCTCGATATCGGTCAGGGCGAGGCGGTGCTGGTTGCCGAGATGATCGCGACGGCCGACGGGGTACCGATCAGCTACACGGTGTCGCATTTTGCGCTGGCCCGGTTACCGGGTTTCGAGGAGGCGCTGCGGGCGAACCGGTCGATCACGCGGGCGCTAGCGACGGTCGGGATTTCCGATTACCGGCGCCGCTGGACGCGCCTGATCGCCGAGCGCCCGGGCGCGATGATCGCGCGTCACTTGCAGATGCCGGAGATCCACCCGGTGCTGCAGTCTGATGCGCTCGACGTCACGCTCGAGGACCAGCCGATCGAGTATGGTCGGACATGGTTCTGCTCGGACCGTGTGCAGCTCGTGGTCGACCGGTCGAGCTTTCTGGATGATCGGGAGGGGTTGATGGCGGCCCGGCTCGGAGAGGTCGAAGCAGGCTGAGGGGGGACCGATGCTGACCGAAGCGCTCAAGGAGGCGGGCTGGACGCTGGAGGATGGTGAGAAAGCCATTCGCAAGTCGTTCAAGTTCAAGGATTTCCGGCAAGCGATGGCGTGGATGCTGCGGGCTGCCTTCGAGGCGGAGGCGGCCGACCATCACCCGGAATGGTCGAATGTCTACAACCGGGTCGAGGTGCGGCTCACGACGCATGACGCGGGAGGGCTGACGGCCAAGGACATCCAGCTCGCGGAGCGGATGGAAGCGCTATGAGCCGCCGGGGTCAGGCCCCGGCGAAGAGCCGCTCGGTCTCGGCGCGGTAGTAGGCGATCTTCTCGAGGATCTGGCGCTTGCGCACCGGTTTCGGCAGGTAGTCGTCCATCCCGACCTCGATGCAGCGATCGCGGTCACCGGCCATGGCGTTCGCGGTCAGCGCGATGATGGGCACCGGGCGGCGCGCGGTCTCGGCCTCGCGCGTGCGGATCAGTCGGGTCGCCTCGAAGCCGTCCATCTCCGGCATCGAGATGTCCATGAAGATCATGTCCGGCACGAAGCTCTCACTGAGTTGCAGCGCCTCGAACCCGTTGCCGGCAAAGGCGACCGCACAGTCGACGCTCGCCAGCATCTTGCGCAGCACGAGCTGATTAGTGCGGTTGTCCTCGGCCACGAGGATCCGCAGCCCGAGACCGCCGGCGGTCGGATCGTCCGACGGAGCGCTCACGAGATTGTGGTCCGCCGCCTGAGCCGTGGCAACGGGCACGAGAGCGCCGGCCGCAAGGACGCTGCCGAGCGCCTCGGCGACCGCGTCGCGCCGCAGCGGCTTGCGCGCGATCGCGACGGCGACCCCCTCGGGCAGAGACGGGAGCGATGACCGCTCGGTCGCGGCGGTGAGGAGCACGGCGGCGCGCGGGCGGTCGCGGGCGATCTCGGCGACGAATTCGGTCACGGTCTCGGGGTCGGCGTCGAAATCGAGCGCCAGGAGCGGGCGCACCGATTGGCCGTCGAGCCTGGCGAGCGCCGCGCGGACCTCCTCGAGGCCCGGGCAGGCCGTGACGGAGAGCCCGGTGCGCCCGATCCGCTCGGTGAGGAAGGCGCGGTTGGCCGCGACCGGATCCTGCACGATGGCCGCTCCGATGTTGCGCGCGGCGGGCGTCGGCGGCTCGGGGCGCGCGCCATCGGCCGAGATGGTGAGGGGCACTGCGACCCGAAAGGTGGTGCCGTGCCCCAGCTCCGAGGCAGCCTCGATCGTGCCCTCCATGGCCTCGATCAGCCGCTTGGTGATCGCGAGGCCGAGCCCGGTCCCCTCGAAGCGGCGACGGACCCCCTGCTCCGCCTGGACGAAATCGGCGAAGATCATCGGCAGCGTCTCCGGTGCGATGCCGATCCCGGTGTCTCGGACGGTGATCTCGAGCCGGGCCACGCTGTCGTCGACATGCCCGGTCACGACGAGCTCGACCGATCCGGTATCCGTGAACTTCACCGCGTTGCTGGTCAGGTTGATCAGCACCTGGCGGATCCGCCCCGAATCGCCGAGGAACCCGGTCGGCAGCCCGGCACCGTAGGAATGGGCGAGCGCGATCCCCCGCTGGCCGGCCTTGCCCGAGAACAGGGTGACCACATCCTCGATCAGCACGCGGAGGTCGAAGGGCGAGGCCGTCAGCTCCATCCGCCCGGCCTCGATCTTGGCAAAGTCGAGCACGTCGTTGACGATATGGAGCAGCGCCTCGCCGGATTGCCGGATCGTCTCCGCATAGAGGCGCTGGTCGTCCGCGAGCTCGGTCTCGCAGAGCAGCTCGCTCATGCCGATGATGCCGTTCATCGGGGTCCGGATCTCGTGGCTCATCGACGCGACGAAGGCCGATTTGGCCTGGCTCGCCGCCTCGGCCCGCTTGGCGAGCTCGATCGCCTCGGTCTCGGAGGCGGTCAGGCGGTCCTGGATCCGGCGGCGGTCGGTCGTGTCGCGCTGCGAGCAGATGAACTGGGTGAGCTCGCCGTCATGGAGCACGGGGCTCAGGCGGAGATCGGCCCAGTAGGGGCGACCGTCGCGCGCATAGAGCAGGATCTCACAGGCGACCGCGCCGCCCGATTCGATCGCGCCATCGACCTCGGCGGCGCGGCTCGCCTCGGTGTCCGGCCCGAACTGCGAGGTCAACCGCTCGCCGGCAAGATCGGCGGCACCATGGCCGGTGAAGCGCTCATAGGCCCGGTTGACCCAGGTGATCCGTCCGCGGGCGTCGAGCAACAGGATCATGTCGTCGGTGTGCTCGGCGATCAGGGCGAGCCGGCGCGCCTGGGCGGCGTTTGCCGCCGCCTCGCGCTGGGCGGCGGCGAGGCTTCGCGCCTGATCCTTCTGGGCGGTCATGTCGGAAAAGGAGAACACCCATCCGCCGCCGCGCCGCTCGGTCGTGGCGACGCTGACGGTGCGGCCCGACTGGGTCTCGTGGTAGATCCCCTCGAAATCGCCGCTGCGGTAGAGCTCGGGGCGGAACGGCTCACCCGGCAGCAGGCGCGGGCCATAGTCGCCGCGGCTTGCGAACATGCCGATGACGTCCTCGATGCGTTGGCCGAGCGGGCTCCAGTCCTCGGGGCATTCGAGCAGGTCGCCGAGGCGCGAATTGTGGAACACGACCCGGCCCGCCGAATCGGTCACGAGCACACCCTGGCTCATCACCGAGAAGATCTCGGCCAGCCGGTCGGCCGCCGAGGCCACCGAGCGGACCAGGGGACGGAAGATCAGCAGCCCTTCGAGCACGATCACGATAAGGAGCAGGATGACCGCGCCCTCCTGAAGCCAGGAGAGCACGCCAACATCCTCGAGAGCGCTTGTGCCGGTGGTGCCGGGCGGCCTCGACAGCGCCGCCCGCTGGGCCTGCTGCGCCCAGAGGACGATGCCCGCGAGCACGGCGATCAGCGCGAAGCCGCCGAGATAGAGCCAGCGCAGCTGGCCGGAGAGCTGCGCCGCGCCGCGCATGTCCTCGGGCAGCGGGCGCACGGCATCGCGATGGGGCACGCCGCTAACCAAGACGCTTCTCGACGGCGAGCAGGTTCCAGCTCCCCTCGCGCGACAGGCTGACGCGGTCGGCAAGGCCGCGGGTCAGCGTAGAGCCACAGCCGCGCTCGGGCAGAGCATCGAGCGGCGGGACGGGCGCCGCAGCCTGTCGGTCGAAGAGCTTCGGATCCGGTCGCGCGCCGCGATCGCAGACCTCGAGACGCGTGACGTGGACGTCGCTCAAGAGACGCAGACGGATCGGTTGGCCCGGGCGGCCGCCATAGCCGTGCTCGATCCAGTTGTTGAGGATCCCGGCGAGGCAGATCCCGACATCATCCGCCACCTCGGAGGCTTGCCGGAGGCCGGGGCAGCGGGCAAGGCCAGTGGCGAGGAGCGCATCGATCGCCGGCCCGACCTCGGCGGCCATGCTCTCGAGGCGCTTGTCGATGCACAGGCGCGGGCGTCGCGTCTCTGGCTGCGCGCCGTCTGCCTGCACTGCCCGTCGCGCTCTCACCTCAGGGCCTGTGCTTGCGATCCGCCGTCAGCTCGCCGGCCGCAAGATACCGGAGGCTGTGGAGCGAATCGTGAAGACCTGCACCATGCGCGTCAGCTCGAACACCTTGTGCACCGAGCGGCTGAGACCCGTGATCGCGAGGTTGCCACGGTCGCCGATCCGCCTCATGTTCGCGACCAATGCACCAAGGCCGGAGCTGCCGAGAAACTCCACCTCGGAGAGGTCGATCAAGACGCGCCGCGACCCGCGGCCGAGCAGCTCGAACACCTCATCGCGAAACAGATGCGCGATCGCGGCATCCGGACGCTGCTGGCGCGGACGTATCACAGGCCGATCTTCGCGCGTCTCGGCGTCGAACAGCATGGGGGCCTCCTCGGTCCTCGGGCTCGGTGGATACACCCTAGGCGCGACTGGGTTACCAGGATGGAAACGCGCCGGTCGTGTGTGCTTAACCCTGAGTTAAGTCCGGACGGGGTACGCCGCGCTGGGAAACCCAGGCGGAGCCCGGCGGAATGGATGGCGAACAGGCGGCGGTCGAGGCGGCGGTGACCGGGCCGACGCGCGTCCTCGTCGTCGACGACTCGCGGACGCAGCGCGTGCTCCTGAGGGCGTTGCTCCAGCGTCGCGGCTATGAGGTGCACGAGGCCGCGGATGGCGAGGCGGCACTCGATGTGATCGAGCGGCTGCCGATCTCGCTCGTGGTGTCCGATTGGATGATGCCGCGGATGACGGGCCCCGAGCTCTGCCAGGCGCTGCGCGCTCGTGGTCCGGCCCAACACTATGTCTACATCATCCTGGTGACCGCGAAGCATGAGGCAGAGGATCTCTCGCTCGGGCTCGGCGCCGGGGCCGACGACTATCTCAGGAAGCCCATCGAGGAGACCGAGCTGCTGGCGCGGCTCCGGACCGGGGAACGCCATGTCTCGCTTGACGCCCAACTGCGCGGTCAGATGGCCGCGACCAGGCGGGCGCTCGACGAGGCGAATGCGCTTTATGCGCGGCTCGAGCGTGATCTCGCGGCCGCGAGCCTCTTGCAGCGCGAGTTCTTCCCGCCGCCCGAGGCGTTCTGCAACGGCGCGCGCTGCGCCGCCCTGTCGCGCCCGTCGGGCCATGTGGGCGGCGATCTCGTCGGCTACTTCGCCGTGGGCACGGGCGGCCTCGGCGTCTTCGGGATCGATGTCTGCGGTCACGGCGTCGCCTCGGCGCTGCGGGCGGTGCATCTGTCGCAGCTGCTCGCCCCGGCCTGGCCCGAGGCCAACATCGCCTTCGCGCGCGGGCCCGGCGGCGAGCTCGAGCTGCGCGATCCGGCAGAGGTGATCACCGATCTCAACCGGCGCTTCGCGGACGCGGCCGGGGAGAGCCTGTTCTTCACGATGGGCCTCGCGATCCTCGATCTCGACACCGGTTCCGGCCGCTATGTCTGCGCCGGTCATGCGCGGCCGGCGATCCTGCGCCGGGGCGGCGCGGTCGATCTGCTCGAGAGCGCGGGGCCGCCGGCCGGCCTGCTGCCCCGGATCGCCTATCGCTCGGAGGACTTCACCCTCGATCCCGGCGATCGGCTGCTCATCGCCTCCGACGGCCTGCTGGGGGCGCGCTCGCCCGATGGCCGGTTGGTCGAGGAGCGAACGCTCTATGCCCACGCCGCAACCGCTGGGGGCGGACCTGGCCAGGCCCTGGCGGCCCTTGTCAGCACGATCGAGAGGGTGACCGGATCGAGCAGCTTCGAGGACGACATCTCGGCCGTCATCGTGGAGCGCCCGGCGGCCCCCGGCTAGCTGCACGTCTCCGCCACCTCGACCAGCGCGGCGAGCGCGGTGGCCATCAGCGCCGCGAGCCCGTCGATCTCCGCGAGCGAGGGCGGCCGATCCGTGACCGCCAGGCGCTCGAGCCGATGGGCCTCCGCCCCCACCGCGGCACATCCGACCGCGAGCGCCGCACCGCGCAGCGCATGGAGCCGCGCCGCCGCCTCGACGCGGTCCCCAGCGCCAGCCGCGCCGCGGAGCGCCGCGAGCCCTGCCTCGCCCTCCGCCTGCAGCGTGCCCGCCAGCTCGGCAAGGATCTCCGCGCCGTAATCCTCGCACAGCTCTGCGATGATCTCGCGGTCGAGAGTGGGCTCGCTCATCGTCCTCTCCATCAGGGCACGCTCCGGTCCGAGGGCCAACCCTATGCAGCCACCGGTTAGCCGAGGGTTAGGTCCCGCCCCCTTGACCCAGCGCGCACTGCGCCCGAGGCTCGGCGCAACAGAGGAGAGCGCCATGAGCCTTGCCGAATCCCATCGCCCCCCGACCGCGCCAGCCATTGCCCCCGAGATCGAGCGCGCCGCCCGCGTCGATCTGGCCGCCGCATTCCGCTGGACCGCCCGGCTCGACCTTCATGAGGGCGTGGCCAACCACTTCTCCGTCGCGCTCGACGAACCGGGGCGGATCTTCCTGATCAATCCGCGCAACCGCCATTTCAGCCGGATCTGCGCCTCGGACCTGCTGCTGCTCGATGCCGAGGACCCGGCCGCGATGGAGCGCCCGGATGCGCCGGACCCGACAGCCTGGGGCCTGCATGGCGCGGTGCACCGGCTCTGCCCGCATGCGCGCTGCGCGATCCACCTGCACCCGCCCTATGCCACCACGCTCGCCTGCCTTGAGGACCCGGTGCTGCCGCCGCTCGACCAGAACTCTGCGTTCTTCTACGGCGCGCAGGCAGTCGACGACGGTTATGGCGGGCTCGCGCTCGGCGACGAGGCGGAGCGCGCCTGCAGGGCGCTCCAGGACCCGTCGAAGGCGATCCTCATCATGGGCAATCACGGGGTGATGGCGATCGGGCGCACGATTGCCGAGGCCTTCGACCGGCTCTACTACTTCGAGCGGGCCTGCCGGACCTACGTCCTCGCGCTCTCGACCGGCAAGCCGCTGCGGCTCCTGAGCGAGGAGGTGGCCGCGCACACGGCCGCACAGCTCGCGGGCTACGGCGCGACCGGAGTGGCGCATCTGCGCGAGATCCGCGCCATCCTCGATGTCGAGGAGCCCGACTACGCGAGCTGATCGCCCCCCCCGGCCGCGGGGCGGCCCCACCCCGGGGGGCCGGGGGGGGGGGGGGGGGGGCCGGGGGGGCGGGGGGGGCGG
>CAYORO010000121.1:0-10711 GCA_964406355.1 uncultured Limibaculum sp.
TCGGCCGGACCAAGACGCACCGCCGGTCGATGCTCGCCAACATGGCCTGCTCGCTGATCGAGCACGAACAGGTCAAGACGACGCTGCCCAAGGCCAAGGAGCTGCGTCCCTATGTCGAGAAGCTGATCACGCTCGCCAAGCGGGGCGACCTGCATGCGCGGCGCCTCGCGCTCTCGCAGATCCGCCAGGACGCGCCGGTGAGGAAGCTCTTCGAGACGCTCGGCGAGCGCTATCGCGAGCGGCCGGGCGGCTACACGCGCGTGCTCAGGGCGGGCTTCCGCTATGGCGACATGGCGCCGATGGCGATCATCGAATTCGTCGAGCGCGACCCGGAGGCCAAGGGCCGCGTGGATCGCGACCGCGTCGCCGCCGAAGAGGCCGCCGAGGAGTAACGCGGGCCGGACCCATGTGATCGGGCGAGCATGACGGGCGCGCCGCATTCTGCCGCATTGCCGCTCATCTCCTGGTTGATCCGCGAGGGGCTTGGGCTCCGGACGGTAGGTGATGTGGTGGGCGGGCTCGCAGATCGCCTCCGTGACGAGGGGATCGCGATCGAGCGCATCGGGCTCTGGCACACGACGCTCCATCCGCTGTTCCGCAGCGAGGGCCATGTCTGGACGCCCGAGGCAGGGCTCGAGCTCGAGAGTTTCGTCCATGACGGCGTGACGGAGCGCCCCGACTGGCGGGCGAGCCCCTTGCTCGCCGCGGTCCTCGGGCAGAAGCGGCGGATGCGCCGGCAACTCACCGGCCCCGGCGCTCTCATCGACTACCCTGTGCTCGAGACGTTCCGGCAGCGGGGCTTTACCGACTATTTCGTTGGCACCGAGCGCTTCGACAGCTTCTTCCGCCCGCCGCGGGCGAGCGAGGCGGGGCTGATCCCGCACCATGCCGGGATGGTCGTCAGCTACACCACCCGCCGGGCGACCGGCTTCAGCGATGCCGAGATCGAGCTCTTCGATGCGCTGCTCGATCCCCTGGCAGTGCTGGTCAAGGTGGTCTCCCAGACCCAGATCGCCCACACATTGGCGCGCTGCTATATCGGCGGCCGGGCGGGGCCGCGCGTGCTCGGCGGCGACATCGTGCTCGGCGATGTCGCAGCGACGGAAGCGGTGGTCTGGTTCTGCGACATGCGGGGGTCCACGCGCCTCGCCGGGCAACTGTCCCCGGCGACCTATGTCGAGCTCATCAACCGCTTTCTCGGGGCGACGATCGGCGCGGTGGTCTCAGAGGGCGGCGAGCCGCTCACGCTGATGGGAGACGGCGCGCTCGCCATTTTCCCGGTGGACGACCTTGGCGAAGCGGGCGCCCGGGCCGCGGCACTGCGGGCGGCGGATCGGGCCGAGGAGCGTCTTGCCGCCCTCAACACCGAGCGGGCGGCGCGCAGCGAGGCGCCGCTCGGATGGGGGATCGCGCTCCATGCAGGCGCCGTTGAGTACGGCAATATCGGCGTGCCGGAGCGCCAGAGCTGGACCGCGCTCGGCCCGGTGGTGAACGAGGCGGCCCGGCTCGAGAGCCTCACGAAGGACCTCGAGGTGCCGCTGCTCGCGAGCGCGGCCTTCGCCGAGGGGCTCGATCCGCCCTGGCGGCCGCTCGGGTCTCACCTACTCACCGGCGTGCCGGAGCCCATGGCCGTCTTCGCGCGCCCGCAGGTCTGACCAGGCGGGGCTTTTCCTGTCGCCGGCCTGCGCCTAGCTTTCAGATCACTGAGGAGGAGCCGCTTGATGAGTCTGCGCGTCGCCATCGCCGCCCTGTTGCTCGGAGCCTGCGCGGAGCCGACCCTGCCGCTCGCGCAGGGCGAGGCCGTGCGTCTCGCCCAGACCCGCGCGGTGCCGGAGAGCCGCACCGAGGTCCAGCTCTCCTTCGCCCCCGTGGTGAAGCGCGCGGCACCCGCGGTGGTCAACATCTACACCCGCAAGCTCGTCGAGAGGCGCGTGAGCCCGTTTGCCGACGATCCGTTCTTCCGCGAGTTCTTCGGCGACGTGTTCCGCTCGCTGCCGGGCCGGCGGCGGATCGAGAACTCGCTCGGCTCCGGCGTGATCCTCGATCCGGACGGGATCGTGGTGTCAAACCACCATGTGGTGGGCGGGGCCGACGAGATCACCGTCGTGCTCGCCGATCGCCGCGAGTTCGAGGCGCGGGTGATCTTTGCCGACGAGGCCTCCGACCTCGCGGTCCTCGAGCTCGACGGGGCAACGGACCTGCCCGCGCTCGAGATGCGCGACAGCGATCTCGTCGAGGTGGGCGATCTCGTACTCGCGATCGGCAACCCGTTCGGCGTCGGGCAGACCGTGACTTCGGGGATCGTCTCGGGCCTCGCGCGGTCGGGCTCGCGGCGGATGCCGGGCGGCTACTTCATCCAGACCGACGCTGCGATCAATCCAGGCAATTCGGGCGGTGCGCTGGTGGACATGTCGGGCCGACTGATCGGGGTCAACACGGCGATCCTCTCGCGCTCGGGGGGCTCCAACGGCATCGGCTTCGCGGTGCCGGCCGATCTCGTGGCGCGTGTGCTCGATGCGGCGCGGGCCGGTGAGCGGGAGCTGGCGCGGCCCTGGCTCGGGCTCCGGGGCCAGACGGTTGACGGCGATCTGGCCGTCGCCCTCGGGCTCGCGCAACCGCAGGGACTGTTGATCGACGATCTGCACGCCGCGAGCCCGCTGGCGGCTGCGGGGCTGCGCGCCGGCGATGTGGTCGTGTCGCTCGACGGTGATCCGGTGGAGAGCGTGGCCGAGCTCGATTTCCGCGCCGCCACGCTCGGCACAGGGCGGGAGGCCGAGGTCGGCTATCTCCGCGACGGTCGCCCGGTCGAGGCGCGGGTCGCACTGGCGCCGGCGCCCGAGACCCCGCCGCGCGAGCGCACCCGCATCCGGCGCGGGCCGCTGGCCGGGCTCTCGGTGGAGAGCGTCAACCCCGCGGTGATCGACGAGTACGACCTGCCGCTCGGCGCCCGCGGCGTGCTCGTCACCGGGGTGCGGGGTCCGTCGCGGCGCATCGGGCTCCGGCCGGGCGATCTGGTGATCGAAGCCAATGGCCGCCAGGTGGCGCGGGCCTCGGAGGTCGTCCGGTCGAGCGAGCGGGCTGCATCCGCGGGGCGCCTCGCGATCACCTTTGAGCGCGGCGGCCAGCGCGGAACCATCCTGATCGGCGGCTGAGCATGGGCGATCTCTTCGAGCGCGGCGAGGAACCGGCGGCCTCGGCGGTGCCGCATCCGCTGGCCGACCGGTTGCGTCCCAAGACGCTTGCCGATGTGGTGGGGCAGGAGCAGCTCCTGGGCGCCGACGGGCCGCTGGCCACCATGCTCGCGGCCGACCAGCTCGGGTCGATCATCCTTTGGGGTCCTCCCGGCAGCGGCAAGACGACGATCGCCGGGCTGCTCGCGGCCGAGACGGGGCTGGCCTATGCGCAGCTGAGCGCGATCTTCTCGGGCGTCGCCGATCTCCGACGGGTCTTCGAGGCGGCGAAGCAGCGCCGCGTGGCCGGGCAGGGCACGCTGCTTTTCGTCGACGAGATCCACCGCTTCAACAAGGCGCAGCAGGACGGGTTTCTGCCCCATATGGAGGCGGGGACCGTGGTCCTGGTCGGCGCGACCACCGAGAACCCTTCCTTCGCGCTCAACGCCGCGCTCCTGTCGCGCGCGCAGGTGTTGCGGCTCTATCGGCTCGGAGAGGATGCGCTCGCCGCCCTGCTCGCGCGGGCCGAGGCGGAGATCGGGCCGCTCCCGCTCGAGGAGGGCGCCCGCGCCGCGCTTATCGGGATGGCGGATGGCGACGGGCGCGCGCTCCTCACCCTGGCGGAGCAGGCGGCGCTACTCGGGCCGGGGCCGGTCGATGCGGAGACGCTCGGGCGCCGGCTTCGTCGTCGCGCGGCGGTTTACGACCGGGCAGGGGACGCGCATTACGGCCTCATTTCGGCGCTGCACAAGGCGGTGCGCGGGTCGGACCCCGACGCCGCCCTCTACTGGCTCGCCCGGATGCTGGAGGGTGGCGAGGACCCGCATTACCTCGCGCGCCGGCTCACGCGCATGGCAATCGAGGATATCGGCCTCGCGGACCCGGAGGCGCCGGCCCGGTGCCTCGCGGCGTGGCAGGTCTTCGAGCGGCTTGGCAGCCCGGAGGGTGAGCTGGCCCTCGCCGAGGCGTGCCTCTATCTCGCGCTCGCTCCGAAATCCAACGCGGCCTACAAGGCTTATGGTGCGGCGCGGTCGCTCGCGGCGCGCACGGGCTCTGAGCCTCCGCCCGCGCATATCCTCAACGCGCCGACGCGCCTGATGAAGGAACATGGGTTCGGCCGCGGCTATGCCTATGACCACGATGCGCCGGACGGGTTCTCAGGTCAAACCTATCTGCCGGAAGGTATGCGGCGACCGGGTCTCTA
The DNA here is from genome assembly GCA_964406355.1 of uncultured Limibaculum sp. Lineage (GTDB taxonomy): Bacteria > Pseudomonadota > Alphaproteobacteria > Rhodobacterales > Rhodobacteraceae > Thermohalobaculum. Next base: position 4,375 of record CAYORO010000121.1, read on the forward strand.
CCAACCAGTTGAGAGGGGGTTCGAGCGCGAGATGGGCCGACGCCTAGCCTATTTCGAGAAACTCCGAAAGGAGCGCGCCCCGTGATCGCCAAGCTCGCCATCGTCGCGGCGGGGGGAGCGCTGGGCGCCGCTCTGCGCTTTCTCGTCGTCGGCTGGGTCGGGCGATCCTATCCCGGCTTCCCGTTCGGAACGGCATTGGTCAATGTCTCGGGATCGGTTGCGATGGGCCTCGTCGCCGTGGTGCTGATCGAGCGGATGCCAGGCAGCTTCGGCCGGTTTGCGCCGTTTCTGATGACTGGAGTGCTTGGCGGCTTCACGACCTTCTCGGCCTTTTCGCTCGACGCGGTGTTTCTGCTCGAACGCGGACGGCTGGGGGCGGCGCTCGGCTACATGCTCGGATCGGTCGCGCTGTCCGTCGGCGGGCTGTGGCTCGGCCTCGTGCTCGGTCGGCGGGTGCTGGCGCCGTGAGCGGGGTGCAGCATTTGTCGATCGGTGAGGACGAGGGGGAGCAGCGCCTCGACCGATGGCTCAAGCGACGCTTCCCGGCGCTTGCCCATGGTCGGATCGAGCGCCTCTGCCGACGGGGTGAAATCCGCGTTGACGGCGCGCGGGTTTCTGGATCGACGCGGGTGGCGCCGGGGCAAGTGGTGCGCGTGCCCCCGTTGCCGGATCCGGTGGAGCATGTCGATGTTGGCTCTGATCGCTTGCTGTCGGAGGATGAGGCCGACGCGATCCGCGCCCGCGTGGTCTTCCGTGACGACCACATGCTGGTGCTCGACAAGCCGCCCGGTCTTGCGGTCCAGGGTGGCAGTGGGCAGATCCGCCATCTTGGTGACCTTCTCCCTGCGCTGCGGTTCGGCCGAGAGGATGATCCACGGCTCGTTCATCGGCTTGACCGCGACACTTCGGGTCTGCTCGTGCTTGCGCGAACCGGAGCCGCGGCGGTTTCGCTCGCCCGCGCGTTCCGGGGGCGCGATGTGGACAAGACATATTTCGCGCTCGTGGCCGGTCGGCCGAGGCCCGCGGCTGGCACCATTCGATACGGACTGGTGAAAGCGGCCGGATCGGCCGGCGAGAAGATGACTGTGTTGGAGCCGGACGCGGTGGGCGAAACCGATGGCGCGCGCCATGCGGTCACGCAGTATCGCGTGATCGAGCAGGTGGCCGGGCGCTGCGCCTGGGTTGCGTTGCGGCCTGTGACCGGCCGGACACATCAACTCCGTGCGCATATGGCGGCGCTCGGCACGCCGATCGCCGGCGACGGGAAGTATGGCGGGCGCGGCCAGGAGAACCGCGGCGAGGGTTGGGGATCGGGTCTCGGCGGCGCGCTGAGCCGCAAACTCCACCTTCACGCCGCGCGGCTCGCACTGCCACACCCGATCACGGGCTCGCAGCTTTTGCTGGACGCACCGTTGCCCGACCACATGGCCCGGAGTTGGAGCCTCTTGGGACTTGATCCAGCGGCAGTCCCTGATCCTCTTTTTGAGCACTAGTAATAATCAGACTACTGGACAATCAACTCGGCATGCAATGCGCCAGCCGTCTTGATCGCCTTGAGAATATCGATCATGTCTCGCGGCCCAACGCCGAGCGCGTTAAGTCCATCGACAAGGTCAGCAAGCGTAACGTTTTGCTCAACGAGAGCCAGCCGATTTTGATCGTTTTCTTCGATCTGGATGTCGGTTCTCGGTACGACCACCGTCTCGCCTTCGGCAAACGGGTTGGGCTGCACGGCCAGCGGCGTCTCGGCGACGCGGATCGCGAGATTGCCCTGAGCGACGGCGACGCGGCTTATCTTGACGTCCGAGCCCAGCACGATTGTGCCGGATCGCTGGTCGATCACGACGCGAGCCCGGCGGTCGGGCTGGATCTCCAGTCTTTCGATGCGCGCCATCAGCGCCGCGGGGCTCCCGCCTGCAAGGCCGAGATCGATTGCGACGGTGCCCGCATCGTCCATCCGCGCGATCGGCCGTTGGAGCGCCGCGTTGATCGCCCGCTCGATCCGAGCGGCTGTGGTGAAGTCTGGCACGCGCAGCGCGAGGCGCAGGCGCGCCATCTCGGAGAAGACGAAGGGGATCTCTCGCTCGATGCGCGCACCGCCCGGGATGGAGCCCGAGGTCGGGACGCCGATCTGCGTTTCGGCCGCATCGCCCTGTGCGTTGATGCCGCCAGCAAGGATCGGCCCTTGGGCCACCGCGTAAATCTCGCCATCTGCCGCGTTCAATGGGGTCATCACGAGCGTCCCGCCGAGCAGGCTGTCCGCATCGCCGATCGCCGAGACCGTGGCGTCGATCCGGCTCCCGGCGCGTGCGAAGGGGGGAAGTGTGGCCGTTACGATCACGGCCGCAACGTTCTGCGGGCGAAACTGCTCGCCCGAGACATTGACGCCGAGGCGCTCAAGCAGGTTCACAAGCGCTTCCTCGGTAAACGGCGCATTCCGGATGCTATCGCCCGTTCCCGAGAGCCCGACCACGAGACCGTAACCTACGAGATCGTTGCCGCGCACACCCTCGACCTCGACCAAGTCTTTGATCCGGGGGGCGGCCCAGACATCGGCGGCGGCGACGAAGAGCGCGGCCACAACGAGAACGAGGCGCATCTGTTGAACCTCAGCGAAGGAAGTTCGCAAGCGAGAGATCGGAGATCCGCGCAGTTGTTAGGAATAGGATCTCCAGCTGGCCCTCGACAGCCTGAAGCTCCGAGGCCGCGGTCAGAGTGTCGGCCCCGACAAGATCGTTGAACGTGCGTGTCAACGCGGTCTCCTCAGCCACGTATCGAGCCTTCACGGTCTCGATTCGGGCCTCGGCGCTGCCGATCCGGGCTGCCACGCGGTTCAGCGGGTCGATCGCATTGCGAAGATCGTCGAGTGCGTCCTCGGCCAATGTGCGCCGGTCCTCGGCCGTGAGTGTAACATTGGGATCGTAGGCCGCGGAGAGTGTTCCAAGGCTTGCCAGCACCGTCCGAAACACGGGCTCGTCGGCTCTGGCCTGGTAGGCCACGCGTTCACCCTCGGCGATTTCGGTCTCCGGAGCGTCGCCGTTGCCTCCGGTATAGAGGGTCGTTTCGAACACCCCGCCGGGCGTCGTGAAGGCAGCGTTTACCGCGGATGCCCCGGCAGCCCCGTTCGGTGCCGCTTCAAGCAGGGTGACGATCTCACCCCGGAGCGTGTCGGCATCCACGAGCGGACTGCGATCGCCGCGGTCGCCGGCGAAGATTGCCCGACCTCCAATGCTTGAAGAGAGCCCGGCAACGGCTTGGCCAAGCGCATCACGTGCGAGCGCGCTCATCGTTTCAACGCCGTTGCTGGCACCGTTCTGCAGCGCGACGGTTGCTTGACTCGAGACGTCGTCAATGATCCCGCGCATCTGCTCGATGACCAGCTGGGTTGCGGCCGCCCGGGACTCGCTGATGGCGATAACCTGTCGATAGGCGCTGATGTCGGCAATCGTGCGATCGATTTCGAGCGGCTCTCGCAACCGCCCACCCAGTTCCGCCGCCGGATCGGCCACGCGCGCCGTCACCGCCTCAACGCGTCGTGTATCTGCACGGGTCGTCAGCTGATCGAGAAGCCGCGCGACAACGAACTGGTTGCGGTCGGCGGGAAACCCAATGGGGCTTGACATCACTGGATCCTCCTCAGTTCGTCCAGCATGCGGGCCGCCGTTTGGATGACCTGAGCGTTCGCGGCATAGGCTTGCTCGATCTGGATCAGGCGGGCGAGCTCCTGATCGGTGTCCACGCCGAGTTCGGTCGCTTCCTCGACCGCAAGTGCGTCGCGCGCGGCTCCAAGGGCTGCGACCTCAGCCTCTGTAACCACCCGATCCGTCGCCAGAAGTTCGACCACCGCATCGATGCGCCCGGCAAGGGAGAGCCGCCCAGAGAGGCCGGGGATCGCCGGCGGTAGGCTGGCATCGGTTTCTTCTGAGAGCGCGTCTGCGAGCGCGCGGATGATCGTTGCGTTGGAGGCCGGTCCTGGTCCGGCCGCGTTCAGCCCGTCGCGGATCAGGGCCGGGTCGCCGCCCTTGGCGGGGTCGACCGCCGGATTGAGCGCGATCCGTGAGGCGAAGCCGGTGGTGTTGGCCAGTGTGAAGGCGCCCGTGCCGTCGGTGAAAAGCCCCGCGTCGCCAGATGCGAGCGTGGGGTCGACCGCCGGATCACCGAGCCGGCTGGCGAGATCTGCGGCAAGCCCGTCGAGACGGGACTCAAGCTCGGGTGTGATCCGATCACGGAGCTCGAAGAGCCCGGCCAGCCGACCACCATCGACCCGCTGCGGCCCACCGGCAAAAGGTGTCACATCGATGCCGCGGAGTGTGAGGCCGCTCACCGGACCCGGTCCACCAAGCGCGAGGCCGGGCTCGTAGACCGGTGTTACGGTAAACTCAAGGCGCTGGGCGCGGACGTCGACCAGACCGATCCCCTGTCGCGTCATCAGCTCGACGACCCCGTCGTCGCGGCGCACCTCGCGCACCGGCAGCGCCTGTGCGACGCGGTCGATTTGGCGTTCGCGCTCGTCGATCAACGGAGCCGTCTCTCGCCCGGCAGCGGTCGCCACCTGGATCTGGCGATTGAGGCGCGCGATGTCCTCGAGCGCTGTGTTGGTTTCGGCCACCGTTCGGCCGATGGCGATGTCGGTGTCCTGGCGCAGCTGGAGGGTGGCTCGCGCCGCGCTGTTGAACGTGGCCGCAAGGTCGCGCGCGGCCTCTGCGGCGGCCGTTTGGCGCGGCGCACTCTCGGGCGTCTCGCCAAGCTGAAGAAGCGTGCGCTCAAACTCGGCGAGCCGCGAGCCGAGGCTGTCGCCATCGCCAAGCCCACCGAGCGCCTGCTCAAGATCGGCAAGCCCCTCGGCGGCAGCGGCGCGTTGAGCCAGGTCGCCATCGGCGATCCGACGCGCGGCGGACAGCTCAGGATCCAGCGCGCGACTGACCCCGGCCACGCGGACGCCGGTGCCTTGCGAGCCGGTTACCGAGGCGGCGAGATCGACCGACTGGCGACCATAGCCCGGTGTGAGCGCGTTTGCCAAGTTGCCGGCCGTGACATCGGCAAGTCGACCATTGGCGCGCAAACCCGAGAGCGCGTTGTTGAGCGCGTTGGAGATCGTCATGGGGGTGCTCCGAGCTCAACCCGCGTCAGCGTTTGATGTTGGTCGTCTCCTGCAGCATCTCGTCGACTGTCTGGATCACGGTGGCGTTTGACGAGTAGGCCCGCTGCGTCGCGATCAGGTCGGTGAGCTCGCGCGCGACGTCGACTGTCGATTGCTGCAGGGCGAAGCTCTCGATCGAGCCCACGGGTCCCGTGTTGGCATCGTGCAGGAAGACGTTGCCGGACTGGGGCGAGAGCGAGAAGGCTTGGTTGGAGAGCGCCGTCAGCCCGTTCATATTGGGCACGTCGGCGATCGGGATCTGGAACAACGCGACGCGCTGCCCCGTATCGTAGACGCCCTGCAGGACACCCTTCTCGTCGACCTCGAGCGAGGACAGGGTGCCCGCCGGTGCGCCGTCCTTGATGATGTTGGTCGGCGCGAATTCAGCATCGAGCTGGCTGAGCCCGCCCTGCACCGTGGGCTCGGGCGAGCCGATGAACATCGTGATGGGAACATCGCCGTCAGAGGCCTGCACGGTCAGCTCGCCGGTCAGCGGATCGAAGGTTGTCGGGCTGTAGCCGGCGGGCGCGCCCGGGGTGCCGGTCAGGTCGACTTCGGTGACACCGCCCGGGTTGAGCAGCACGCCGCCCTGTGTGTCGTCGAAGACCAGGTCGAGCGAGGCGATCGGATCGGCGGCCGATGGCCCGGCGCTGTCGAAGAAGGAGATGTTCCACTGGTTGGTCGGCGGGTCGCCCGCCGCCGCCGGGATCAGCGGCGTGTAGACGATGCGCAGCGTCTTCTCGCGCCCCACACTGTCGAAGTACTGGATCGGGCTCTCGAGCACATTGGGCGCAGTCAGTGTGAACTCGGTGTCGCGCGCCGGCAGGTTGACGCCGAGAGAGATCGCCGAGGTTTGCTGCGCCGCAGTCAGGAACGGCGAGACGCGCACCGGCTCGAGGCTCGAGGTGCCGTCGCGCACCACAGGCCCGTTCAGATTGCCGCTCGAATCGGTTGGGAAGCCGAGCAGCGCGAGGCCCGATTTCGTGACGAGGAAGCCGGTCTCGTTCGTCCGGAACGATCCCGTCGGCGTCATCAGGAACGGCCGCTCATTGGCCGGCAGGTCGAGTCGCTCGGCATCGGTCACCGGGAGCATGCCGTTGCCGGCGATCGCGAGGTCGGTCGCGTTCGAGGTCGATTCCAGCGAGCCCGAGGTCTCCACATCGCGGAACGAGATCGAGCGCACGCCCGCCGCCGTGT
>CAYORO010000122.1:0-10657 GCA_964406355.1 uncultured Limibaculum sp.
ATGGACGGGATCACGGCGGAGTTATGCTTCGACCAACTGCCCGAGGATTTCGACCATTTCGAGCCGATCCTCGAGCAGGCCGCCGCCCGGGTGCCGCTCCTCGAAACCGCGGGCATCCACACCTTCTTCAACGGGCCGGAGAGCTTCACCCCCGACGACCGCTACTATCTCGGCGAGGCACCGGAGCTTCAGGGCTTCTGGGTCGCGGCGGGGTACAACTCGATCGGCATTGTCTCCTCGGGCGGGGCCGGCGCGGCGCTCGCGCGCTGGATCGCCGACGGTCAGCCGCCCTACGATCTCTGGGACGTCGATATCCGCCGCGCCCAGCCCTTCCAGCGAAACCGTCGTTACCTCAAGGAGCGCGTCAGCGAGACGCTCGGCCTCCTCTATGCGGACCATTGGCCACAGCGCCAGCCGGTCACCGCGCGGGGCGTGCGACGCTCGCCGATCCACGAGCATCTGCGTGCGCGGGGCGCCGTCTTCGGCGAGACCGCTGGGTGGGAGCGTGCCAACTGGGTCGCCGAGCCCGGCCAGGCGGCCGAATACAGCTATGGCTGGGGCCGGACCGCGTGGTTCGCCAATGTCGCCGCCGAGCACCGGGCGATGCGCGAGGGCGTGGGCCTTCTCGATCTTTCCTCCTTCGGCAAGATCCGTGTCGAGGGGCGCGATGCCGAGGCGGTGCTGCAGCGGATCTGCGGGGCGGATGTCGCGGTCGAGCCCGGGCGGATCGTCTACACCCAGTTCCTGAACGACAGCGGCGGGATCGAGGCGGATGTCACCGTCACGCGGCTCTCGGAGACGCTCTATCTCGTTGTCACGCCGGCCGCGACGCTGACGCGCCAGCTCGCCTGGATCCGCCGCCACACGCCCGAGGACGCCCATGCGGTGGCGACCGATGTGACCGCGGGCGAGGCGGTCTTCGCCGTCATGGGCCCGCGCGCGCGCGATGTGCTGGCCGCGGCGAGCCCCGAGGATTTCTCCGGCGCGGCCTTTCCCTTCGGCACCGCGCGCGAGATCGAGATCGGCCTCGGCCTCGCGCGGGCGCACCGGATCTCGTATGTGGGCGAGCTCGGCTGGGAGGTCTATGCCTCGGCCGATCAGGCGGGCCATGTCTTCGAGGCGATCGAGGAGGCGGGGCGCGCCCACGGGCTCCGGCTCTGCGGGCTCCATGCGATGGACAGCTGCCGGATGGAGAAAGCGTTTCGCCACTGGGGCCACGACATCACCGACGAGGACCATGTGCTCGAGGCCGGGCTCGGCTTCGCCGTGAAGCGCGACAAGCCGGCCGGGCGGTGGGGCGACTTCATCGGACGCGGTGCGGTGCTCGCGAAGCGCCAGGAGGGGCTCGCGCGGCGGATGCTGCAGTTCCGGCTGGGCGATGCGGAGCCGCTGCTGCATCACAACGAGCCGATCCTCAGGGACGGGGAGATCGTCGGCCATCTGACGAGCGGCGGCTACGGGCATCATCTCGGCGCGGCGATCGGGCTCGGCTATGTGCCCTGTGCGGGCGAGACGGCCGCGGGCGTGCTGGCCTCCTCCTATGAGATCGAGGTGGCGGGCACGCGGGTGGCGGCAGAGGCGAGCCTGAAGCCGCTCTACGATCCGACGGCGGAGCGCATGCGGGCCTGAAGCGCCCGCGCGGTCCGGGAGCTCCCGCCCGCCCACCCCGCTCCTGGACCGCGCGGGCGGGGCGCTTTGGGGCGCGTGACGGGTATGGCAGGAGGGCGCGATGACACGATCGGACAAGGTGGCGCGGTTTCGCGCGCTGCATGCGGCAGGCATCTTCGTGATGCCCAATGTCTGGGATGCGGGCACGGCGCGGCTGTTCGCAGGGCTCGGCTTCGAGGCGCTGGCGACGAGTTCGGCGGCCTTCGCGATCCTCTCGGGCCGGCGGGACGGGCAGGGCGAGGTCACGCTCGACGAGGCGCTTGCCCATTCGGGCGAGATCGCGGCGGCGACGGATCTGCCCGTCTCGGCCGATCTGGAGCATGGCTATGCGGATCCGCCCGAGGCACTTGCGCAGACGGTGGAGCGCGCGGCCGAGGCGGGGCTCGCGGGCCTCTCGATCGAGGATGTGCATCCGGGCGGTGCCTATCCCTTCGACGCCGCTGTGGCGCGGATCGAGGCGGCGGCGGCTGCGGCCCGGCGGGCGGATATTGTGCTGACGGCCCGGGCCGACGGGATGCTGGCGCGCGAATACGATTTCGAGGAGGCGCTGCGCCGGCTTCGGGCCTTCGAGGCGGCGGGTGCCGAGGTGCTCTATGCGCCGGGCCTGCCCGGGCTCGTCAAGCTGCGCGCGCTTGCAGAGGCGGTCTCGGCGCCGGTGAACCACGTGATCGGTCTCGGTGCTGCGGGGGCGAGCCTCGCCGATCTCGAGGCGGCCGGCGTGCGCCGCGTCTCGCTCGGCGGGTCGCTCGCGCGGGTGGCGCTGTCCGCGCTCCTTGCCGCGGGGCGCGAGATGCGCGAGGGCTCCTTCGCCGGTGCCGAAGCCGGCGCCGGGTGGAGCGAGATCAGCGGAGCGATCACCGCAGGACGCCCCGCGCCAGACACGGCTTGACGCAAACGACAGCCGATTGCCGGAAAACGACATTCCTGTCGTGGACGGGCGGTTCGGGCCAAACGGCATCCCCCACCGTCGACGCATCGTGTTGGCGGAGCGCGCGCAGATGGGCGTCTGTCGAAGGGGGAGACATGGTCCCGCACATGAGGCGAGGATCGTCAGCCGCGTCACCGGTGCGGATCGTGGACGTGCGGCGCGGGGGTCACCAGGCCTGGCGTGACGAGACGCCGTGACGCCCCCAGCCCAGTTCCCGAGGATGCCCAAATGACCGACACGCTTTCCGAGACCCCGCCGGCCCGCGGACGCCGCTCCGGCGGTCGCGCCGGGCGCCAGGCGCTCCGCGCAGCCCCCCTTGCCGAGGACATCCGCCCGGTGCGCCCGGGCCTGCCCGGCGGCACCTATGGCCCGCTGACCGAGGCGCAGGTGGGCCGCATCCACCGCGCCGCGCTGACCGCGCTCGAGGAGATCGGCCTCGCCGACGCGCCCGAGACCGGCATCGAGATCCTGACCGGCGCCGGCGCTATCCTTGGCGAGGACGGACGTATCCGGATCCCCGCAGCACTTGTCGAGGACATGCTGGCGGTAGCCGCCCGGGGGATCACGCTGCACGGCCAGCAGGAGCGCAACGATCTCCTGCTCGAAGGCTCGCGGGTGCACTACGGCACGGCTGGCGCCGCGGTGCATGTCGTCGATGCCGAGACCGGCGACTATCGCCTCTCGACGCTGAAGGACCTCTACGACGCGGCCCGAATCGCCGACACGCTCGACAACATCCACTTCTTCCAGCGGCCGATGGTGGCGCGCGACATCGAGGACGCCCTCGCGCTCGATCTCAACACGATCCATGCGAGCGTCGCGGGCACCGCCAAGCATGTCGGCACCTCGATCACCTGGCCCGAGAACGTGGCGCCCTGCCTCGAGCTCTGCCACACGCTTGCGGGCGGCGAGGCGGCCTGGCGCGCCCGTCCCTTCGTCTCCAACTCCAACTGCTTCGTCGTGCCGCCGATGAAGTTCGCCACCGAGTCCTGCCGCGTGATGGAGGAGTGCATCCGCGGCGGCATGCCGGTGCTGCTGCTCTCGGCGGGGCAGGCCGGGGCGACCGCGCCCGCGCCGCTCGCCGGCGCCGTGGTGCAGGCGGTGGCCGAATGCCTCGCCGGTGTGGTCTATGTGAACGCGATCCGGCCCGGCTATCCCGCGATCTTCGGCACCTGGCCCTTCGTCTCGGACCTGCGCACCGGCGCGATGTCCGGCGGCTCGGGCGAGCAGGCGCTGCTCTCGGCCGCCTGCGCGCAGATGCACCGCCACTATGGGCTCCCGGGGGGCGCCGCGGCCGGCATCGCCGACGCCAAGCTGCCCAACATGCAGGCCGGCTGGGAGCAGGCGATCTCCAACGTCATGGCCGGGCTCTCGGGTCTCAACATGGTCTACGAGGCGGCCGGCATGCATGCCTCGCTGCTCGGCTTCTGCCTCGAGTCCCTCATCCTCGGCGATGATCTCATCGGGCAGTGCCTGCGCTGCGTCCGCGGCATCGAGGTCGACGACGACACCCTCTCGCTCGAGACCATGAAAGCCGTGTGTCTCGGTGGCCCCGGGCACTATCTCGGCCACGCGCAGACGCTGGGGCGGATGCAGACCGACTATATCTACCCCCGCCTCGCCGACCGCAGCTCGCCCAAGGAGTGGCAGGAGAAAGGCCGCCCCGACCCGCTCGCCCGTGCCGTCGAGCGCCGCCGCGAGATCCTGGCCGGGCCGCTGCCCTCCCACCTGCCGCCCGAGCGCGACCGCATGGCCCGCGCCGCCAGCCCGGTGCCGATCCTCACCCCCGCCTGAGCGCTCTTGCCGGCCGGGCCGCGGTCGGCCACCCTCCGCACCGGAATTTGTCGGTGCGGGGCTACCAAGTTTGACGCCATCCTTCTCGTGAGCCGCGAGCGCGCGGTGGCGCTCGGCGGCGCTCGCAAGCCAGCTCCTCGCCGGGTTCGCGGCCGGGACCGACACCGTCGGCGCCTATTTCCCGGTGAGCGGCGACGTCGCGCTGGCCGAGCATCTCCGCGTGGACGCCGCCCCGCGTGAGGATCGCCCGACCACGCTCGAATTCCGCCTGCAAGTGATGAACTGATGACGCAGTCCGAGATCTGGTTCACCGACTGCGAGATGAACCCCGCTTTCATATCGAAAGTCGGTTTTGAAACGGAAACTCGAGAAGCAAGTGCGTTCTTTGTGGACAACGTGAAGCACCCACTCAAGCGCTATGAAGTGGTCGAGCCCGAGCTGTTTCCGGAGCCGTTTTTCCTCGGTCATAGAGCAAAGGCGTCGCTGCCCGACGTTTTCAGGATAGAGGGAGCCCTCCCCATGGTCTCGGCGCGGTTCCGCGAGATCCTGGAGCGGTTCGAGATCGTGAACACGCGCTTTGTCGAGCGGGTGATCTACGACACCGACTGTGAGACACCGGTCGCCGGGCAGTTCTTCTTCCTCAACATCGCCGGGGTGAAGGACACGCTGGAGCACGAGGCGTCGACCGGCCTCGATCCGCGCGGACAGCGCTGGGCTGTTAATCTGCCGCACAGCGGCGTGGCGCTCTTCGGCCTCGAAGCGCGGCAGGGCGCCGATCTGTGGAAGGAGCGTCAAATCCGCGAGGCAACCTTCATGTCGGACCGGCTCGCGAAAGCCTGCAAGCACGCCCGCATCAAGGGTCCGCGGAACCGCGGCATCAAGCTCTATCCCGTCACCCTCCTCGGTGACGGCTAGCAGGGAGCCCGGCGCGCGCTATCTCGCCGCTCGACCAGAGGAGGCGCGCCATGCCCGACGGGACGATCCGCGAGAAGAACGACCTGACGATCTATGACACCGCCGCCGATGGCTGGTGGGACGGGCAGACCCGCTGGGTGCGCGCGCTCAAGAACATGGTGCCGGGGCGGATGCGCCATTTCGACGGGCTGATCGACTGGCAGGGCAAGCGCGTGCTCGATCTCGGCTGTGCGGGCGGCTTCATGGCCGAGGCGCTCGACGATCGCGGCGCGCGGGTGACCGGGATCGACCCGGCCGAGAAGGCGGTGACGGCGGCGCGCGCCCATGCCACCGAGACCGGGCGGGAGATCGCTTATGACGTCGGCGTGGGCGAGGCGCTGCCCTACGAGGACGGGGCGTTCGATGCGGTGGTGTGCGTCGATGTGCTGGAGCATGTGGCGGACCTGCCAAGGGTGATCCGCGAGGTGGCGCGCGTGCTGGCGCCGGGGGGTGTGTTCCTCTTCGACACGATCAACCGCAATCCGCTGGCGGCCTTTGCGGTGGTGACGATGGCCGAGCGGGTGATCGGGCTGCTGCCGCGGGGGACGCATGATCCGGCGATGTTCATCCGGCCGTCGGAGTTGCGCGGGCATCTGGCGGCGGCCGGGCTCGAGGCGGGGCCGTTCACCGGACTGGGGCCGACGGGGATCGACCGGCGCGGCGATCCGACCTTCGGCCGGCATCCGGGGACGATGATCCTCTACATCGGCCACGCGACGAAACCGGGGGCCAAGCGGGAGGCGGGCGGTGCTTGAGCTCGTCGGCCTCTATGCGGCGGCGGTGCTGCTCGGCGGGATGGTGGCGTTCTCGTTTCTCTTCGCGCCGCTCGTCTTCATCAAGCTGCCGGCCGAGACAGCGGGGCCGTTCATCCGCGCGGTCTTCCCCTGGTACTATCTCTTCGTCCTCGGGGTGGCGGCGCTCGCTGCCCTTGCGCTCGCGGCGGGGGGCGCTGGCCCGTGGCTCGTGATGGCCGCGGTTGCGGCCGCGGCGGTCGTGGCGCGCGAGGTGCTGATGCCGGCGATCAACCGGGCGCGAGACCGCCAGCTCGCGGGCGAGGGCTCGGCCGCGCGGTTCGACTGGCTGCACCGGGGTTCGGTCGCGATCAACTTCGCGCAGATGGCAGCGGCCGCCTGGGTGCTCGCGGCGATCGCGGGGTGAGCAGGTGACCCCGGCGCGCCTGGCGGTGGCGGCCTTGGCCGTCGCGGCAATCCTGGTGTCGGCCTGGCGCCTTGGGCAATCGGAGGTGGGGCTCGCGGTCGAGGAGATCGCGGTCGGCGGGGCGCCGGTGACGCTGCTCGCGCCCGACGGGGCGCCGCCCGGGCCCGCGGTGGTGGTGGCGCATGGGCTCGCCGGGTCGCGCCAGCTGATGGAGCCCTTCGCGGTCACGCTCGCGCGGGCGGGCTATACGGTGCTCAATCTCGATTTTCCGGGGCACGGCGCCCATCCCGAGCCCTGGGCCGGCAGCGACATCCCCGAGCGGCTGGCCGATCTCGACGAGACGCTCGCGGCCGTGGTGGCCGAGGGGCGCGCGCGGGGCGACGGGCGCGTCGCGCTGCTCGGGCATTCGATGGCCTCGGACCTCGTGGTGCGCCACGCGGTCGCCGACCCGGAGATCGCGGCCACGATCGCCGTGTCGCTCTACACCGAGGCCGCCACGCCGACCGCGCCGCGCAATCTCCTGATCGTCAACGGCGCGTGGGAGGGGCGGCTCAACGAGGCCGGGCTGGAGATCGTCGCACGCACGACCGGAGCGGCATCGGAGGCGGTCCGGCCCGAGCGGACGTATGGCAGCTTGGCCGAGGGGACGGGCCGCCGGCTTGTCCTCGCCGATAGCACCGAGCATGTCGGTGTGCTCTACAGCCCGGAAAGCCTGGTCGAGGCGGCCTCCTGGCTCGATGCCGTGTTCGGGCGCGAAAGCGCCTTCCGACCCGATGTGCGCGGGCCCTGGGTGCTGCTCCTCGTCGCGGGGATCGTGGCGCTCGGCTGGCCGCTCGCGGCCCTGCTGCCGCGGCTGACCGAGCCTGCCGCGGGCGCGGGGCTCGGTTGGGGCGGGCTCTTGGCGATTGCCGTGGTGCCGGCTGTGGCCACGCCGCTGCTGCTCTGGCCGGTGCCGACGGGCTGGTTGCCCGTGTTGCTGGCCGACTACCTGACGCTGCATTTCGCGCTCTACGGGCTGCTGATCGCTGCGGGGCTCCGGCTCGCTGGTCGGCTCCCGATACGGGTCGAGCGGGGCGGCGCGGTGCTCGCCGTGGCGGCCGCGGTGGCGCTCTACAGCGTCGGTGCGATGGTCGCAGCACTCGATGCCCATGTCGCGTCCTATTGGCCGACGGCAAACCGGGCGCTGCTGATGCTCGCGCTGCTGGCGGGGATCCTGCCCTACATGCTGGCCGATGGCTGGCTGGTGGCGCGGCCGGCAGCGCCGAGGGGTGCCGGTGCCATGACGAAAGTGCTGTTCCTCGCCTCTCTCGGCATCGCCGTGGCGCTGCGGCCGGGAGACCTCTTCTTCCTCGTGATCATTCTGCCCGTGGTGCTGCTGTTTTTCCTGCTCTACGGGCTGTTTGGCGCCTGGGTGTCGCGGGCGACCGGGCAACCGGCGGTGGCCGCACTCGCCAACGCCGCCGCCTTCGCTTGGGCGCTCGGGGTGACGTTTCCGATCCTCGGCCGCTGACAGGCCACCTCGGAGGCGCCGCGTCGGGCGGCTCGCCAGTGTGCCGGTCATGCGCGCGGCGCGCGGCGATCGGGGACACCGGTGGCCACCGGTCCCGGCGGCCACCGGCGCAACAGGGGCCGCCCGCCGCGCGCGTGACCTCTCCACCTGCCGGACGGCGGACGCGGCGCTCCCGAGACGGGCGCTCCCGAGACGCGCGCCATCAGCCGCGGGCGCAATCGAGGCAGAGCGGGGCCGCCGGGTCGAGCTCGAGCCGGCGCGTGTCGATCGCCTCGCCGCAGCGCTCGCACCAGCCGAACTCGCCCGCTGTGATCCGCGTGAGCGCCGCGTCGATCATGCGCAGCCGGGCCGCGCGGCGCCGCGACTGTGCGGCGGCCATCGCCTGCACCTGCAGGGCGTCCATGCGGGAGAGCCGCCCGACCGCCTGCTGGTCGAGCTCGACCGGCGCGCGGTCCTCCGCGGTGCGGTCTTCGGCGCCGAGCAGCGCCGCGCGTTCGGCGAGGAGGCGGTCGCGCAGCGCGGCGATCGCGGCATCCGACATCGGCCCGTCATAAGGGTCATCGCGATCGGTCATTGGCATTGCCCCTCCGGAGCCCCTAGTTTGTCGGTGCTGGAACGCTCGACAAGCCCTGGAGGTGCGGATGAGCATCGAAACACCGATCGACCCACGGACAACCAGCCTGGCGCCGAGCTTGGCACACGCAGCCGCGGGCGCTGCCGATCCGGTCTGGGTGCGGATGCGGTCCGAGGGCGAACAGCTCGCCGCCTCGGAGCCGTTCATGGCGAGCATGGCGCATTCGGTGATCCTGCATCATCCGAGCTTCGAGGCGGCGCTCTCCTATCGGCTGGCGCAAAAGCTCTCGAGCCCCGAGATGTCGCCGCTGCTGATGCGGGAGATGGCCGACCGCGCCTATGCCGAGAACCGAGCGATGGGCGAGGCCGCGCAGGCCGACACGATGGCGGTGTTCGAGCGGGATCCGGCCTGCGATCGCATGATCCAGCCGCTCCTGTACTTCAAGGGGTTTCTGGCGCTCCAGGGCTATCGCCTGGCGCACTGGATGTGGACGACCGGGCGGCGCGACATGGCGCTCTTCCTGCAGATGCGCTGTTCCGAGGTCTTCGGCGTCGACATCCATCCCGGGGCGCGGGTCGGCTGCGGGATCATGATCGACCATGCCCATTCGATCGTGATCGGCGAGACCGCGGTGGTGGGCAACGATGTCTCGATGCTGCATTCGGTGACGCTCGGCGGGACCGGCAAGGAGGGCGGCGACCGTCACCCCAAGATCGGCTCGGGCGTGCTGATCGGCGCGGGCGCCAAGGTGCTCGGGAACATCCGGGTGGGCGACTGCTCGCGGATCGCCGCGGGCTCGGTGGTGCTGAAGGACGTGCCGCGCTGCAAGACGGTGGCCGGGATCCCGGCGAAGATCGTCGGCGACGCGGGCTGTGAGCGGCCGGCGCTCTCGATGGACCACAGGATGGCCGATGCGGCCGCGGGCGAGCCCTCGGATATCGTCCCCGACTGCTGAGGTGGCAATGCGGCCCGTGCGGTCTGCGGGGCCTGGGGCGGTCGAGCACCCGTCGCCCAACCACGGCGCGCGGCGCGGGCGCGAGGTGCCGGATATGGTGGTGCTGCATTACACGGGGATGGAGAGCGCGGACGCCGCGCTTGCGCGGCTCTGCGATCCAGCGGCCGAGGTGAGCGCGCATTGGTTGATCGCCGAGGACGGGCGGGTCTGGCGGCTCGTCGACGAGGCGTTGCGGGCCTGGCATGCGGGCGTGGCGGGCTGGGGCGGGGTTGAGGACGTGAACTCCCGCTCGATCGGAATCGAGCTTGCCAATCCCGGGACGGGGTCGGAGGCGCATCCGTTTCCCGAGCCGCAGATGGCGGCACTCGAGGCCGTGCTCGGGACGGCGATGGCCGGATGGGATGTTCCGCCGGAACGGGTGGTGGGCCATGCGTGCGTGGCGCCGGGGCGGAAGATCGATCCGGGCCCGCGCTTCGACTGGCGGCGGCTCGCGCTCGCGGGGCTGGCGATCTGGTATTTCTCCCCTGCGAGCGCCGGGCCCGCGCCCCCGAGCCCGGGGGGCACCCACCCGCCCGCCCGGCGCCCCGGTGGCGGCGGCGCGGGCCCGGTGGCGGATGTGGACCCTGTGCGCTTTCGGCAGGCGGCGCGCGAGTTCGGCTATCCGCTTGCCGTCTCCGGCGGCTGGGACGCGGCGGCGCTCGATGTCTGGCGGGCCTTTGCGCGACGCTTCCGGCCCGCGGAGGTGGAGGCGCCCACCGCGGCGGGGCTCGCCGCGCTCGAGCGGCTTGCGGCGCGATGGCCGGCGCGACCGGCCGCCTGTGGTTGACGCGGAATGCCGCCGCGCCCATAGCAGGGGCGCTGCGGATGGCCGGATGGCCGCGCGGGCGGGTCGCCTCGGCCCGAACGTGAGGAAAGTCCGGGCTCCACGGAGACACGGTGCCGGGTAACGCCCGGCCGGGCCTTCGGGCCCGAGGGAAAGCGCCACAGAGATCAGACCGCCGGGACGTGGGCGACCGCGGGCCGGCAAGGGTGAAACGGTGCGGTAAGAGCGCACCGCGCGGCTGGCGACAGCGGCGGCACGGCAAGCCCCACCGGGAGCAAGGTCGGATAGGGGGA
>CAYORO010000123.1:0-10650 GCA_964406355.1 uncultured Limibaculum sp.
ACACGACCGACTCGGCGGTGCGCATCACCCATCTGCCGACCGGCATCGTGGTCACCTCCTCCGAGAAGTCGCAGCACCAGAACCGCGCGATCGCCATGCAGTCGCTCCGCTCGAAGCTCTATGAGATCGAGATGAAGAAGCGCACCCAGGCGATCCAGGACGCCCATGACGCCAAGGGCGAGATCGGCTTCGGCCAGCAGATGCGCAACTACGTGCTCGACCCCTACAAGCTGGTGAAGGATCTGCGGACCGGCGTCGAGACCTCCGACACGCAGAAGGTGCTCGACGGTGATCTCGACGCCTTCATGGCCGCAGCGCTCGCGCGCGACGTGGCCGGCAAGAGCCGCGCCGACGCCCAGGGGGATGCCGCCTAGGCTCTCGCGCACGTCAACATCGACCCGGCGTCGCCCCGCCGAGGCTTGACCGCGCCATGATGGGGTCTCGCGGGGCCCGTTCCCACCTCTCCGGCAGATCCGCGGCCCCGGCCGCGCCCATGCTGGAGAGACCCCATGAAAGCCATCCTCGCGGCCCTCGCGGTCGCCACCGTCACGCTTGCCATCGTCCCCGAGGCCGAGGCCCGCGGCGGCGACAACGCCGTCAGCCAGAGCCGCGCCAGGCTCAAGGCCGAGTGGGCCCGCGCCCGCGCCGTCGGCGGCTACGGCAACCCGCTCACCGTCCTTTTCGCGCTTGTCTCCGAGAGGGAGGTGCCGGCCGGCCAGATCCAGCGCCCGCTCCAGTCCGAGGAGGCCCTCGACGTCGAGGACATCCGGATCGATTGAGGCCGTTCGCTTCGATTGACATGTGCGCATTGTGGGCTCGGGGCAGGGCGCATACCATCCGCCGCGCCCACCCCGGCCCGACGGGACTGTCCCGCCGGTCGGGCGCACCAGCCATCGGAGAGCGACCTATGATGTCCCGCCTTGCCCCCTTCGCCCTCACCGCAGCCCTGCTCGCCGGTCCGGCCGCCGCCCAGTCGGGTGTCGAGATCGGGGTCCTGACCTGCAACCTGACCGATGTGAGCAACGTCGTCGTCTACACGACGCAGGAGTTCGACTGCGCCTTCAATCCGGCCGCGGCCGACCCGGAGCCCTATGCGGGCAAGATCACCAAGATCGGCATCGATCTGTCGGTGAAGCGCAACTTCACGATCGTCTGGACCGTGCTGGCCCCGACCGACACCGCCTTCGAGCCCGGCTCGCTCGCGGGGACCTATGTCGGCACCGGCGCCGACATCGCGATCGGCGCGGGCGTGGGCGCCAAGATCCTGGTCGGCGGCGGGGCCAACTCGTTCAGCCTCCAGCCGATCAGCGTTGCGGGCATGACCGGCGGCGGCGCTGCCCTCGGCATCGAGAGCTTCGAGCTCACCCAGTGATGCCCTGATGCGCTGATGCCCCGGCCGGTCCGGGGCATCCCCCCTCAACGCTGGCCGCCTTGGCGCCGTTGCGGCGCTGCCCGCTCCGCGCTACGCCGGTCGTGACGGTGGGAGACGGATCGGGCTTGGATGGACAGCGCAACCGATATCGACGAGCTGAGCCGCGAGGCGGCCCAGGCCGAGATCGGCCGCCTGTCTGAGGCGCTCACGCGGCACAACCGCCTCTATCACGGCGAGGACGCGCCCGAGATCAGCGACGCCGAATACGATGCGCTGAAGCTGCGGCTGAGGGCGCTCGAGGCGCGCTTTCCCGATCTCGTGCGGCCCGACAGCCCGACCCGACAGGTGGGGGCGCCGGCCGCAGCTGGTTTCCAGAAGGTGCGCCACCGCGTGCCGATGCTCTCGCTCGAGAACGCCTTCCACCGGGAGGATGTGGAGCGGTTCACCGACGGCTTAAAGCGATTTCTCAGCTTAGATGATGATCCCATTGTTTTTGTGGCTGAACCGAAGATAGACGGCTTGTCGCTTGCGCTCCGTTACGAGGCCGGCCGGCTGGTCGAGGCCGCGACCCGAGGGGATGGGATCGAAGGTGAAAATGTGACCGCAAATGCTTACACAATATCTGATATTCCGGATCGACTAACGGGTGCGCCACCAGCGGTCGTGGAGATCCGCGGCGAGGTCTATATGCACCATGCCGATTTTGAGGCGCTGAATGAGAAGCAGGTCGCAACCGGCGGAAAAACATTCGCAAATCCGCGTAATGCGGCCGCTGGGTCTCTGCGCCAGCTCGACCCGCAGATCACCGCCGCCCGACCGCTGCGCTTTTTCGCCTATGGCTGGGGGGAGATCTCGGAGCTGCCAGCCGAGACCCAGTCGGGCATGCTGGCGGCCTTCGAGGGCTGGGGCCTGCCGGTCAATCCGCGTGCCGCCCGCTGCACCGGGCTCGACGAGTTGCTCGCCCACCATGCCCGGATCGAGGCCCGCCGGGCCGATCTCGGCTATGACATCGACGGCGTCGTCTACAAGGTCGACCGGCTCGACTGGCAGCGCCGCCTCGGCACCCGCTCGACGACGCCGCGCTGGGCGATCGCGCACAAGTTCCCGGCCGAGACGGCGACCACGATCCTCGAGGGCATCGACATCCAGGTGGGCCGCACCGGCGCGCTCTCGCCGGTGGCGCGGCTCCGGCCGGTGACGGTCGGCGGGGTCGTCGTCTCCAACGCGACGCTCCACAACGAGGATTACATCGCCGGGCGCGGGGCCGACGGCGCGCCGATCCGCGAGGGCAGGGACCTGCGCGTCGGCGACACGGTGACGGTCTACCGGGCAGGCGATGTGATCCCCAAGGTGATCGATGTCGATATCTCGCGCCGACCGGCCGGGGCGGAGCCGTTCGTCTTTCCCGAGCGCTGTCCGATCTGCGGGAGCCCGGCGCCGCGCGCGCCCGGCGAGGCGGTGCGCCGCTGCACGGGCGGGCTGATCTGTGCGGCGCAGGTGGTGGAGCGGCTGAAGCACTTCGTCAGCCGCGCGGCGCTGGATATCGAGGGGCTCGGGACCAAGCAGGTCGAGGCGTTCCACGAGCAGGGGTTGATCGCCGAGCCGGCCGACATCTTCCGCCTGAAGGAGAAGGCCGAGGCGCTCATGCGCCGCGACGCAAAGGGCCGGGCGACCAATGCGAGATCGGTGGAGAACCTGCTCGCGGCGATCGAGGCCAGGCGGGCGCCGGAGCTCCACCGCTTCATCTTCGCGCTCGGCATCCGCCATGTGGGCGAGACGACGGGCAAGCTCTTCGCGCGGCATTACGGGACCTGGGAGGACTTTGCCGAGGCGATGGGTCGGGCCGCCGAGGACGACGCAGCGCGGGCAGAGCTCCTCGGGATCGACGGGGTCGGCGAGGTGTTGGCGCAGGCGGTGCTCGACTTCTTCGCCGATGAGCAGAATCAGGCCGCGCTCGAGCGCCTCTTGCAGGAGGTGACGCCGGCAGCGGCAGAGGCGCAGGCGGCGTCGGACAGTCCCGTGGCGGGCAAGACGGTGGTGTTCACGGGCAAGCTCGAGCGGTTGAGCCGGGACGAGGCGAAGGCGCGGGCGGAGGCGCTGGGGGCGAAAGTGTCGGGCTCGGTCTCGGCCAAGACCGACATCCTCGTGGCGGGGCCGGGGGCGGGCTCCAAGCTCAAAAAGGCCGCGGAGCTCGGCGTCGAGACGCTGACGGAAGAGGAGTGGCTCGCGCTGATCGGGGATGTGACGGGCTGATGGCCGCACGCCGGTGACGGGCCGCGGCCACCGGCCCCGCCCGCCCGGGCGCACGCTGCGCCGCGGGGCAGGGGATGGCGCCCCCCATCGGCCGGCGGCCGCGGCCCTCTCGACGATCGGGCCGGAGCGCTGAAGAGGCCGGCGTCCCATCGCAGGCCCGGGCACCTGAAGGAGCGCGGTCGCGGCCGCCGAGGCCGTTGACGGGGCCCGCGGCGCCCGCCATGAGGCGGCCATGGCCCGGCCCGAGATCCTCTATCCGCTCTTTGCCGCCGTCGAGGGGCTGCCGGGCGTGGGCCCGAAGACCGCGGCGCTATTGGCGCGTCTCGGGGTCGAGCGAGTGCGGGATCTCGTCTTCCTGATCCCCGAGCGGTTCGTCGACCGGCGCCTTCGCGAGAGCCTGGCCGGCGCGGAGCCGAAAAGCGTCGTCACGCTCGCGGTGACTTTCGGCGAACACCGGCCGGGGCGGACGAAGGCCCAGCCCTATAAGGTGGTGGCCGAGGCGGTGGGCGGCGTGATCGAGATCCTGCATTTCCGCACCAATGCCGAGTGGATGCGCCAGCTCTATCCCGAAGGCGAGGCGCGCGTGATCTCGGGCAGGCTCGAGCTCTTCGACGGGCGCTGGCAGATGCCCCATCCCGACCATGTGCTCGCGCCGGATGAGGCCGACCGCCTGCCGCCCTTCGAGCCGGTCTATCCGCTGACCGAGGGGCTGACCCAGCGCGCGGTCGCGAAGGCCGTTGAGGCCGCCCTCGCCCGGCTGCCGGTTCTCGCGGAGTGGACCGAGCCCGACCTGCTCGCTGAGCGCGGCTGGCCCGGCTTCGCGGCAGCGCTGGCGGCGGTGCACCGGCCGGAGAGCGCCTCGGCTGACACGCCCGCCCGCGCGCGTCTCGCCTATGACGAGCTGCTGTCGCACCAGCTCGCGCTGCAACTCGCCCGAGCGCATATGCGGCGCGGCCAGGGGCGGGCGACCCTTGGCGACGGGCGGCTGCGGGCGAAAGCGGCCAAAGCGTTCGGGTTTCCGCCGACCGGCGCCCAGGCGCGCGCGCTCGACGAGATCCTCGCCGATATGGGCGCCGAGACGCGGATGCTCAGGCTCCTCCAGGGCGATGTGGGCGCCGGCAAGACCTGGGTCGCGGCGATGGCGCTGCTGGCCGCGGTCGAGGCGGGCGGGCAGGGCGCGCTGATGGCCCCGACCGAGCTCCTCGCGCGCCAGCATGCCCGCGGGCTTGCGCGGCTGGCCGAGGCGACCGGCGTGCATGTCTCGCTCCTCACCGGGCGCGACCGGGCCGAGACCCGGCGTGCGGCGCGCGAGGCGGTGGCCGACGGACGCGCGCAGATCGCCATCGGCACCCATGCGCTGCTCTCGCCCGATGTCGCCTTCGCCGATCTCCGCCTCGTGGTGATCGACGAGCAGCACCGCTTCGGCGTCCGCCAGCGCATGGAGCTGACCGAGAAGGCGCCGGCAGGTGCCGATGTTCTGGTGATGACCGCGACGCCGATCCCGCGAACGCTGGCGCTGGCGGGCTACGGCGATCTCGACATCTCGGTGCTCGACGAGAAGCCGCCCGGGCGCCAGCCGGTCGAGACGGCGCTGGTGAGCCAGGAGCGCTATGCCGAGGTGGTGACGCGGCTCCGGGCAGCGATCGATGCGGGGCAGAGGGCCTATTGGGTGTGCCCGGCGGTCGAGGACAGCGACACCGCGCCGCTCGTCTCGGCCGAGAGCCGCCACCGCGCGCTCGCCGAGGCGCTCGGGGAGGCACGCGTCGCGCTGGTGCATGGCCAGATGCCCTCAGAGATCCGCGACGCGGCGATGGCGGCTTTCGCCGAGGGGCGGGCGCAGGTGCTGGTGGCCACCACCGTGATCGAGGTCGGCGTCGATGTGCCCGAGGCGACGATCATGGTGATCGAGCAGGCGGACCTTTTCGGCCTCGCCCAGCTCCACCAGCTCCGCGGGCGCGTCGGGCGTGGGACCGGCCGCTCGGCCTGCCTGCTGCTCTCGCCGCCGGGGATCGGCGAGACGGCGCGGGCACGCCTCCAGGTGATGCGCGAGACCGAGGACGGGTTCCGAATCGCCGAGGAGGATCTGCGGATCCGCGGCGCGGGCGACCTGCTCGGCCATGTCCAATCGGGTCTGCCGCGGTTTCGCGTGGCCGATCTCGAGCGCGACGCGCGGCTGATGGAGCGCGCCCGAGACGCCGCCCGGCTCGTCCTCGCGCAGGATCCCGAGCTTGCCGGCGAGCGCGGCAAGGCGCTGAGAACGCTCCTCTATCTCATGGAGCGCGACCGCTCGGTGCGGCTGCTGAAGAGCGGCTGAGCGCGCGCATGGGGGGCGCCGCTTCGCGAGATGTTCCGGTTTGTACAAAAAATGTTCTTGCTTTTTTCCAGAACTAATGTAGAACACAAGGCATCGGATCAGCGCTGCTGATGCCCACGCCATTGCCCGGAGCCCGCCATGACCGCCATCCGTTCTGCCCGTGCCTTCCTCATCACCGCCCCGCGCGAAGCGCTCGCTGATGCCGCGGCGCTCGCGCTGATCGGCGGGCTCGTCTTCGCCGGGTTCGTGGTGCCCGGGCTCCTCTGAGCCGATCTGTCTGTCTCTCTCCAGTCGCCCCTGCGGCGGCGTGAGGGCCATCCCCCGGCGCACCCCCCGACCCGTGCCGGTGTCTCACTGCCCAAGCGCCTGCTCGCATCTCTGGCCGCCGTGTGCCCCCGCACCGGCGGCCTTTTTTCGGCCGGGTGGGTCGCTGGTTCCGGTCCAGAATCAGTCCGGGAAGAAATATTATGTTAAGTAATTTATGCACCCCGTCACTGCGCGGCGTGGCGCATCCGTCGAATCACCGACACCCGGGCCCCGAACGCCTTCTCGAACTGGTAGAACTCGCGCTCAGTCATCTCGGCGGTGATCAGCACCGCTTCGGGTTCGTCCTCGCGCGCGCGCACCGCGCTGTGCTCGTAGAGCCAGGACACCGCGCGCCCCTCGCCATGGCCGAGCGCGAACTCGAAGAGCATCCGCCGCGGATAGAGCCGCGCCTCGATTTCGGCGAGGAGCGGCGCCATGCCCTCGCCCGTCGCCGCCGAGAGCGCCACCACATGATCCTCGCGCGCCGCCAGCGCCCGGGCATCGGCCGCCGCCTCGGGGCCGAGGAGATCGATCTTGTTGCGCGCCTCGATCATCGTCGTGAGCCGGTCCTCACCGAGGCCGAGCTGGTCGAGTACCCGGAGCACGTCTTCGGCCTGCGCTTCGGCCATCGGGCTCGAGACATCCCGGACATGGACCACGAGATCGGCCTCCAGCACCTCCTCGAGGGTCGCGCGGAAGGCCGCGATCAGCTCGATCGGCAGATCCGAGATGAACCCCACCGTGTCGGACAGGATCGCCGGGCGCCCCGATGGCAGCGTGATCCGCCGCATCGTCGGGTCGAGCGTGGCGAAGAGCATGTCCTCGGCCATCACAGCCGCGCCCGCCAACCGGTTGAAGAGCGTCGATTTCCCCGCATTGGTGTAGCCGACGAGCGCCACCACCGGGTCGGGGACGCGTTTCCGTTTCTGGCGGTGGAGTGCCCGGGTTTGCACCACCTTCTCGAGCTGGCGGCGCAGCCGCGCGATCCGCTCGTCGAGCTGACGGCGGTCGCTCTCGATCTGGCGCTCGCCCGGGCCGCCCATGAAGCCCGTCCCGCCGCGCTGGCGCTCAAGATGCGTCCAGGAGCGCACGAGCCGCGATTTCTGATATGAGAGATGCGCGAGCTCGACCTGCAGCACGCCCTCGCGGGTCTGTGCCCGGGCGCCGAAGATCTCGAGGATGAGCCCCGTGCGGTCGAGCACCTTGGCCTTCCAGGCGCGCTCGAGATTGCGCTGCTGCACCGGCGAGAGCTGGCCGTTGACGATGACGAGCTCGTCGCCAGCCGCACCCACCGTGTCGGCGATCTCGGCGACCTTGCCGGGCCCGATCAGCGTTGCGGGCACGGGCTGGACCACCGGCACGACGGCCGAGGCCGAGACCTCGATGTCGAGCGCGGCGGCGAGGCTGACCGTCTCTGAGAGCGCCGCGGCCGGCTCTGGCCCGCCGCGGAGATCGGGATGGAGGACGCGTGCTTGCGTCAAGAGGTGGCTTCCGTCACTGGCCCTCGCCGTTGCCGTCATAGAGGCTGAACTGCTGCGCCGGCATAATCGTCGACACCGCATGCTTGTAGACCAGCTGCGACTGCCCATCCCGCCGCAACAGGATACAGAAATTGTCGAAGGAGGTAATCACGCCCTGCAACTTGACACCGTTCACAAGAAAAACCGTGACCGGGATCTTGCTTTTCCGAATGTGATTGAGAAACGCGTCTTGTAGGTTCTGCTGTTTTTCGCTGGCCATCTGTTATCACCTGTTTATCAGCCATTGGCGCAGGGCCGACCGACCCGCCGCCCAAGTACTGTGGGGTGTCGCCGCCCGATTTTCCAGACCTATCGCGCGCGCCGGCGTCGCCAAGCGTCGGGATTGAAGAGCGCGATGACCGCAAAAGTCTCGATCCGGCCGACGATCATCAGAAGCGCGAGGACCGCGCGCTGGGGGGTGTCGAGCCCGGCAAAGCCCTCGGGCTTCTCGGCGACCAGCGGATAGGCCGGCCCCGTATTGGCGATCGAGGCGATGCTCGCGATGAGCGCCCGCTCGAAGTCGAGCCCGAGGGCGGTGAGCGCCAAGAGAGCCACCACGATCGCGAAGATGAACAGCATGATGAAGGACCAGACGATCGCCGGGCCTTCGCGGATCAGGTTGCGGGTGCCGGCGCCGATCCCGATCACGCTGTGGGGCTGGGCGATGCGCTCGACCTCGCGCACCCCGTGGCGGAGCAGCGCATAGGCGCGGATGAGCTTGATCCCGCCCGCGGTGGTCGCAGCCCCGCCGCCGATCGCGGCGAGCGCCAGCAGGATCAGCCCTGGATTGGCCCAGCCCGACCAGTCGCGCGCCGTCTCCCAGTAGCCCGAGACAAACCCGGTGGTGGTGAGGAACGAGAGCGCGGTGAAGAACCCGCCCCAGGCGGCACCGATGATGCTGAGGCCCTCGGCCGGGCGGTCGAGCGTGAGCGCGCCGATCCAGTGCCGCGCCACCAGCGTGAAGCTCACGGCGAGGACGAGCCCCGCCATCATCAGGAGCTCCGGATCGCGGCCGATGCGGGGGCGGCTGCCGACCTCGGCAGCGTCTGCATAGAGCCGGCGGCTGGCCGCAAGGCAGAGAAAGAGCGCCGCGATCGCCTCGGCGGGCACATTGGGCGCGCCGGCCAGGCCCTTCGGGTCGGGCGAGATGCCGGATGTCGAGAGGATCGCCATCGCATGGGCGAAGGCCTCGAGATCGCCCTGCCCCGTCGCCCCGAGCAGGAGCGCCAGGATCGCCGTCAGCCCGGCATAGATCGGCAGGATCACCCGCGCCGCGCGCGCCACCCGCGCCTCGAGCGGCGGCAGCCCCGCGCCGATGCCGCCGACCGAGACGTCGCGCGCCTGCATGCGCCAGGTGGCCGCCTCGATCTCGAATCCGCCGAGCCGGCGCGGCGCCAGCGCCACATAGGCCGCCATAAGGGTGAGCAGCCCACCCAGCCATCCGACCGTGGCGCGCCAGAGATGGATCGCGCGCGGCACCGCCGAGAGATCGCCATAGGTCGTGCCACCCGTGGTGGTGAAGGCCGCCACCATCTCGAAGACTGCCCCCTCCTCGCCGATCGCGGGCGTCAGCACCATCAGCGGCAGCGCGGCGAAGATCGGCGCGACGATCCAGGAGAGAAACAGCAGCCCGAGCTCGCGCCGGGTGCTGCCGCCATAGCCCCGGGTCGCGAGCGCGAAGCCGAGGATCGCCGCGATCGCCACCGTGAAGGCGCCGCACTGGAGAAAGACCCGGGCCTCGCGCCAGTTCTCCTCGGTCGCCGCGAGCGCCGCCGGGATCACCATCGCGGCGCCGACGATGCCGATCACCAACGCCAGGACGGGGATCCGCCCGGACCCCATGGCTCAGAAGAAGTCCATGCTGACGCGGAACATCTGCTCCACCTGCTTCACCGCCTGGAAGACGGCGAACAGCACCATCAGATCGCCGACCTCGATCATCAGATCCCCGTTCGGCATGATCAGCGTGTCGCCGCGCAAGACCGCGCCGACGATCGAGCCCCTCGGCAGGTTGATGTCGCGCAGGCGCTTGCCGGCGATCGGCGAGGTCGCCATCACCTGCGCCTCGATCACCTCGCCCTCGCCCCGGCCGATCGAGTAGACCGCGCGCACCTTGCCGCGGCGGACATGGCGCAGGATCCCCGAGACCGTGGTGGCGCGCGGGTTGATCATCGCGTTGACCCCGAGCGGCTCGGCGATGCTGTAGAAGGCGTTGTCCTTGGCGAGCGAGATCGAGATCGGGCAGCCGGCCTGGCGGGCGAGCGCGCAGGCCAGCAGGTTGGTCCGGTCGTCGTCGGTGACGGCGACGATCGCGTCGGCCTCGCCCGCGCCCGCCTCGGCGAGCAGCTCGGTGTCGAGCGCATCGCCATTGAGCACGATCGTGCGCTCGAGCACATCGGCCGCCCGCTCGGCCCGCTCGCGGTTGATCTCGATCATCTTGGCGCGAAGATTGCCCGCGGCCTCGATCTGTTGCGCGACGCGCAGCCCGACATTGCCCGCGCCGACGACGAGCACACGCTCGGGCGTCATGTTCTCCCGCCCGAAGATCGAATAGGTGCGCGCGACGTCCTCCTTGGCGGCGACCAGATAGATGTCGTCGCCCGGCAGGAGCTGGTCCTCCCGGCTCGCGACCCAGATCTTGCCCTCGCGCCGCACCGCCACCACGATCGCGCGGAGCGTCGAGAAGAGCTCCGAGAGCTGGCCGAGGGGCGTGTTGACCACCGGGCAGCTCCCCTCGAGATGGAGCCCGAGGAACTCGACGCGCCCTTTCAGAAACGGCTCGATGTCGAAGGCCGCGTTGGCGGTCAGCCGTCGCAGGGTGACGCGCGCGACCTCGGTCTCGGGGCTGATGATCACGTCGATCGGCATGTGGTCGCGCCGGAAGA
>CAYORO010000124.1:0-10648 GCA_964406355.1 uncultured Limibaculum sp.
CGGTCCCTCACGAAATAGATCGGGAAGAGGAGCGCGGGGCGGCCGGCCTCCTCGGCGAGCCGGATGAAGGCCATCAGCTCCTCGCGGCACCATGGGCGCTCGAAATAGCGGGGCGTGAGGACCGGCACCATGAAGCTCGCGCCGGTGAGCTCGGCGCGGAGCTTCTCCTGCCAGTCGTCGCCCGTGCGGATGTCGTAGACGTCCTGGAACATGCCGATATCGCGGCCGAGGAGGGTCGAGATCTCGCCGGCCACGCGCCCGCGCAGCTCGCTGAGGCGGCGGTCGAGATGCTCGTCGTCGCCGCGGGCGTAGGACCAGAAGCCGCGTGGTGTCATGCCATGCCCCTCGCTTCGTGCGGCTCAGGAGTAGACCGCCCGGCGGCGGGGATCAAACGGCGGGTCGGGTGGCGCGGGCGAGGGCCGCGAGCTTGGCCTTTGCAGCACCCGAGGCGAGGCTCTCCGCGGCGATCTCGGCGCCCTCGGCGAGGCTGCCCGCCCGGCCGACCACCAGGAGCGCGGCGGCGGCGTTGAGCACCACGGCGTCCGCGTAGGCGCCCGGCGCACCGTCCATCACAGCGCGAAAGGCCGCGGCGTTCTCCTCAGGGGTCCCGCCGAGGATCGCCTCGAAGGGGTGGACAGGCAGGCCCGCCTCCTCGGGGTGGACCTCGCGCTCAATGATCTCGCCCGAGCAGAGCTCGACCACATGGGTGGGCCCGGCGATCGAGACCTCGTCGGTCCCGTCCGCGCCGTGCACGAGCCAGGCCGAGGACGAGCCGAGGCGGGCGAGCGTCTCGGCCATCGGGCGGAGCCAGGCGCGGGAGAAGGCGCCCGTCAGCTGGTGCCTGACGCCTGCGGGGTAGGTGAGCGGGCCGAGGATGTTGAAGACCGTGCGGGTGCCGAGCTCGGTGCGCACCGGCTGGACATGGCGCATCGCCGAGTGGTGCATCGGCGCCATCATGAAGCAGATCCCGCAGGTGCTGAGCGCGCGTTCGGCGGTCTCGGCCGGGACCATCACGGTCACGCCGAGCTCGGTCAGCGCATCCGCCGCCCCGGAGCGGGAGGAGAGCGCCTTGTTGCCGTGCTTGGCCACCGGCACGCCGCAGCCCGCGACGACGAAGGCGGTGGCGGTCGAGATGTTGAGCGTGCCCTTGCCGTCGCCGCCGGTGCCGACGATGTCCATCGCGCCCTCGGGTGCGGCGACCCGGGTGGCGCGGGCGCGCATCGCGGCGGCTGCGGCGGCGATCTCGTCGACCGCCTCGCCGCGGGTGCGGAGCGCCATCAGGAACCCGCCGATCTGGGCGGGGCTCGCCTGGCCCTCCATAATGATCGAGAAGGCGCGCTCGGCCTCCTCATAGGACAGCGGACGGTCGGCCGCCGCCCCGATCAGCCCGCGCAGATCGGCGCTCATGCCGCGGGCTCGAGCAGCGCGAGGAAGTTGGCGAGCAGCCGCGGGCCGGCCTCGGTCGCGATCGACTCCGGATGGAACTGCACCCCGTGCCAGGGCCGCGCGCGGTGGGCGATCGCCATCACCACGCCCGACTGGCTGCGCGCCGTGACCCGCAGCTCGGGCGGCAGGGCCTCGGCGGCGACGTCGAGCGAGTGGTAGCGCGTGACCGGCAGCCCCTGCTCGAGCCCGGCGAAGAGGCCGGTTCCGTCATGGGTGATCGTCGAGACCTTGCCGTGCATCACCTCGCGGCACCGCCCGACCGGCGCGCCATGGGCGGCGGCGATCGCCTGGTGCCCGAGGCAGACCCCGAGGATCGGCAGCCCCGGCGGCGCGGCGCGCACGAGATCGACCGAGATCCCCGCCTCGGCCGGCGTGCAGGGCCCCGGGCTGATCACGATCCCGGCGGGGCGGAGCGCCAGCACCTCGTCCACGCTGATCGCGTCGTTGCGGATCACGCGGACGGCCGCGCCCTGCTCGCCGAGCCGGTGCGCGAGGTTCCAGGTGAAGCTGTCATAGTTGTCGAGAAGGAGGATCATCGGTGGCTCGTCCCGGCGCCCATTCTTGGCAGAAGGGCCGGGCCTTCCGCGTGCCGCGCAGATGTCAGACGGGTGGCGCCACCCCGGACTTGCGGATATAGATTCCGCATGGGATGCAAGCGCGTCAAGCGTTTGGGACGACAAGCTGTCCCGGCGCGTTGGGTGGCGGACGGCAGCCGGCGGGCGGGATCCGCGAGCGACGGCGGCGAAGGAGAACGGGCATGGCGGACTATCCGGGCGGCGGTGCGCGCGGGCTGCGGTTTCTGGGCGGGCTGATCCTCGGGATCCTGCTCGTCGGAGGCGGGATCGTTGCGCTGTCGGTGACCACGCCGATCCCGGAGCGCCGTGTCCAGCTCGAGCCGGAGCCCACGCCCGTGACCGCGGCGGACAGTCCGGTGGCCGCGGCGTCCGGCAACGAGCAGCAGGTGAGCGAGGGCGAGCTCGTCGCCACCATCGCGCCCGAGGACACCGCGCCGACCGACCCGACCCTGCCCGACCCGGTGCCGCAGCCCTCGGCCGACAGCGTGCGCGGCACGCTCGAGCCGAGCCAGCCGGCCGAGGACGGGCGCTTCTCTGCGCCCGAGCCCTTCGAGACCACGGTGACCGACGGCCAGCTCGGCGGCCTGCCACCCGCCGCGACGCTCGAGGGGCCGGGCCCGCTTGCCGAGGCGCCCCAGGTCGAGGAGCCCGCCTTCCAGCTCCAGGGCCCCGCGCTCACGCTCAACGCGGCCCCCTTCGAGCCGCGCGAGGACCTGCCGCTGATCGCCGTGATCCTGAATGATGCCGGCGAGAGCCCGCTGGCGGTCGAGACGCTGCTGTCGCTGCCGATGCCGCTCACGATGGGCATCGCGCCCCGCTCCGAGGCGGATGTCGATCTCGCGGCCGAGGCCAAGCTCGCGGGCTACGAGGTGCTGGCGCAGTTCCCGATCAGCGACGGCGCGGAGAACGCCAACGCGCTCCTCCGGGCCGACATGTCCGATGTCGAGGTCGCCGAGCAGGTCGAGCGCAAGATGGCCGAGCTCTGGATGTCGATCGGCGCCGCGAGCCTGCCAGAGGGCTCCGTCGGGCTCGACGAGCGGCTGCTGCGCAGCGTCGTCGTGGTTCTCGAGCGCAACGGCTTCGCCTTCGTCAATCCCGATGCGGCGAGCTTCGAGGCCGGGCTCAACATGGCCCAGGCCGTCGGCGTCGCCTATGCCGGGCAGACCCGCGACATCGCCGCGGACGCGACCGAGGAGGAGGTCTACGAGGCGCTCGAGCGCGCCGCCGCCGACGCCCAGAGCGAGGGGCAGCTGATCGTCAGCGGCCCGCCGACGCGAGCCATGCTCGCCGGCGTGCTGAAATGGCATCTCGAGCGCGACCGCCGCTCGGCCCAGCTCGCCCCACTCTCGGCGGTGATCCGCCGCATCAACGCGAGCTGACGCGAGCCACCCGACGCCCGGCGCGGCCGGAGGCCGATGGGGCGTGCCACGGCGCCCCCAGTGGCCGGCCTGCCCGGGTGGGCGGGGCCTCCGGCCGCGCCGGCGCCCTCACACCCCCTGCGTCTCAGTTGCGGTCGCGCGCGCGCTCGGCCGCCGCGATCAGGGCGCGGGCCTTGTTGACGGTCTCCTGGAACTCCGCCTCCGGCACGCTGTCATGGACCACACCGCCGCCCGCCTGGACATAGAGCGTGCCGTCCTTCACCACCCCGGTGCGGAGCGCGATGCACGTGTCCATGTCGCCGTTGGCCGCGAAGTAGCCGACGCCGCCGGCATAGACGCCGCGCTTCTCCGCCTCGAGCTCGTCGATGATCTCCATCGCCCGGATCTTCGGCGCGCCCGACACCGTGCCCGCCGGCAGACCTGCGAGCAGCGCGGAAAGCGCGTCCTCGCCCTCGGCCAGCTCGCCATCCACGTTCGAGACGATGTGCATCACGTGGCTGTAGCGCTCGACCGTGAACTGCTCGGTCGGCGTCACCGTTCCGACCTTGGCCACCCGGCCCACATCGTTGCGCCCGAGGTCGAGCAGCATCAGATGCTCGGCGCGCTCCTTCTCGTCGGCGATCAGCTCGGCCTCGAGCCGGCGATCCTCCTCGGACGTCGCGCCGCGCGGCCGCGTCCCTGCGATCGGACGGATCGTGACCTTGCGCCCTCGCACCCGGACCAGGATCTCCGGGCTCGCGCCGATGATGTGGAAGCCGCCGAGATTGAAGAAGAACATGTAAGGCGAGGGGTTGGTCCGCCGGAGCGCGCGGTAGAGTGCGAAGGGCTGCGACTCGAGCGGCAGGGCCCAGCGCTGGGACGGCACCGCCTGGAAGATGACGCAGGACGCGATGTACTCCTTGGCCCGCTCCACCATCTCGAGATAGCGCGCATGGCTCGTGTTGGAGAGCGGCGCGAGCGCCCGGAGCGGCCCCTCCTCGGGCAGCGGCCCGCCGGGGGCCCCGCCCTCGAGCCGCGCCATCGCCTCGCCGAGCCGGGCGGCCGCTGCGTCATAGGCGGCCCGCGCCTCCCCCTCGGCGCGCCAGACCGGTGCCACGAGGGTCACCGTGTCGCGCACATTGTCGATGATCGCCACCACCGAGGGGCGCAGCAGCAGCGCGTCCGGCAGGCCGAGCGGATCCGGATTGGGCTCGGGCAGCCGCTCGACGAGCCGGATCATGTCGTAGCCCAGATAGCCGAAGAGCCCGGCCGCCATCGGCGGCAGACCCTCGGGCAGCTCGATCCGGCTCTCGCCGATCAGCGCACGGAGCGAGGCGAGGGTCGGCTCGGCCTCCGGCTCGAAGGCGTCGCGGTCCTCGGCAAAGCGGCGGTTGATCTCGGCCTGCGCCCCCCGGCAGCGCCAGGCGAGCTCGGGCGCCATCCCGATCACGCTGTAGCGGCCGCGGATCTCGCCGCCCGTGACCGACTCGAGCAGGAAGCTGTCCGGCCCCGCCTCGGTCAGCTTGAGCATCAGCGAGACGGCGGTGTCGGTGTCGGCGACGAGCCGTGTCGAGAGCACCTGCGGGCGCCCCGCGGCATGTGCCTCCGCGAAGGCGTCGAACCCCGGCTCGATCCGCATGGCCTCAGCGACCCATCCGTTGTGCGCCGAGCATGTCGTAGACCTGATCGACCGCGCCCTCGTTGATCTGGCGGGGGTGCTGCTCCTCGATCGCCCGGCTGAAGAGCGCGCGCTGGTCGTCGGCATATTGCCGGCGGAGCATCCCGTCGACCTGCCCGGTCGCGGCCTCGAGGGCGGCGGGCTCGGGGGTGACGACCCGGGCGACCGCAGCGATCATCGCGCCGGCTCCCGAGGCGAGCGGGGCAGCGACGGCCTCGCCCTCGGCTGCGGCGAAGAGCTCCGCGGCGAGCCCGGCCGGCAGGGCTTCCGGCGGAGCGTTGCGCGGGAAGGGCGGGTGCTCGGTCAGCTCGAGGCCGCGCTCGGCCGCGAGGTCAGCGAGCGTCGCCTCGCCCGCGAGCCCCTCGGCGAGGGTCCGCGCCTCCTCGGCCACCGCGGCGAGCCGCTCGGCGGCAGCCCAGTCCGTCGTCACCCGGTCGCGGATGTCCTCGAGCGGGAGCTGGCGCGCGTCCGCGATCTCCTCGACGAAGACGAGGAACGCCCCACCATCTGGGGTGGTGAGAATATCGCGCTCCTCGAGATCGAGCGCCTCGAAGACCTCCGCGATGACCTCCGGCATGGCGGCGAAGCCCTCGGCCCGGCCCCCGCCCGCGAGGCTGCCATCCTGGCCGAGCCCCTCGATCCGGTGGAGCGTCAGCCCCGTGGTCTCGGCGATTTCCTCGAGCGTCTGGCCCTCGGCGCGCAGGTCGTCGATCCGGTCGGTCAGGTCCGTGGCCCGGACCAGCGCCGCATCGCGCGCGAGCGCGTCGGCAATCTCGTCGCGCACCTCCTCGAGCGCCGGGGCGCCGCCGAGGCTCACCTCGCGGACCCGCACCAGCACCGGCCCGAGCGGCGCCGCGACCGGCCCGACGATCCCCGGCTCGGTGGCCGCGAAGACGGCCTCGGCCACGGCGGTCGGCAGGTCGGACTGCGAAACGGTGCCGAGATCGAGATCGGCCGGGGTCTCGCCGAGCTCGCGCGCGAGGTCCTCGAAGCTGATGGCACCCGAGCGCACCCGCTCGGCCAGCGCCTCCGGGTCGTCCCCGCGCAGCGGCAGCTGGTCGATGCTGCGCGTCGGCGGCACGGCGCGCAGCTCGCGCTCCTGCTCGTAGCGCTCGGCGACCTCCTCCTCGCTCGGCCGCGCCTCCTCGGCCAAGCGCACGGGATCGACATGGAGCGCGACGGCCGTGCGCCGCTCGGGCTCGGTGTAGTCGGCGAGATGCGCGCGGTAATGCGCCTCGAGCGCCTCGTCCGAAGGCGCGCCGGGCTCGGCGACCGCCTCCACCGGCAGCACGACGGTGTTCACCTGCCGCTGCTCGAGCTCGAAGCTCGCGATGCGCGTCGCGAGCCCCGGCGGCAGCGCCTCGGCCCCGGCCACGGTCGCGGCATCGAAGAGGATCGTGCGGCCGAGCTCGGTGCGCACCCGCTCCTCGAATTCCGACGGATTGTAGCGCCCGCGCGCGAGCGATGCCCGGTAGAGCGTGTCGGAGAACGCCCCGCCGGAGCCGCGGAAGGTCGGGTCCTGCCGGATCGCCTCGGCCACCGCTGTATCGGGCACGCGGATCCCGAGGCTCGCCAGCTCCTCGGCAAAGGCCCGCTCGCGCAGCATCTGCAGGAGCGCGATCCGCCCGATGCCGAAATCGCGCATCTCGTCGAAGGAGATCGGCTGGCGCCGCATCTGCACGAGCGCGGTCTGCTGGCGCACCAGCTCGTCATAATACTGCCCGACGGTGACCGGCGTGTCGCCGACGCTGGCGACCTCGCTGCCCGGGCTGAAGGAGAAGACGTCCGTAATGCCCCAGACCGCGAAGCTGGCGATCAGGAGGCCGAGGAAGATCTTGGCGACCCAAGATTTCACAGCCTTGCGGAGGAATTCGAGCATCGGATGGTCCTCTTCGGCCGCGGGGCTCGTCCGCACATAACCCCGGCGCGTCCGGGCGGCAAGACGGCCGGGTCAGGGGCGGAAGGCGGCGAGCCGGCGGGCCATCTCGGCGATCCCGGTGGCATCGACATTGGCGAAGGCGACGCGCAGGCAGCGCTCGCCGCCCCAGTCGCCCTCGATCGGGGTGAACATCGTGCCCGGCAGCACGAGGAGCGCCTGCTCGGCCAGCAGCCGTCGCGCGAGGGCGGGCGAGGGCTCGCCTGCGGGCGGCTCGACATAGGCGAAATAGGCCCCCGCGCCGAGCAGCCGCCAGCCGGGCAGCCCGGCGAAGGCCGCCTCGACCGCGGCGCGCCGCGCCAGCAGCTCGGCCCGCTCGCCCGCGACCCATTGCGAGAGCGTGGCCAGCCCCTCGAGCGCCGCGACCTGGCCCGTGCGCGGCGGGCAGATCGTCACCGTGTCGAGGAACTTCTCGGCCTCGGCGATGCGCGCCGCGCCTGCGATCATCGCGCCGGTGCGATGCCCGGTGAGGCGGAACACCTTCGAGAAGCTGTAGAGATGGATCAGCGTCTCCGGCCAGTCGGGCCGGGCGAAGAGGCCATGCGGCGGGCCGTCGCCCGAGTGGAAATCGCGATAGGTCTCGTCGAGGATCAGCGCGAGCCCGTGCGCCGCGGCGAGATCATAGAGCGTCTCGAGCAGCGCTGCGGGATACTCGGCGCCCGTCGGGTTGTTGGGCGTGACGAGCGCGATCGCCCGGGTCTCGGGCGTGATGGCGGCCTCGATCGCGGCCGGGTCGGGCAGCAGATCGGGCCCGACCGCCACTGGCTGCGCCACCACCCCGCTCATCGTCAGCCACATCGCGTGGTTGAAGTACCACGGCACCGGCAGGATCACCGCCTCGCCCGGCGCGCAGAGGGTGGCGACCGCGGTGCAGAAGGCCTGGTTGCAGCCGGCCGTCACCGCGACCTCCTCGGCCACGATCCGGCCGCCATAGGCCGCCTGCCAATCCTCGGCGATGCGCGCCCTGAGTGCCGTGTCGCCGAGCACCGGCCCGTAGAGATGCGCCTCCGCGCCCTCGAGCAGCGCCTCGGCCATGGCGCGGGTGAGCGCGGGCGGGGGCGGGTCGATCGGCGCCGCCTGGGAGAGGTTGAGGAGCGGGAGGCCCTCTGGCAGCCGCGTCTCGGCGAGCCAGCGACGGGCCGCCATCACGGGCGGCGCGAGCGTCGCGACGAGGTTGGGATTGGTCGCGGCTGGCATGGGCGGCTCCTCCTATGGGCCCGGCAGGGCCGCCGAGGGCGTTAGCCGATCCCGCCTGGCTTCGGAAGGGGCATCGCTGCGAGCGATGTCAGGCGCGGATCAGGATCTCGCCGAGCACGCGGAGCCGGTCGTCCTTCTCGATCCGGATCACGAAGAGTTCACCGGAGGAGACGCCGCGCCCGGTGAGCGCGGTCACGTTCACCTGATGCGTGACGAGGAGCGGTTTGGTGTCGGGGTCGAGCGCGCGGAGATGGGCGAGCACCGCCTCGGTCTGCGCGTCGCGGGTCGAACGGTCGCGGAAGAAGGAGTTGAGCGGAGGGAAATCCTCGACCGGGCCGATGCCGAGCAGATCCGCGGTTTCTCGGCAACGGCACCACTGGCTGGTCAGCACCCGGTCGATGGTGATGCCGCGGGCGCGGATCTCGGCCCCGATCGCGCGCGACTGGGCGCGGCCACGGTCGTCGAGATTGCGCTGGGTCGAGCAGTCGCCGAGCCGGAAGCGCGCGGGGTCGCCGGTGCCGGGGGCGAGGGCGTGGCGCATGAGGCCGACGGTGCCGGGCTCGGCGAACGCCGCCCAGGCCGGTTCGTCTGCGCGCGCGAGCCCGACGGCCGCCACGGCACTCCCTGCGATCAGACCGCGTCTCGTGATGTGCATCTTGGCCCCCCGCCGCTCGCACGAAAAGATGGCGGCCGAGGACGCGATGTCGAGCGGCCGCGCGGCCCACGGGCCCCACCCGCCCGGGCTGGCCTCATGCGCGCCGCAGCGGCACCGCCCCCCATCGACCCGCGGGCCGCGCGGCATTCTCCGGGATCCTGGATCGGTGACGACATCGGGCGGCGCTGCGCCGCGTGCGCCGGGCCGATGGGGGGCGGTGCGGCGGGACCGGGCTCGACGCTTGCCCGGGCGGGCGGGGCCCGGCAGCACGCGGCGCAGCGGCCGACCCGGCGGCCGACCCGCCGGCTTGACGTCCAAAGCCCGGCGCGCGACATGCGGGCCATGGCAGAACCGCCCCTTCTCACGCTCGACGATATCCGCCTGGGCTTCGGCGGGCGCCCGCTCTTCGAGGGGGTCACGCTGACCGTCGCGCCAGGCGAGCGCCTCGCGCTCGTGGGCCGCAACGGATCCGGCAAGTCCACCCTCCTCAAGGTCGTCGCGGGGCTCTCTGCGGCCGACACGGGCGAGCGCTTCGTCAAGCCGGGCATCTCGGTCGCCTATCTGCCGCAGGAGCCCGATCTCTCGGGCCACGCCACCCTCGGCGACTATGCCGCCGCCGAGCTCGAGGTATCCGAACGCTGGCGCGCCGAGGCCGCGATGGACGGGCTGAAGGTCTCCGCCACCGCCGCGCCGGCCACCGCCTCGGGCGGCGAGCGCCGCCGCGCCGCGCTGGCGCGCCTGATCGCCGCCGAGCCCGACCTGATGCTCCTCGACGAGCCGACCAACCATCTCGACATCCAGGCGATCGAGTGGCTCGAGGGCTTCCTCGGCCAGACCCGCGCGGCCTTCATGCTGATCTCCCACGACCGCGCCTTCCTCACCGCGCTCGCCCGCGCCACGCTCTGGATCGACCGCGGCATTGTGCGGCGCAACCCGGAGGGCTTCGCGGCCTTCGAGGCATGGCGCGACAAGCTCTTCGAGGAGGAGGAAGCCGCCCGCCACAAGCTCGACCGGTTGATCAAGGAGGAAGCGCGCTGGGCCGTCGAGGGGATCTCGGCGCGCCGCACCCGCAACCAGGGGCGCCTCCGCCGGTTGGCCGCACTCCGCCAGGAACGCCGCCAACAGATCGCGCGCACCGGCACCGCGGCGATGGCGCTCGAGAGCTCCGGCCAGTCCGGCAAGCGGGTGATCGAGGCTGACAGCATCGCCAAACGCTTCGGCGAGCGGGTGATCCTGCGCCCCTTCTCGATCCGGATCGCGCGCGGCGAGCGCGTGGCCCTCGTCGGCCCCAACGGCGCCGGCAAGACCACGCTCCTCAAGATGCTGATCGCCGAGCTCGCCCCCGACGAAGGCGGCGTGCGGATCGGCACGGGCGTCGAGATGGCCGTCTTCGACCAGCAGCGCGAGGCGCTCGACCCCGCGCGGTCGCTCTGGGAGAGCCTGACCGAGGACAAGCTGATCGGGCTCAAGGGCTCGAACGATCAGGTGATGGTGCGCGGCCGCCCGCGCCACGTGGTCGCCTATCTCAAGGACTTCCTCTTCGACGAGCGCCAGGCCCGCGGGCCGGTCTCGCAGCTCTCGGGCGGGGAGTGCGCGCGGCTCCTGCTCGCACGGATCATGGCCCGGCCCTCGAACCTCCTGGTGCTCGACGAGCCGACGAACGATCTCGATGTGGAGACGCTCGATCTCCTCGAGGAGCTGATCGCCGAGTTCGACGGCACTGTCCTGCTGGTCAGCCATGACCGCGACTTCATCGCCCGGGTGGCCACCACAACGATCGCGATGGAGGGCGACGGCCGCGCC
>CAYORO010000125.1:0-10640 GCA_964406355.1 uncultured Limibaculum sp.
TGAACACATAGACCTGGCGGCCGTTGATGGTGCCCCAGCCGGTGACCACGCCGTCGCCCGGCATCTGGGTCCCGTCCATGCCGAACTCGGCGCAGCGATGGACGACGAAGGTGTCGTACTCCTCGAAGCTTTCGGGATCGAGCAGCACCTCGAGGCGCTCGCGCGCGGTGAGCTTGCCCTTGGCGTGCTGCGCGTCGATCCGGCGCTGGCCGCCGCCGAGGCGGGCCTCCGAGCGCCGCCGCTCGAGCTTCTCGAGGATGTCCTTCATCTCGCTGTCCCTC
Source organism: uncultured Limibaculum sp. (assembly GCA_964406355.1). Classification (GTDB taxonomy): domain Bacteria; phylum Pseudomonadota; class Alphaproteobacteria; order Rhodobacterales; family Rhodobacteraceae; genus Thermohalobaculum. The sequence goes on from CAYORO010000125.1 coordinate 282, forward strand.
TCCGTCGGGTCGATGTGCCCGTCGGAGAGGCTTAGCCGGAGCGCGGGGGCGACGGCCAGAGGGAAGACGCCGCCAGCGCCCGCCCCTCGGCCCTCAGGCGAAGGGGCAGGGGCAGTCGACCGTCAGCGGGAAGGTCGCGTTGAGCCCGAGACTGAGGCCCAACATCGCGCTCAGCGTCGGCAGCCACGGGATCGACGGCAGAACGAGGTTGGCGGAGATGGCCGGGCTCTTGAGTGCTGCCTGGATCGCGGGCAGCGGGGGCAGCGCGGCGAGCTGCATATGCAGGTTGAGCGGCGGCAGCAGCGCCGGCAGGGGCAGCGAGGCGTAGAGCTTGAGCTTGGCGGCGATCGAGGCGAGGCCGGCCGGGGTGAGCGCGGCCGGGCCGAAGGCGGCCTGGATGGTCGCGATCGCGTCGAGCACCAGCGAGATCCGCAACATCAGGTTGAGGTTGAGGTTGAGCATCGCCGCCGGCAGCTTGAGCCTGGCGAGCGCGCTGAAGAAGGACGGCAGCTTGCCGACGGGCATGCCCAGCGTCTCGGAGAACTGGAGCGCGATCGGCAGGCCGAGCATCAGGTTGAGCTTGCCGATCTGGGGCGTGGTGAGCGCCAGCTTGGCAATGATCGAGGAGCTGCCGGTCGGCATCGAGGGCATCCCGGCCGCAAGGTTGATCTTCAGCGCGTCGAGGGCAAGCTGCAGCCGGGCGATCAGGGCGAGTTTAAGCAGCGGTAAGACCTTGAGCTGCATCATGAACTGCATCATCGGCTTCACATTGGCGGCAAAGCTCTGCGCCGCCATGTCGAGCGCCAGTTGCAGCTTCGGCAGGTCGAAGATCGGGAAGAGTCCCATGGCGAGCTTGAGCTGCATCAGCGCCGGTCCGCCCAGGCCGAGATTGATGCTCGGCAGCTTGGGCAGCATGGCGGCGAGCTGCATGTCGAGCCGCGGCGGAAACGAGGGAAAGCTCGCCCCGATCGCAAGCGCCGCATTCATCTGGATCGGGATCGTCGGCGGCGAGAAGGCAAGGTTCATCGAAGCAAAGGCGGCCGGCACACCGGCCAGCGGCATTTTGCAGAAGCAAGCCATGAAATCCCCTTGGGCTGGCCCGAGATGCGGGCGGCTGATGTTCAAACCCCGTCAGAATGCGCGAGCGACCGGCCGATGGCCACCGCAAATTGGCGTGTTACCGGGGCTGGCGACTGCGCGATTGGCATCCGGGGCGGGGTGCGCCTATCTCCCAGGCGTGGGAGCAAGGAGCGGATGATGGCGGACGCGGCGCCCGGTTGGCACGGGACGACGATCGTGGCGGTTGCGCGCGGGGGCCGGGTGGCCGTGGCGGGCGACGGCCAGGTCAGCCTCGACAAGACCGTGGTCAAGGGCAATGCGCGCAAGGTGCGCCGGCTCGAGCCGGGCGGACATGCGGTCGTCGCGGGCTTTGCAGGCGCCACGGCCGATGCCTTCACCCTGCTCGAGCGGCTGGAGGCCAAGCTCGAGGCGGCGCCGGGACAGCTGCTGCGCGCCGCGGTCGATCTCGCCAAGGACTGGCGGACCGACAAGTATCTCCAGAAGCTCGAGGCGATGCTCGTCGTCACCGACGGCACGACGCTCCTGGTGATCACCGGTGCCGGCGACGTGCTCGAGCCCGAAGACGGGATCGCGGCGATCGGCTCGGGCGGCACCTATGCGCTCGCCGCGGCCCGCGCGCTGCTCCACACCGACTGGGACGCCGAGCGGATGGCGCGCGAGGCTCTCCGCATCGCCGCCACGATCTGCGTCTACACCAACGGCAACGCGACCGTGGAGGTGATCGGGGAATGACGGAAGTCACAGGCAGCATCGCGGCGCGGAGCCCGGTCGGCGGCCGGGTCGAGCGACGGGCGCCGATGATCGACCCCTCGGGTCGGCCGCTCGAGCGCGTCGGCTTCGAGGCTGTCGTGGCCCTCGGCATCGTCTTCGGCTGGGCCGTCGTGCTGTTGGCGATCATCCAGTCGATGGGCGCAAACCGCGCCGAGAGCGGGCCCTATGCGAGCATCATGCTCACCGCCATCGGGTTCATCTGCTGGTGGGCGGCCGGGATGATCGCGGAGCGGCGGTTGCTGGTCTGGCCGTGCAGCGCGCTCGGGCTCGTCGGGCCACTCTCGCTCGGCTTCGCCGCCACCTTCGCCACGCCCGAGCTCCGCGTCGCGCCCCACACCACGGGGGTTGCCATCATCTCGGGTGTGTCGGCGATCGGCATGGTGCCGTTCCTCTTCCGTTACCGCCTGCCGGGGCTCGTCTCGCCGGTGGTGACCTTCTCGCTGGTGGCGCTCTTCCTCTCGCTCTACGGCGCCGATATGGGCCGGATTCGCCAGATGGAGGGGTTCAGCCCGCGCGGCATCGTCGCCTCGCTGCTCGACGAGCCGGGTTTCGCGGTCGTCTTCGCCGTGCTCGGGGCGGCGGCGGCGGTGCTGGCGCGGCGGCTCGACCTCAAGGGCGACAATTTCGGGCTCGCGGCGGCGCGTCCGCTGCATCTGATCGGCAACGGCGTCGTGGCGCTCCTGATCGGCCGGGCGCTCGGGCTGTTGCCGCCGGGCCTCGCGATCGCGGGGCTGGCGGTGGCCTTTGTGATCTCCTGGCTCTGGGCGCTCAGGCTCAACCGGATCGCCGTCCTCTTCGCGATGCAGTTCGCCATGGCCAAGCCGCTGATCGTCGCGATCGCGGAGATCCGCGGCGTGACGCTCGACATCGACACCTGGACCGAGGTGCTCGTCGGCATGTTCATCATCCAGATGATCACCTGGCCTGCGCTCCATCGGCTCTCGCGCGAGCTCGACTGGACCCTCGGCCCCGGCGGCCGGATCCCGCCAGCCGAGCGGCCCGGCATGGCGATCTTCTGGCGCTACTGGCCCTATGCGACCGACGAGAGCCTCACGCGCTGGGAGGCGGAGCGGACCGAGCGCGACGCCAAGCGCGCCGCCAAACAGACCGAGCGCCGCTCTTCCCGTCGGGACCGCCATCACCTAGGTGGGGCGGACCCTGGCGCGGAGACCCCATGACCCAGCTCACCCCTCGCGAGATCGTCTCGGAGCTCGACCGTTTCATCATCGGCCAGCGCGACGCCAAGCGCGCCGTCGCCGTCGCGCTGCGCAACCGCTGGCGCCGGCAGCAGCTCGCGCCCGAGCTGCGCGACGAGGTGACGCCGAAGAACATCCTGATGATCGGGCCCACGGGCGTCGGCAAGACCGAGATCTCGCGTCGCCTCGCCAAGCTCGCCCAGGCGCCGTTTCTCAAGGTCGAGGCAACCAAGTTCACCGAGGTCGGCTATGTCGGCCGCGATGTCGAGCAGATCGTTCGCGATCTCGTCGAGCAGGCGATCGTCATGACCCGCGAGCTCCGCCGCAAGGCGCTGACGACCAAGGCGCATGGCGCGGCCGAAGAGCGCGTGATCACCGCGCTCGTCGGCGACAAGGCGGGCGACACCACCCGCGGCGCCTTTCGCAAGAAGCTCCGCGCGGGTGAACTCGACGACACCGTGATCGAGGTCGATGTCGCCGACGCCGCGCCACAGCTCCCGATGCTCGACCTGCCGGGGATGCAGGGGCAGGCCGGGCTCGCCTCGCTGGGCGATCTCTTCGGCAAGGCGTTCTCGGGGCGCACCCGCAAGCGGCGGATGACGGTCTCGGAGAGCTACGACGTGCTGATCGCCGAGGAGGCCGACAAGATGATCGATCAGGAGGAGATCACGCGCGCGGCGATCGAGACGGTCGAGCAGAACGGCATCGTGTTCCTCGACGAGATCGACAAGGTCTGCGCTCGGGCCGAGACGCGCGGCGCCGATGTCAGCCGAGAGGGCGTGCAGCGCGATCTCCTGCCGCTGATCGAGGGCACCCAGGTCGCCACCAAGCACGGGCCGGTGAAGACCGACCACATCCTCTTCATCGCCTCGGGCGCCTTCCACATCGCCAAGCCGTCGGACCTGTTGCCCGAGCTCCAGGGGCGGCTGCCGATCCGGGTCGAGCTCGGCGCGCTCACGGAGGCGGATTTCCGCGCGATCCTCACCGAGCCCGACAACGCGCTCACCAAGCAGTACACCGCGCTGATGGCGACCGAGGGGGTGACGGTGGGCTTTGCCGAGGACGGGATCGCGGCGCTCGCGCAGATCGCGGCGGAGGTGAATGCCCGGGTCGAGAATATCGGCGCGCGGCGGCTCTACACGGTGATGGAGAAGCTCTTCGAGGACCTCTCCTACACAGCACCCGACCGCGACGGCGAGACGGTGACCGTCGATGCGGGGATGGTCGAGGCCGCCCTCGGCGATCTGGCGAAATCGGCCGATCTCAGCCGCTACGTGCTCTGAGCCGCATCAGCGGTCGGCGCCGGCATCGCGCTCAAGGGCGGTGATGCGGTCGACCCGATCCGGGTCGGAGGGCGGCGCCGCAGCGGCCTCGAAGAGCCCGCGCAGATCGCAGGCAAGGCTCTGGCCCGGGACCATGCTGCCGGAGCCGTCCCGCCGACACCCCGCGACCGGCAGCACCTCACGCGGCCGGGCGCTCGCGGGGATCGGCGCGGTCTCGGGCGCCGCACGCGCGGCACGGGCGGTGCGCGAGGTCCGTCGGCCCACATTCGCCGTCTCGTCGTCGAGGCGTGCCAGGGTCCGCGCGTCGAGAAAACCGGTGGGCCTCAGCCCCGCCTCGGCCTGCCAGCGCGCGAGCGCCGACCGCGTGGCAAGACCGATCCCCTCCTCGTCGCGCTCGGGCGGACGCCCCGCGGCGGTGAGCCGAGCCTTAACCTCCTCGATCCTCGGCGCCGGCAGGGCGAGAGCGGCCTCGGTGCGCGCAAGGCGCTCGGGGTCCGGCAGGCCAAGGCGATCGAGGATGGCCTGCCGAATCGCCGGATTGGAGATGGTGGCCCCGGCCTCCGGTCGCCGTCCAAAGGCGCGGGCGGCGGCCGGGGTGACAGCATAGAGACCGACGCTCCCGTTCTGAGCGACCCCGGCATGGAGCCAATCGGGGGTCGTCCGAGCCGGGGTCGGAGCCGGTGTCTCTGTGGGCAGAGGATCGCGAGGACGCTCGGCCACGAGCGCAACGGCAGCCTCGGCCCGACCAACGGTCCGCGGCTCTCCTGCCGCGGCGGCCACCCGGTCCGGCACGGGCGCCGGTCTGTCGCCGATGCCGAGCACCCCCGGCGACAGCACGAGGATCACCGCCGCGAGCGCGAGCACCGGGCCAAGCCGCGACCGGTCGATCGAAACGCGGCGTTCCTTCCGAAAGAAATGCTCTTCCGAGAAGTGATCGGTGTCGAAGTCCGGCCCCCGGCGGGTCTTGCCACGGCCGGCCCCAACTCCGGCGGCGCGGCGAAAGGCGTCCCAGCGCCGGGCCGCCTCGGCGAGCAACCGCCCCGCATAGCGCCGTTCCGGCGTCACCGGCCGCCCGGCCCGGCCCACGGCGTCGGCCCGCGGACGATAGGGCACGGGGAGCTGCGGCGGCTCGGGCACGGCGCGCGTCCGGGGGCGCGGCTCGCCCCCGCCAGTGTCGCCGCCGTCATCCCCGCCATAGAGACTGCCGCGCGGTGCGGTCTCGCGCGGCGGCGGCAGCATGCGGATAATCTTGCGGCTGAGATCGGGATCGAGGCGGACCCGGCGCGTGGCCTGGATCCGCGGACCGGGGCGCTCGTCGCGACGGATCTCGTCGATGCCGCGCAAGCCCGCTGCAGCCGCACGCGACTTCAGCTCGCCCGGAGATCTCCGGTCGATGCGGGGCGGCGGCCCGTCGTCTCGGCCATGATGCGTCATCCCGCGCTCCCTTTAGCGCACCCACCACTGAAAGGGCCTTTGGTCGGAAATTTCAAGAGCTCACGGCCGGTTTCGGCGAGTTAACGCAACGAATCTCAACCTGGAGTTGCAGATCCGCCGAGCGGGTCAGCCCGAAAGCAACCGCGGCAGCGCGAGCGCGAGAGCCGGAAAGCCGAGCAACAGGGCGATGCGGAGCAACTCGGCGGCGATGAACGGCACCACCCCGCGAAACGTCTCGCGCAGCGGCAGATCGGGGGCGAGCGCGCCGATCACGAAGACGTTAAGCCCCACGGGCGGGGTGATCAGGCCGAGCTCGACGACCACCAGCGCCAAAATGCCGAACCAGAGCTTGAGCGACTCGCTGTCCATGCCGAAGGCCGCCGCCTCGGCCCCGACGAACGGCCCGCCATTCAGCGCATCGAGCACCGGCCAGAAGAACGGCACGACGACGAGGATCATCGCGAGGCTCTCCATCAGGCAGCCGAGCAGAAGGAGGAGCGCGAGCATCGCCACCAGCACCATCCAGGGATCGAGCCCGCTGGCGCCAGCCCAGTCGGCGATCGCCGCGGGGAGCCCCGCGCGCGCGAAAAAGCCCGAGAGGACCTCGGCACCGATCAGGATCAGGTAGATCATCGCGCTCGTCACCGCGGCCTCGCGCACCGCCTCGACGAGACCGCGTCCCGAGAGGCCGCGTCCGGCAAGCCGCAGCGCGAGGCCGTAGAGCAGCACCGCGGTGGCGCCGACGGCCGCCGCTGGCGTGGGCGTGAAGAGGCCGAGGCCGAGGCCCGCCACGATCGCGCCGAAGATCGCGAGCACCGGCACGAGGCGCCTCAGCGCACGGCGGCGCTCCTCGGTCGGCATGGCCGGGGGGAGCGGGGCGGCCTCGGGCCGGAGCCGCACCCAGAGGAGGATCACTGCGGCGAAGCCCGCCACCGCCAGGATGCCCGGCAGCAGGGCCGCGCGAAACATGTCGATGATCGAGGCCTCGACGATCACCGCATAGACCACGAGCGCGACCGAGGGCGGGATCAGGATCCCGAGCGTGCCCCCTGCGGCGAGCGTGCCGGCGGCGAGCCGCGGGCGATAGCCGAGGCGCAAGAGCTCGGGCAGCGCGACCCGCCCCATCGCCGAGGCAGTTGCAAGCGAAGAGCCGCAAACCGCGCCGAAGCCCGCACAGGCACCGACCGCCGCGACCGCCGCCCCGCCCCGCATCCGCCCCGTGAGTGCGCGCACCCCCTCGAAGAGATCCCGGCTCAGATCCGCCCGCGCCGCGAGATATCCCATCAGGACGAAGAGCGGCACGACCGAGAGCTCATAGCTCGAGACGGTCGACCAGGTGAGCGTCTTGAAGCTCGCGAGATAGGGGCCGAAGCGGAGATAGGGGGCGGCGAGGCTGAGCGCGTAATTGCCGCCGATCCCGACGGTCAGCATCGCCAGGCCCACCGGCACCCGGAGTGCGATCAGGAGCGCGAGGGCCGAGAGCCCGAGAAGACCGACGGTCTCGCGCTCCATCTCAGCCGCGGGCCGCCTGCAGGGCCGCAACGCCCGCCCACAGCGCGAAGCCGACGACACCCGGCGCGTAGAACGGCCAGTCCGGCAGGCCGAGGATCGGGCTTGCGGCACCGTCGGCCCGCGCCTGCAGGAGCCCCACCGCCATCCAGGCCGCGAGGAAGGCTCCGGCCGCGGCCGTGAGCGCGAGCGTCGCACGGTCGAGCGCGCGGCGCGCCGGTCGTGGCAGCGCGGCCACCGCCAGATCGACCGCCACATGGCCCCGGGCGCGCTGGCACTCGGCGAAAAAGAGCGGCACGGCCGCGCCTGTAAGCCGGGCGACGGCGTCCTCGTAGCCCGCGATCCCCGGCACGGCGACCCCGAGGCGGCCGAGCGCGAGTGCGGCGATGTCGGCCATGGTCAGCGCCGCCACCGCGAGGAGGAGCGCTCCGCCTGCGAGCGCAGCCGCCTGGGAAAGCCCGCCGAGCGCGCGGTCGAGGCGTGCGATCACTCCTGGGCGGCCTCGGCGACCGCGGCCTGCGCCGCCTCGACGAGCTCGGCCCCGGCGATCCCGCGGGCATCGGCCTCCTCGATCCAGCGGGCGGTCGCGGCCTCTGCAGAGGCGAAAAAGGCCGCCATCGGACCCGGCTCGAGCGCGATGATCTCGCCCCCCGCTTCGAGGAGTGCGGCCTTGCCCGCCGCTTCGGCGTCGTCCCAGGCCAGGCCCGCAAACTCGGCCACCCCTGCTCCGGAATGCGCATCGAGCACGGCGCGGAGGTCCTCCGGCAGCGCCTCGTAGCGCGCCCGGTTCATCGCCAGGAGGAACACCGCCGTGCCGAAGCGGCCACCATCCGCGCCCTCGACCGAGACCTGCGTGAGCTCGTGGAGACGAAGCGGCGGCATCACCTCGAAGGGCAGGAGCGCCCCATCGACCGCGCCCTTGGCCAGCGCCTGGGGTAGCTCGGGCACCGGCATGCCGACCGGCGACGCCCCCCAGCCCTCGATCATCCAGGCGCCAGTGCGCGACGGCGTGCGGAGCCGGAGGCCACCGAGATCGGCCGGCGCCTCGGCGCGGGCCTCGCGCAAGTGGATCGCGTTGCCGCTGTGCACATGGACGAGGAGCGGCACGACCTCGGCGAAATCCGCCTCGATCATCGGCCAGACCGCCTGGATCGCCGCATTGGTCGCGACAGCCGATCCGCGATGCACGCCCGGCAGCTCGAAGACCTCCGAGCGGGGGAAGACGCCCGGCGTGTAGCCCGTGACGGTCCAGACGATGTCGGCGAAGCCGTCGCGCGCCTGGCCGAAGAGTTCGGGCGGGCGGCCGCCCATGGCCATGGCGGGGAAGATCTCGATCTCGATCCGGCCATCCGAGGCCGCCTCCACCTGCTCGACCCAGGGGCCGATGAAGCTCCGCTGGGTGTTGGAGGTGGGGCCGAGGAAATGGTGGAGCGTCAGCGTCACCTCCGCGGCCGGCGCGATGCCGGCGGTGGCCGCTGTGGCGGCGAGGAGGAGGGCGGCGGCGAAGCGGGTCATGGGTCCTCCGAGGATCAGGCGGCGGTGGGCAGGCCGAGGATCTCGCGCGCCTCGGCGGGGGTTGCGATCCGCCGGCCATACTCGGCGGCGAGCGCCACGACGCGCTCGACAAGGGCCGCATTCGACGGCGCCAGCGTGTCGCGGTAGATGCGCACATTGTCCTCGAGCCCGGTGCGGCAGTGCCCGCCGAGCTCGAGCGACCAGCGGTTGAGCTCGATCTGGCCGCGGCCGATCCCGGCACCGGCCCAGGTCGCGCTGGGGCTGAGGCGCTTGAGCGTCGCCACGTAGAACTCGAAGACCGCGCGGTCGACGGGCATCGCGTTCCTCACTCCCATCACGAACTGCACATGGAGCGGCGCGGCGAGCCGGCCGTCCTCGGCCATCTTCACCGCCTGGAAGACATGGCTGAGGTCGAAAGCCTCGATCTCGGGCTTCACGCCATGCGCGCGCATCTCGGCGGCGAGCCAGTCGACGAGCTCCGGGTGGTTCTCGTAGACGCGCTTGGGGAAGTTGTTGGAGCCGACCGAGAGCGAGCACATTTCGGGCCGGAGCGGGATCATGCCGCCGCGCTCCTGCCCCGTGCCCGAGCGCCCGCCGGTCGAGAGCTGGACGATCATGCCCGGGCAATGGCGGCGCACCCCCTCCATCAGCCGCGCAAACCGCTCGGGGTCGGAGCTCGGCGTGCCGTCATCGAGCCGCACATGGGCATGCACGAGGCTCGCGCCGGCCTCGAAGGCGGCGTGGGTCGACTCGACCTGCTCGGCCACCGTGATCGGAACCGCCGGGTTGTCGGCCTTCTGGGGCACCGAGCCCGTGATCGCCACTGTGATGATGCAGGGCGTCGCCGCGCCCGGTGTCGGCCCGTTCTCGGCCATGACGTCCTCCCGCCTGCCGGGTCTCTGCCCGCGCACCTGCCCTAGGCATGGCGCGGAGGACGGGCGGCTGTAAACCCCCTGCCCTTTTCCTTGCGGGTCGGCGGCACCCATGCCTATCCTTTGACGAAACAGCGCGACCGATCCGGATCGTGCGGACACACGGGAGGACATCGATGACCCTTTTCTCCGTCACGCGCCGCGGGGCGCTCGCGGGGCTTGCGGCCCTTGGGCTGATGGCGGGCCAGGCTGCGGCAGAGCCGAAGGTCGAGAGCCTGCACTTCCTGATCCCCGGCGGCGCCGGCGGCGGCTGGGACGGCACCGCGCGCGGCACCGGCGAGGCGCTGACCACGGGCGGGCTGCTCGGCTCGGCCTCCTACGAGAACATGTCGGGCGGCGGCGGCGGCAAGGCGATCGCCTATCTGATCGAGAACGCCGAATCGAGCCACGACACGCTGATGGTCAACTCGACGCCCATCGTGATCCGCTCGCTGACGGGCATGTTCCCGCAGAGCTTCCGCGATCTCACGATGATCGCCGGCACGATCGGCGACTATGCGGCCTTCGTCGTGCACAGCGACAGCGAGATCCAGAGCTTCACCGATCTGCTGGAGAAGTTCCGCGCCGATCCGCGCGCAGTGGCGATCGGCGGCGGCTCGGTGCCGGGTGGCATGGACCATCTGGTCGCCGCGATGGCGA
>CAYORO010000126.1:0-10631 GCA_964406355.1 uncultured Limibaculum sp.
CGGGGCAAGAGCCGCGACCTGCTCGAGCCCGCGCGCGAGCTCCAGGCCGACTGCCTCGCCACCGGGCATTATGTCCAGCGCCGCGAGGGCCCGGCCGGCCCGGAGCTCCACCGCGCGGCCGACCAGGCGCGCGACCAGTCCTACTTCCTCTTCGCCACCACGCGGGCACAGCTCGGCTATCTGCGCTTTCCGTTGGGCGGGCTCGCCTGCAAGGCGGAGACCCGGGCGCTCGCCGCCAAGCACGGGCTGCCGGTGGCCGACAAGCCCGACAGCCAGGACATCTGCTTTGTGCCCCAGGGTGGGTACGCGGCCGTGATCGAGAAGCTCCGCCCCGGCGCAGCGGAGCCCGGCGAGATCGTGCATCTCGACGGCCGCGTGCTGGGCACCCATTCGGGGATCATCCACTACACGATCGGTCAGCGGCGCGGGCTCGGGATCGGCGGTGGCGAGCCGCTCTATGTGCTGCGGCTCGATCCCGAGGCGCGGCGGGTCGTGGTGGGGCCCCGGTCGGCGCTCGGCCTGCGGCGGGTTCCGGTCGCGGAGGTCAACTGGATCGGCGATGGCGCCTTCGAGGACGCGCCGCCGGGTGGTCACGAGGCGCGGGTGAAGATCCGCTCGACCCGCCCGCCGGTCGAGGCGCGGGTCCACCCCCGCGAGGGCGGGGCCGAGATCGAGCTGCTCGCCGCGGAGGAAGGCGTCGCCCCCGGCCAGGCCTGCGTCTTCTACGCGGCGAAGGGAACGCGCGTTCTCGGCGGTGGCTGGATCACGCGCTGAGAGAGCCTCCGGGATCTGAGCGATCTCTCTGTAGCGCAAACGAAAGGGGCGCCATGATGCGCCCCTCCTGTGTCGTGGGGTGGTCCCTTGCGCAGTCGCGCGATCAGGCGGCCGTCATGCGGCGGCGCACACCGAGGAAGCCGAACCCCGCGAGCGCGGCCGCGAGCAGCAGCACCGGCGCCGGCAGCGGGATCACCTTGGCGGTGAAGAGGAAATCGTTGTAGTTGCCGCCGACGCACTCGCCGTCGAGGTTGACGCAGACCCAGCCGGTGCCGACCGGCGATGTCTTGTCGCCCTTCAGCCGATGGCCGTTGAACAGGAAGGCGAAGCCGTCACCGTCCTGCTCGAAGCCGAGCGAGATCACGTCGCTGGCGTCGCTCTGGTTGGTCAGCAAGCCGCTGCCGCCGGTCGCGGTGAAGCCGTCGCCCGTCACCACGACGCCGGTGAACGAGTAGGTGATGTCGAACACGTCACCGAACGACCCGGACAGGCTCTCCACGGTCGTGCCGCGGATCACGGCGCTCGGCGCAGTCTCGTCGAAGTCGAGAAACGTGCTGGCGCCGGGCCCGCTGAAGGAGAAGAAGCGGCCGGGGGTGTTCGGATCGCCGTCGGACGAATCGAGCCGCAGGCCATAGCTTTCGCTCGACGCGGCCCCGTCGGGGTGGTCGAACATCTGGAAACTCGTGAAGGCGCTGGCACTGCCGCCATACGCGCACACGGAGAGAACGACCGCTGCCGCGATCCCTTTAAAGAAGTTCATCATATCTCACGCTCCCTTCCGCCCCAGTATCGGGCGGACACACCTCACTGCTTCCTCAGATTACACGGCAGCGGCGCGGGATGCAGCCACAATCACAAAACTTCCTTGAGTTGGCCTCACAAATTTCGCGATTTGCAAGATCTTGGTGCAGGCTGCAAAAGCCGCTGATGCTCAAGGAAACTTGAGCGACGCGTGAGCGGGCGGCACAACCCTTGCGCGACCGGAGCCTGCGGTGCAGTGCATTTCGCACAAGGCGCGCCTGTCCCATTTTGTCGCGGCCCCGGTATCTGACCCCTCCGACTGCGACCTGTCGCGCTCCGGGCGAGGGGAGATCGAATCACCCTCGAACCTCGAGATCGGCCGCCGATCTCGGCGCGGCGCGCGGCTCCGCGGTTGACAGGGCTCACGCCCCGACGCCTGATCGGCGCCATCTCGCGATATGCCCGGAGCCTCTATGCCCGATACCGTCCTCGCCCGCCTCGATGCCGACCGCGACGCCGCCATCGAGCGCCTCTTCGACCTGATCCGCTGCAAGTCGGTCTCGACGGATCCGGCCTTCCACCCCGAGTGCCGCCGGGCCGCCGAGTGGCTGGTGGCCGATCTCGCCGCGATCGGCCTCGAGGCGCGCCTCGTCGAGAGCGACGGCCAGCCGGTCGTCCGCGCCGATGGGGGCGAGGGCGCCCCGCATCTGATCTTCTACGGCCATTACGACGTCCAGCCGGCCGACCCGCTCGAGCTCTGGGACCACGATCCCTTCGAGCCACGGCGTCTCACGCTGCCCGACGGGCGCGAGGCCCTCGGCGGGCGGGGCGCCGCCGACGACAAGGGCCAGGTGATGACCTTCCTCGAGGCGCTCCGGGCCTGGCGTGCCGAGACGGGCACCCTGCCCTGCCGCATCACCGTGCTGATCGAGGGCGAGGAGGAGTCCCGCGGCTCGAGCCTCCGGCAGTATCTCGAGGCGGAGGGTGCGGCGATCGGGGCGGATCTGGTGCTGGTCTGCGACACCGGCATGTGGGACCCCCGCACGCCGGCCATCACCACCCAGCTGCGGGGCATGTGCGCAGAGGAGCTCACCGTCCGCGCCGCGTCGCGCGACCTCCACTCCGGCATGTACGGCAACGCCGCCGCCAACCCGATCGACGTGCTCGCCCGCGCGCTTGCCAGCCTGCGCGATGCAACGGGGCGCGTGACGATCCCGGGCTTCTACGACCGTGTGCCCGAGCTCGACCCGGCAATCCGCGCGCAGTGGGACGGGCTCGGCTTCGACCCGGGCGTGTTCCTCGGCGATGTGGGGCTGTCGCGTCCCGCAGGCGAGGCCGATCGCAGCGCACTCGAGCAGGTCTGGGCGCGCCCCTCGGCCGAGATCAACGGCATCTGGGGCGGCTACACCGGCACCGGCTTCAAGACGGTGATCCCCGCCGAGGCCCATGCGAAGGTGAGCTTCCGCCTCGTCGGTGCGCAGGACCCGGCCGAGATCTCCGCCGCCTTCCGCGCCCAGATCGAGGCCGCGATCCCGGAGGATTGCAGCGTCACCTTCCACGGCCATGGCGGCTCGCCGGCGACCGTGATGCCGACGAGCGATCCCCGTTTCGAGGCCGCGCGTCAGGCGTTGAGCGAGGAATGGGGGCGGGAGGCCGCCTTTATCGGCGCCGGCGGCTCGATCCCGGTGGTGGGCGACTTCAAGAGCATCCTCGGGCTCGACAGCCTGTTGATCGGCTTCGGCCTCGAGGACGACCGCATCCATTCGCCCAACGAGAAATACGATCTCGCGAGCTTCACCAAGGGGGCGCGATCCTGGGTGCGGGTGCTGGCGGCGCTCGCCGGCGCGGGCGCCGCCAAATGAGGCGGATGGCGGGCCTCAGGTGCTCGGGTTCGAGGTCGTGTCCGTCGGCTTCTCGGCCTTGGGCTGCGACCACTGGCAGCCGGCCGCCGCCGCGGGCATGGCGAAGGCGGTGACGGCGAGCACGGCCACGGACAGAGCTAGAATTTTCATCATCGGTCTCCTGACTGAGTGCATCTGTGTCGAATGATAGGGCGATGGCCACGGATCTGACAGAAAATTCTTCAGATGTCCGGCGGGTGATCTATGCCGGCGGCACAATTGGCTGTGCCGGCTCTCCGCTAACGCCCCTGCCGGGCCCGGTGTTCCGAGACCGTTGCGTTGCGGCCGGGATGCTCGCCGGCGCGCGGTGGGAGTGGACGGAGCCCGCGCTCGACAGTGCGGCGATGGGCCCGGCCGACTGGCTCGGCCTCGCGACCCGGGTGCTGGCCGAAGAGGGGCCGGCGATCCTGCTCCACGGCACCGACACCATGGCCTGGACGGCAGCCGCGCTGGCGATCCTCCTTACTGAGCTCGACGCGGAAGGCGCCCCCATCGCCCGCCTCCCGGAGCCGGTGGTGCTGACCGGCGCGCAACGCCCGCTCCTCGCAGCCGAGGGGATCGACCCCGCCTCCGACGCGCCCGCCAATCTGCGCGCCGCCGAGGCGGAGGCCCTCTCGGGCCGGCCGGGCGTTTGGCTCGCCTTCGGGGGACGGGTGCTGCCGGGCGCGCGAACCGCCAAGCGCGCGACGCTTGCCGACGCGGCCTTCGAGGCGCCGATGGGTTGGACGCCGGCCCCGGCACTTCCTCCGGCAGGGCGCGCGCGCCTCGCAGATCAGGCGGCCGAGATCGCCTGCGGCCTCGGCGCGCGGCGGGTGATCACGCTCGTCGCGACCCCGGATGCGCCCGACGCGCTGGCCGAGCACCTCGAGGCCGCGATGGCCGCGGTGGGCGCGCGGCTCGGCGCGGTGCATCTCCTCGGCACCGGGCTCGGCACCCTGCCGGACGAACGGGCGCTCGCCCCGTTGATCGCCCGGGCGACGGCGCGGGGTGTGCTGGTGGCGCTCGGAACCCAGGTCCCCGAGGGGCCAGTCGACCCCGTCCGCTACGGCGCCGGCGCCTGGGCGGTGGCCGCCGGCGCGGTCCCGACGGGCGATATGACCGTGCCGGCCGCGGGCGCGAAACTCCGGATCCTGCTCGCCCTCGCCGCCTCCCGCGGGTGGGACCGCGACAGGCTCGCCCGGGCCTTTGCCCGCCCGATCGCCGGGGAGATCGGCGCCTAGCCGTCGTCGCGCTGCCGCCGGCCGCGCCGCCGCCCCGGCGCCACGGGCCCCGCCACCGCCTCGGCAAGGAGCCGCGACATCGGGTGATCGGCCGGCTGGTCTCCATGATGGTCCAGGAGCCGGGCGGCCGCAGCGCCGGGGTCCTCCCCCGCCGGCAGCCCCAGCGCCCAGTCGAAGAAGATCGAGCGCGCATCCTCCGGGCCGAGCCCCTCGATCCGGTAGGCCTCGTCGACCAGCCCGCGCGGATCGTCGGCATGGCTGCGCCGGCTCACCGGCGCCGCTCCGCCTGCGCCGGATCGACGGCTTGCGCCAGATCAAGGTTCGCGCCGATCGCACGGCCGAAATTGGTACCCATCGCGGACCACCCGTTGGAGGACGTCATGCTCTCGATACCGCTACCGACGCTCAGCTGGATCGTCCAGAGGGCCCGCGAATTCGATGTGAAGGAGGCCGGTCCCGACACCGCGGACGAGGACGACGAGACCCCGCTCGGCGTGCTCGAGGAGCATGCCGACGACACCGCCGCCCAGGAGCTCACCACCTGGATCAACGACCTGACCGAGCGCCAGCAGGCCGAACTCGTCGCGCTCTTCTGGCTCGGCCGCCACGGCGGCGACGCAGCGGAGTTCAAGGAGTTCCTCGCCGAGGCGGAGGGTCAGCAGGGCCGGCGCACCGCGCGCTATCTCCTCGGCTCGCCGCATCTCGCCGATCATATCGAGAGCGGGCTCGAGGCGCTCGGCTACGACATCGCGGATATCGAGGCCGAGATCGTCTGAGCGCGGATTTCGGTCCCGGGCGCCCGGGGCACCCTGCGCAGGCCGATTGCGTGCGCCGCGCGGAGCAGGCAGGCTGACCGGCCGAGACCCGCGCGGAGACCCCGGTGATCGCCGAGCTGACCTTTGACGCCCTGCCCTGGCACGCGCTGCTGACGCTCGCCACCGTGCTGGCCATGTTCGCGCTCTTCGTGCGCGAGCACTATCCGCCCGAGGTGGTCGCCCTCGGCGGGGCGGCGTTCCTGTTGGCGACGCAGGTGATCGAGGCCGACGCCGTCCTGGCCGCGATCGCCAACCCTGCGCCGCTCACCATCGCCGCGATGTTCATCCTCTCGGGCGCGATCGTGCGAACGGGGCTGCTCGAGGCGATGTCTCGGGCGATCGTCGGGCGCGCCGCGCAACGCCCGCGGGAGACGCTCGGCGGGCTCGCCGGCATCACTGTCGGCGCCTCGGCCTTCGTCAACAACACGCCCGTTGTGGTCATGATGATCCCGGTCGCGGTGCGGCTGGCGGCCAAGCTCGGGCTCTCGGCCTCGCAGCTCCTGATCCCGCTCTCCTATGCGGCGATCCTCGGCGGCACCTGCACGCTGATCGGCACCTCGACCAATCTCCTGGTCGACGGCGTGGCCCGCGCCCATGGCCTCGCCCCCTTTGGCCTCTTCGAGATCACCGCGCTCGCCCTGCCGATCGCGCTCCTCGGGCTCGTCTTCATCGCGGTCGCGGCCCCCCTCGCACTGCCCCGGCGCGATGCGCTCGTCGACATGCTCGGCCAGCGCAAGAGCCTGAAGTTCTTCACCGAGGTCGCGATCCCCGCGGGCTCGAGCCTCAACGGCTGCAAGGTGCTCGAGATCAGCCATTTCACGCGTCCCGGCATGCGGGTGATCGACGTGATCCGGGGCGATCTCTCGCTCCGGCGCAACCTGCGCGAGGTGACGCTCCAGGGCGGCGACATCGTCGTGATCCGCACCGGGGTCAACGAGCTGCTGACGCTCCGCCAGAACAAGTCCCTCACCATGACCGGCCAGATCGATCCGCTGGCCGAGAAATCGACCATCACCGTCGAGGCGCTGATCACGCCCGATGCGCGCCTCGTCGGACGCGTGCTCGGCGATCTGCGGCTGCGGCGGCGCTACGGCGTCTATCCGCTGGCGGTGCATCGCCGGACCGAACGCGTCGGCTCGGTGCTCGACGAGGTGCGCATCCGCGTCGGCGACACGCTGCTGCTCGAGGGCACGCCCGAGGACATCCAGCGCCTCGCCGCCGAGCAGGGCCTCGTCGACCTCACGCGCCCCTCGGGCCGGCCCTATCGCCGGCAGAAGGCGCCGATCGTGCTCGGCGCGCTCGGGCTCGTGGTGCTCGGGGCGGCGGCGGGGCTGATGCCGATCGCCGCGCTCGCGGTGATCGCGGTGGCGGTGGTGCTGCTCACGCGCTGCATCGATGCCGAGGAGGCCTTTGCCGCCGTCGAGCTGCGGCTTCTCACCCTCATTGTCTCGATGCTCGCGGTCGGCCAGGCGCTGATGCAAACCGGTGCGGTGGCGCTGATCGTCGAGGCGGCGGCGCCGCTTCTGAGCGGACTCCCGCCCCAGCTCGTGCTGTGGCTCGTCTTCGCGCTCGCCTCGGTGCTGACCGAGCTCGTCTCCAACAACGCCGTCGCCGTGGTGGTGACGCCGCTCGCGATCGCGGTGGCCGAGACGCTCGGGCTCGACCCGCGGCCCTTTGTCGTTACGGTGATGATGGCGGCCTCGGCGAGCTTCGCGACCCCCATCGGCTACCAGACCAACACCATGGTCTATGCGCCCGGCGGCTACCGCTTCACCGACTATATGCGGCTCGGGATCCCGATGAATCTCGGCGTCGGCATCCTCTCGGCGCTGCTGATCCCGCTCATCTGGCCGCTATAGCGCTGACTGATCCGGTTTTATTCACAGCCCGCCGGCCGGTCATTAAACGAATTCAAACCTAGCCAATCGCAGAGGCGGCGGCGCTCCCTGTCGGTAGGCGCTTGGGGAGCGGATGACGCCTGCCCCGAGAAGTTGTTGGTCGCAGCTGACCTATTAATCGTGTGGGGACCTTGATTGAAACTGTCAGGCTCTGCCTGATCCTCATCACCCCAGTCTGTTTTGACGGTGGCGCCGGTGCGGGTGGTGACGGGTTTGCAGTCCGCACCGAAGCAGAGGACCGAGCCGGTCCGGGCCGGTTCCGCCTCCTCAGGTGGCGTGGCCTCGGGCTCCGGCGGTCCGACACTTGCAGCCTCGCTCTCAATCTCGCCGGCCTCGGCGGCGCGGGCGCGCTCCGCTTCGCGTGCTGCGCGAGCGGCCTCCGCAGCACGCGCCAGCTCGGCACGATGGGCCTTCACACGGGACGCAGGCACGACGGTCTCAAGGCGCGAAACGGTCTCGGCCGTGATCGCCCCGTCACCGGCCAGACCCTCCTGGCGCTGCCACCGTGCGACGGCGCGGGAGGTGCGCCGACCCGGCCACCCGTCGACGGGACCCGCATCGAAGCCGAGGATGTTGAGCCGCTCCTGCACGCTCCGCACCTCTGCGCGCGACGGCACGAAGACCGGCGGCGCGGGCGCGACGGGCTCAGGCAGCGCGGCGACACGCGGCTCGGCCGCGTCGGCCCCGAACTGCTCGAGCCGGCGCCGAGCAAGGCCCGCGAACACGCCTTCCGGAAAGCGCGCCAGATAGTCCTCGAAGTCGCGCGGATCCGTGCTCCCGGCGATCGCCGTCCAGAAGGCGACCTCGACCGCCCCGCCCCGCTGCGGCTGCGGCAGCGGCGACGCTCCCACGCTTGCCGCAGTCCCCGGGGTGACGAGCGCCAGGCCGCGTGCTTCGGGCTCCGGCTCGGACGGCGGCCGGAAATAGAAATCCGCCTCGGAAAGCGAGCCATAAAGCGCCGGCTCCTGGCGCCCGCCGGTCGCCCGGACGACATCGTCGCGCACCCGGCGGAACAGCTTGCCAATCTCGAGTTCCGGTTCGCGGAGCGCCCGGACGAGCGCCTGCGCATAGGGCGAGTTGCGCCCCTCCCCGTCCTCGGCGATCGTCCCCTCGCGCGCGGCAAAGGCCACCAGCGCATCCTGCCCGACCGGCGCGACCCGGGCGAGGCCACGCGACAGCGAGCGCCCGCTCGCCTCCATCTGTGCGAGAAACGGGTTGGTCCGACAGGCATCGATGATCACAAGGCTGAGCCGACGCGCAGGCTCGGCCGCCCGGCGGGCGAGATCGAGCGGCACCGCCTCGAACGCCACATCCAGCGGGTTGGCAAGTTCTGCGTCGATCGGGAGGAGATAGTTGCGCCGGTCGAGCTCGATCCCGTGGCCCGCGAAATAGATCACCGCGACATCGGCCCGCGCCGCCCGATCCCCGAAGGCCGCAAGCGCGCGGCGCATGCCGTCGAACCCGGCATCGCCCACCCGTGCGACCTCGAAGCCCGTCTCTTCGAGGGCCGCCGCGATGTCGCCCGCATCGTTCCCGGGATTGGCGAGCGGGGGCGCCGCCGCATAGCGCGCATTGCCGATCACCAGCGCGACCCGGATCTCCGCCGCCGCAACGCCCGCGATGGCAGCCAGACACAAGGTGAGCACGACGACGAGACAACGCATGGCAGCCCTGGGCGCAATGTTCCGACACGGCCCTAGGCTAGGCGCAACGGCGCCCCCGAACAACGCTTGCGATCGGCCCGCCATCACCCCCCTCACCGTGGGCGTTGCGGCGGACGGCCGAAGCCCGTAGCGTGCGGCGCAGTCCTCTCTGGGAGCCCGCGCCATGCCATCGAGCCACACCCGCCGTCTCGTTCCCTGCCTTGTGGCTGTGCTTGCCACCGGCCTTGTCGCGGCCTGCGAACGGCCGGGCGAGCGGATCTCCGAGCAGACCCGCGCGATCCTCTCGATCGACGGGCGGGACGTGGAGCTGCGCTCGCGCTTCGACCCGTTCCAGCGCGCCTACTACACCGACGTGCTGCCGGTTCTCGGCCCGGATGCGGCGGTGACCGAGGACGAGGCCGTGCGCATCGTCACCGAAACCTGGGGGCCGGAGCTTTGCGACGGCGCACCGATGGAGGTGAGCAAGCCCTGGGGGATCGTGACGACGCCCGTGGCGCTCACGCCCTACGAGACGCGGGGCGGGTGGCAGGTGGTCGCGACCTGCAGCTGAGGCAAGGCCGCGACCTCCGCGAGATCAGCGATAATCGCCCGGATAGCTGCCCGGCGGCGGCGCATAGGTGGTGTTGGCCGAGTTGGCGATCGCCGCGCCGATACCGAGCCCGATGATGCCCGCCGCGAGGCCGGCCGCGACCGCATCGCCCCGGTTGTCTCGCCGGTGATAGTGGTGATGGTGGTGATGGCGGCGCGCATGCCGGCGATAATGGCGCCGATCATGGCGGCGCGCGGCGCGCCGGCCGCTGCGGCGGGCAGCGCGGCGGTTGTTGCGACAGCGGGGGCCGCAGGCGAGCCGCTCGCCCGCCTCCGCCGCATCGCCCGCCTGGATCCGGATCGGCTGGCCGCTTACGGTGGGCAGGGCGGCCGCCGGCGGCACCGCAACCGACAGGGCGACGGCGGCGATCATGAGCTGCTTGACCATGCGCATCAGTTCTCTCCCTCCGCTGCATCGGCCATCACATCGGCGAGGCCGAACTCCTCCCGGACCTGGCCCCAGTTCTCGAAGAGCCGGGCACAGTCGAGATCCTCGCGGGCGAGCGACGCGCCATAGCCGGCCGCTGTGGCGTAGACGAAGGCCAGATCGGAACCGACATCCTTGAGGATCATGTCGAAGATCACATGCGCCTCGGCCTCGAAGGCGTCCTTTGCGGCATCCTCGGTGCACGCATAGGTGTTGCCGATCGAGTAGCCGAGCGAACGGGTCTTGTCGCGCATCTCGGTCTCGGCAGTCTCAGCGGCCTCCGCAGCGTCGGTGGCAACCTCTTGAGCCCAGGCAGGGCCGGTGAGCAGCGCGCTGGCGAGCAGCGCGACGGCGGGGCGCATCATCAATCTCTCCCGATCTTGTCCGTGAGGGGGTCCGACAGGCTGCCTCAAGCGGGCCGCCTTGTCACCGATCGATGTGCGCTCTATCAGGGCCAAAATCCGCGCGAGGAGGACGCCATGGCCGGCCATTCCAAATGGGCGAATATCCAGCACCGCAAGGGGCGCCAGGACGCCGCCCGATCGAAACTCTTCTCGAAGCTCGCCAAGGAGATCACCGTCGCCGCCAAGATGGGCGATCCGG
>CAYORO010000127.1:0-10377 GCA_964406355.1 uncultured Limibaculum sp.
CGACGTGTACACCACCGACGCCTCGGGCCTCGCTGCCACCAAGGCCTCCTTCGACAATCCCGAGGACCACATCGTCCTGCCGGAGATCATCTCCAAGGAGCCGCTCGGACCGCTCGTGCGCGAGGGTGACGAGGCCTGGGGCGACGTGATCCGCTGGACCTTCTTCGCCCTGCTCGCCGCCGAAGAGTACGGCGTGACCCAGGCGAATGTCGACGAGATGGTCGCCAGCCCGCCGAACCCGGACGTCGCCCGCATGCTCGGCGTCGAGAGCAACATGGGCGAGATGCTGGGCCTGCCGGCCGACTGGGCCGTGCACGCGATCAAGGCCAACGGCAACTATGGCGAGATCTTCTCGACCTACCTGACGCCGCTCGGCGTCGGCCGCGGCCTCAACGCCCTCTACACCGAGGGTGGCCTGCAGTACGCCCCGCCGTTCCGCTGATCATCGGCTGATCCCGGGGGCATGGACCGTTGCGTCCGTGCCCCCGGTCGCCATTCCCAGCGCCGAGCCCGGACAGCAGGAGCCCGCCCATGACCGTCGTCACGGAGCAGCCGCAGCAGACCTTCCGCATCGAGATGCTGTGGACCGATGCGCGCTACCGCTCCGCCTTCCTGCAGATCGTCGCCTTCATCCTGCTGATGCTGTTCGCAGGCTGGCTGGTGAGCAACACGATCCAAAACCTCGAGGCGCTCGGCAAGGATTTCAATTTCTCGTTCCTCTGGACCACCGCCTCCTACGACATCAACCAGCAGCTCATCCCCTATGAGAGCACCGACACCCATGCGCGGGCCGCGCTGGTCGGCATGCTCAACACGCTGCTGGTCGCGGTGCTGGGCTGTGTCACCTGCACGGTGATCGGCGTGGTCGCCGGCGTGCTGCGGCTCTCGAAGAACTGGATCGTCTCCAACCTGATGCTCTGGTATGTCGAGTTCGTCCGCAACGTGCCGGTGCTCCTCCAGATCCTGCTGGTCTACGCGATCCTGATCGAGACGCTGCCCGGGCCGCGGGACTTCCGCGTGGCCCCCGACGGGTCGGCCGAGGCGTCTCTCTGGTTCGACATGATCGCGGCGACCAATCGCGGCTTCTATATCCCGCGACCCGTCTTCGCCGACGGGGCCGGCATCCTGGCGATCGTGTTCTTGCTCTCGATCCTGGCCATGTGGGTCTTCGGCGGGGTGCGCCGGCGCTACCAGGAGGTCAGCGGGCTGGAGCTGCCGCCGGCGCTGCAGAGCTTTGCCCAGGGGTTTGCCATCGCCTTCGGGATCGGTGTGGCCTGGCTCCTGCTGCCGGCGTTCGACCAGGGCTTCGGGGCGCTCGCGATCAAGCTGGTGCTCGGGCTCGGGATCGCCGCGGCGCTCGGCTACACGCTGTGGACGCTGTCGAGCCTGTCGGTGAAGGTGGCGATCCTCGTGCTGCCCACCGTGATCGCGTACTATCTGCTCGGCGAGCCGGTGAGTTGGATCATGCCGGAGCTCCGCGGCTTCAACTTCGCGAGCGACGAGGACGGCGCGCTCCATGCGCGGAACTCGCTTGTCGCGCTGTGGCTGGCGCTGTCGATCTACACCGGCGGCTTTGTCGCCGAGATCGTGCGCGGCGGCATCCTCGCGGTGCCGAAGGGTCAGACCGAGGCCGCGGCTGCGCTCGGCCTTCGCCCCAACAGGATCATGAGCCTCGTGATCCTGCCCCAGGCGCTGCGCATCATCATCCCGCCGCAGATCTCGCAGTATCTCAACCTCACCAAGAACAGCTCGCTCGCGATCGCCGTCGGCTACATGGACGTGACGGGCACGCTGGGTGGGATCACGCTCAACCAGACCGGGCGCGAGATGGAGTGCATCCTTCTCCTGATGGCGTTCTACCTGACGATCTCGCTGACGATCTCGGCGGTGATCAACTGGTTCAACGCCCGCGTGCAGCTGAAGGAGCGCTGAGATGGTCGACGTCACACCCGAGCGCACCGTCGCCTATGTTGCCGAGGGGCAGATCCCGCAGTCGCCGCCGCCGCCGGGCGAGGTGGGGATCCGCCACTGGGTCCGCGAGAACCTCTTCTCCGACTGGGTGAACGGCACGCTCACCGTGCTGTCGGTGCTGGCGCTCGCCTGGCTGATCCCGACCTTCCTCGACTGGGCGGTCTTCAAGGCCGTGGTCAACGCGTCTTCGCTCAACGAATGCCGCGAAATCATGGACACGGCCTTCGGCGAGGGCGTGCGTGGCGCCTGCTGGGCGATGATCGTCGAGCGGCTCCACCAGTTCCTGTTCGGCTTCTACCCGAGCGACCTCTACTGGCGGCCCACGCTCGCCTTCCTCTTGCTGTTCGTGGCGCTCGCGCCGGTGCTGTTCGCCAAGCTGCCGGGGCGCCGCGAGCTGCTGCTCTTCTCGGCGGCCTATCCGGTGGTCGCCTATTTCCTGATCTGGGGCGGCTCGATCTGGCCGTTCGTGGCGTTCCTCGTGGGCGCAGGGCTCGCCGTGGCGCTGATCGTGGCGATGATGCGGGTCGATCATCCGGTGATCGGCACTCCTGGCGTCGCGACGTTTGCGGCCGCCATCGTCTTCGGCCTCTATGCGCAGTTTGGCCTCGGCCCGGTCTCGGCGATGTTCGAGGGCATGTTCGGCTCGGTCGGCCCGCGTGCCGTCGAGAGCAGCGAGCTCGGCGGCTTTCTTCTGACCATGGTCATCGGCGTCACCGCCATCTCGGTGTCGCTGCCGATCGGCATCGCGCTCGCGCTCGGACGCCGCTCGGGGCTGCTCTTCATCCGCATGGTCTCGATCATGTTCATCGAGACGATCCGCGGCGTGCCGCTGATCACGCTGCTCTTCGTCGCCTCGACGTTGCTCAACTACTTCCTGCCGCCGGGCACGAATTTCGACATCGTGCTGCGCGTGGTGATCCTCGTGACGCTGTTCGCCTCCGCCTATATCGCCGAGGCGATCCGCGGCGGGCTCGCGGCGCTGCCCCGCGGCCAGTACGAGGCGGGCGACAGCCTCGGCCTCACCTACTGGCAGTCGATGCGGCTGGTCGTGCTGCCCCAGGCGCTGAAGATCTCGATCCCCTCGATCGTCAACATCTTCATCGGCCTCTTCAAGGACACGACGCTGGTCTCGATCATCGCCCTGTTCGACCCGCTCGGCATCATCCGTCCGATCACCGAAGACCAGGCCTGGAAGGGCATCTACGCTGAGCCGCTGCTCTTCATCGCTGTCGTCTTCTTCATCTGCTGCTTCGGCATGTCGCGCTACTCGATGTATCTCGAGCGCCGCCTCAAGACCGACCGCACCTGACCGCGGAGCCCATAATGACCGATACCGCCACCGCCGAGCCGCAAGCCGACCGCAGCAAGCTGACGGTCTCCGACCAGGTCGTCATCCAGATCGCCGAGATGAACAAATGGTTCGGCGAGTTCCATGTGCTGCGCGACATCAGTCTCACCGTCTATCGTGGCGAGCGGATCGTGATCTGCGGGCCGTCGGGCTCGGGCAAATCGACGCTGATCCGCTGCATCAACCGGCTCGAGGAGCACCAGCGCGGCCAGATCGTCGTCGAGGGGATCGAGCTCAACAACGACCTCAAGAACATCGACAAGGTGCGCGCCGAAGTCGGCATGGTGTTCCAGCACTTCAATCTGTTCCCGCATCTGACGATCCTCGAGAACTGCACGCTGGCGCCGATCTGGGTGCGCAAGACGCCGAAGAAGGAGGCCGAGGCGACGGCCATGCACTTCCTCGAGCGGGTCAAGATCCCGGAGCAGGCGGGCAAGTATCCGGGCCAGCTCTCGGGCGGGCAGCAGCAGCGCGTGGCAATCGCGCGCTCGCTCTGCATGAACCCGCGCATCATGCTGTTCGACGAGCCGACCTCGGCGCTCGATCCCGAGATGATCAAGGAAGTGCTCGACACGATGATCGGGCTCGCCGAGGACGGGATGACCATGCTTGTCGTGACCCACGAGATGGGATTCGCGCGCCAGGTGGCCAACCGCGTGATCTTTATGGATCAGGGTCAGGTCGTGGAGCAGAACGAGCCCGAGGAATTCTTCCACAATCCGAAATCGGCGCGGACCAAGCTGTTCCTCAGCCAGATTCTCGGTCACTGACGCCGGTTGCACGGGGGCAACACGCCCCCGGCCGTCTCTTCTTAACTGTGATGGACTTCACGGACGGCGCCGCCGGCAGCTGATAGTCATCCACACGGTCGCACGGCAGTCCCCCGTCTCTCCTTGTCGTGCTACCTCTAACCGCAGTGCGTTGCGTAGCCCACCCACCGCGTTGCGTAGCTGCTGCTTGCCGCGATGCCCGCCTCACCCATCGAGGCGGGCATCAAGCGGACTGGCCCACCAGCCGCGCCCGCCGCTCCGCGATTCGCTGGCGCACCAGCGCGACATGCCCCCGCACGAAATAGGCCTGCTCGCGATAGGCAAGCGGCAGCTTGATCTCGCGCAGGGCCTGCTCGACCGTGTCGAGGCGCGCGTCCAACTGGTCGAGCGCAGCCGCGTCTTCCGCCCCGGGCAGGTCGAGATCGATCTCGCGCAGCGTGCGATAGTGGCGGAACACCCGCATCCGCACGGCGTATTCGTAGATCCCGGGCACCGCGCGCAAGAGCGGCAGCAGCAGGAACAGGATCGGCAGGAGCAGCAGGATGAAGCTGTTGATCTGGGCGGCGACCCAATAGGGCAGGATCTCCTCGAGCGGGCTCGGGCCGTTCTCGATCAGCGCCCGCGCATCGGGGTTGAGCGGCGCGTCGACCGCCCGGAGCGAGGGGAACTCCCGGCTGCCCGAGAGCAGTCCCGGCGGGCCGTGGACGATCCGCGCCGCCCGCACCAGGCGGTTGACCAGCGCCGGATGCATCCCGTCGCGCGCGATCAGGCGGGCGGGCGCCGCGAGCAGCGTCACCGTGCGCTCCGGCACGCGCCCGGCATAGTCGACCGCGCCGGCGGGGAGCGTGACCGTCAGGAACTCGGGCAGCCGCCGCTCCAGCGCCTCGATCCGGTCGAGGGTGAGAAGCCGCACCGCCGGGTTGCCGAGGAGCGGCTCGAGATACGGAGCCTCGATCGGCGCCACGAAAACCGCGAGATCCACCTCGCCGGCCAGCACCGCATCGGCGGCCGCGCTGCCGCCCCGCGGGTCAAGGCGGAGCCGGCCGGCCTCGAGGCCCATCGCCGTCTCCAGCCGTGTCCAGGCAAAGCGGGTGCCGCTGCCCTCGGGCCCGACCGCGAGGCGCACATCCTCCCACTCGCTCGGTGCGGGTGAGATCGTGCGCGCGGCATTGGCGAAGATCAGGAGCGGCTCGACGAAGAGGGCGGCGATCGCTTCGGCGGGTGCGACATCCTCCGGCATCGTGACCGGCACGCCGCCCTGCACGATCGCGACATCGGCCCGGTCCGCCCCCAGCAGCGCGACGTTCTCGACCGAGCCGCGCGTCACGATCACCTCGGCTGCGATGTCGTCCTCGGCGAGCAGCGCGGCATAGCGCTCGGCGAGCCCGTGATATCCCCCGCCGGCACTGCCCGATGCGATCCGCACGCGATCCGGCGGCAGGAGCTCGAGCTGGTGCCAGGCGAACACCAGCCCGGCGAGCCCCAACAGAGCGGCAAGGACATACGCCCAGGCGTTCCTCATCGCGCCGGCCTCCCCACGACTCGCGTCCCGGTCGGTTACTCCTCGCTTGCCATCAGCTCGCGCGGGCGCGCGAAGTCAACGAAATCGGCACCCCTGGGTGCGATCTCGGACCATCGCTCGACAGGCACCGCGAAGACCGCGGCGGCGGCGGTCGGGAAATGCTCGAAGGCGCGGGCACAGCGCGGCCGCACGCTGCCATTGGTGAGGAGCCGGGTGAGCGAGCTCAGCCCCGGATTGTGACCGATCACCATCACCGCCTTACGCGCATCGTCGAGCGTCGATAGCCGCGCGAGAAGGGCCTGGGGCGAGGCGTGGTAGAGCTCGGGAATGATCTCGGGCGCGGGCAACTCCGGCACCGCCTCCGTCATGATGGTGGCGGTCTCGCGGGTTCGCAGCGAGGAAGAGCACAGCACGAGATCGGGCAGATGCCCCCGCCCCGCAAGCCAGCGCGCGATGACGGGCGATGCCCCACGGCCCCGCGGTGCGAGCGGCCGATCGTGATCCTCGAGGTCGGGGTCCGCCCAGCTCGACTTGCCGTGGCGCACCAGAATCACCTTCTTCATGTCAGGAATATGACGGGGAGGCGCGCCCCTGGGTCAACAAGAACGGCTCGGGTTGGGTTCTATGGGCCGCTGGGCCGCGAGGAACGCGGCCATGTGGAAGCGGCGTTGAGCCTCGGGCGGCAGCGCGCCAACCGGGCAGGCGAGCCGCACCAGGCACCCGTTGCGACAGGCCGCCCCCTCGGGGCTCGAGACATGGGCGACGCAGGCCGCGACGTCGTAGACCCCGCCGCTCACGGCGCCGACCGGGCAGGCGGTTCGGCAGGGTGCCGGACAGCTCGGGCAGGGATGGGCCGCCGGCGGCTCGAGCACCAGCCGTTCCCTCAGCGCCAGCGCGCCGCGATAGGAGGCCGACAGTCCGCGCCGCGGCGAGGCGAGCATGCCGACCGGCGAAGGCCGCGCCCCCTCGGCCCGCGCGGCCCAGGCGATGAAGGGCCGCCAGGGCGGGCCGCCGAAGGGGAAGAGCGCGTCGGCCCCGCAGCCCCGGGCGATCTCCCCGATCACCCGCCGGCTCCACCGGTCGAGCGGATCGCGCGCCCCGTCCCCGGCCTCGGGCGCGGCGCGGAAAGCCTCCCACAGTGCCGGACCGTCGGCCCCGATCAGGAGGAGCGTCTCGCAGCCCTCGGGCGCGCCGTCCTCCGGCCCTGGCAGGAAGCCGCCCACCACCGCGAGCCCATGGGCCGAGAGCGCGGCGCCGATCTCCGCCGGCACGCCCCTCATCCGCCCGCAGCCCGCGCCGGCCGTCCGAGCGCATGCGCCTCACCCCAGGCATGGAGCCCGGCCAGCACCGGCACCAGGCTCTCACCCCGCGCGGTCAGGCTGTACTCGACCCGCGGCGGCACCTCGGCGAGCACCTCGCGATGGATGAGCCCGTCGGCCTCCAGCTCGCGCAGCTGGTTCGCGAGCTGGCGCGGCGAGATCTTCGGAAACAGCCGCCCGATCTCGTTGAAGCGCCGCGTGCCCTCCGACAGCCGGTAGAGGATCGAGCCCTTCCACTTGCCGCCAATCAGGTCGAGCGCCGCCTCGACCGGGCAGTCTCCATACTCGTCATGGCGCTGCTTGCGCGTCATCGCCCCCTCCGCTCGGTGAAGAATAGCACACCTAGGGCAGGGTTTTTCCGTTCTTCCCATGGTCCGGCGCGGCCCGATATCGGAGGCGTACCCACGCAAACAGGAGCCCCCCGATGCCCGACACCGTCTCCCCCGAACTCACCTGGCTCGCGCTGACCGCGATCGCCACCGCGCTGATGTGGCTGCCGCACATCCTCTGGCTGATCGGCGACAAGGGCCTCGTCGGCGCGCTGATGGATGGCGAGCACGACATCACCTACACCGCGCCCTGGGCCGCACGGGCGCAGCGCGCGCATCAGAACGCGGTCGAGAACCTCGCCATCTTTGCCGCCCTCGCCCTTGCGGTCGACCTCGCGGGCGCCGGCAGCGCGACGACGGCCAACGCCGCCGCCGCCTTCTTCTTCATCCGGATGGCGCATTTCTCGGTCTATGTCGCGGGACTGCCGGTGATCCGCACGATGCTGTTCTTCGCGGGCGTCGCATGCCAGCTGGTGCTCGGTTTCGCGGTCCTCGGGGCCGTCTGAGCCGCGCGTGCCCGGTGCCTCACTCGATCGAGCAGGCGAGCACCCGGCTGATCTGCATATAGGGCCGGCCGGACTGGCCCGCCCAGCCGTCGAAGGCGGCCTGCGCGGCGGCGAGGTCGCGCTTCGAGCTCGGCGCCTTCTCGACCACGCCCTCGCGGATCAGCGCCCGGCCGACATCGGTCGAGAGCACGAAGCCGTCCTTGCCCATCCCGCGGAGCGCGTATTGTGCGGTGGTGCCGCCGAGGCGGCCGCCGCGCGCCTTGAGCATGGCCAGCAGCCCGACATAGTCGGTCATCGGCCAGTCGGCGATGGCGCGGGCGGCGCTGCCATGCTCTGCGGCGAGCTCGCGCAAGAGGATGGCGTTGTCGCGGATGGCACGGGCCTTGGCGATGTGGCCGATGCCGCCGGCCTTGGCCGCATGCTCCAGCGCCTCGTCTTCCATATGGGCGCAGGCCGCGGGGTCGAAGCCGTGGAAGGCCTCCTCGAAGCCGGGCCATTTGTTCTCGACGACACGCCAGTTGAACCCGGCGGAGAAGACGTGCTGCGAGAGGCGCGACAGCCAGCGATCGTCCGGCAGCGCGGCCAGCTCGTCGCGCGGGCGGGGCTCGGGCAGCGTCGCCGCGAAGGCCTCCGCGCCGCCCTTCCGCGCGGCCGCCATCTCGAAGAGCGCGTCGAAGCCGCGCATGGTCGCCTCCCTCAGCCCGCCGTCGGGCCCGCGCATGGCTCGCCGAACACCAGCTGGAGCGACTGATGGATCAGGTGGAGCTCGCGCATCCCGTGGGGCCGGTCGGAGGGCCCCTGCCCCGCGCCCCCGGGCTGCGCCGCGAGAACCGGCTCCCACGCGTGCCAGAGCGCGTCGACCCCCTCGACCCACACATAGGCCGCGCACTGACGCGCCTTCGGCGGCCATCCCGCGGCGTCGTCGGGGAGCCGCACGAGCATCAGGCGCACATCCTCGCGCTCGACCAGGATCGGTGACCCGTCGGCGGCCCGAAAGATCACCGCAAATCCGAGATCGCTGAGGAACTCGGCGGCCGCTGCGGGATCGCGGAGCGGCAGGACCGGCGCGACCCTCTGTAGCCGGGGCCCGCTCATGTCCCGATGTCCGCTGCCACCGGCGGCAAATCGGGCGGGGCTGCCGCAACGGCCATCGAAGCGCTGCCCATGCCGCCCCTCAGCCGCGCCGCCCGCCCACCGCGACGCGCGCGAGGAGAGCGGCCATGCCACGCAGGCGCCGCCGCGTCGGCGCCGCCCGGACGGATCGGAACATCAGGCGCAGGCTCTCGGAGCGCCGCCCATCGGCGAAGGCCCGCCAGGCGCCCGCCTCCAGATGGCCGGCCGCCTGCTCGCGGGCATCGAGGCGCTGCGCACCCGTCGCGACGCCTGGGCGCTCGGGCGGCGCCGGAGGGGTCCCGTCCTCGAGATCGTCGCTCCCGCGCTCCTGGCGCTGGCGGGCGAACTCGCGCGCGGCGTCCCAGTAGAACCGGTTGCGGACCTCGCCCTCCTCATGGGTGATCGACTGGTCGTGCAGCCGGTAGCGATAGCCCTTCTCCGGGAGGTGGACGATCGTGCCGGCGAGCGCGAGACGGAGCTGCAGGTCGATGTCGGAGCCGGTCGGGAACCAGGTGCGCATCAGGCCGAGATCGCGCAGCACCTGAGTCCGGAAGAGGTAGGAGCAGAAATGGGTGATCGGCCCGCGCTCCATCAGGATCTCCTGGACGGGGCCCGGCTCGCGGTCCGCGGCAAAGAGCACGATGTCCTCGCCGGCCGGCGTCATCGAGCAATAGGCCGAGGAGACCGCGATCACCTCGGGCTGGCTGTCCAGGATCTCGGCCTGGCGGACCAGCCGCTCGCCGACAAAGATGTCGTCCGCATCGCACTCTGCACAGTAGGCGTGGCGCGCGGCGAGGAAGCCGGTGTTCATCGCCGCCGAGAAGCCCGATTGCGGGCCGGGCACGATGTTGAGCCGGCCGTCGTCGAGGCTGCGAGCGAGCTCGGCGCTCCCGTCGGTCGAGCCGTCATCGACGAACACGATCTCGCTGATCAGGGGGTGGCGCAGGCTCTCCAGCGCCTCCCGAAGGAACGCCCTGCCGTTTCGGCAGGGCATGATGATCGAGATGCCCGGCTCAAGCGCCCCGGTCACGGTCAGGCCCCCACCGCCAGCTCGGCGGGATCATCGCTGTGCTGGCGGAGATCCGGCGGGGTGGCCTCGGCGGCGATCAGGGCCACGGCCTCGTCGAGGGGCATCGTCGTCTGCCCCTGCGCGCCGAGGCGACGGACGGCGACCGTGCCGGCCTCGACCTCCTGGCGCCCGACCGCGAGGATGAAGGGGATGTGGGCGGTCGAGTGCTCGCGGACCTTGTAATTGATCTTCTCGTTGCGCAGGTCGGCCTCGGCGCGGAGGCCCCGTCCGCGCAGCCGGGCCACCACCTCGCCGGCATAGGCGTCGGCATCGGACACGATGGTGGCCACAACCGCCTGCCGGGGCGCGAGCCAGACCGGGAACCGCCCGGCGCAGTTCTCGATCAGGATCCCGAGGAAGCGCTCGAAGCTGCCCAGGATCGCCCGGTGCATCATCACCGGGCGCTTCTTCTGCCCGTCGGCGTCGACAT
>CAYORO010000128.1:0-10368 GCA_964406355.1 uncultured Limibaculum sp.
TGCGTCGGCGTCGTGGGGGCGCGCGCCCCCCCGCGCGCCCGGGGGGGGGGGGGGCGGGCGCCCCCCCCCGCCCCCGCCGCGTCCCACTCAGATGTCGAGCTCCACCCAGACCGGCACATGGTCCGAGGGCTTCTCCCGGTCCCGCAGCTCCCGGTCCACGCCCGCCGACACCAGCCTGTCGGCCGCCTGGGGCGTCAGCAGCAGATGGTCGATCCGGATCCCGTCATTCTTCGGCCAGGCGCCGCCCTGATAGTCCCAGAACGTATAGACCCCGCCTGCCTGCACCGTCTCCCGTGTCGCGTCGTGAAAGCCGAGATTGACGATGCGCCGCCAGGCCGCCCGGCTCTCGGGCAAAAAGAGCGCGTCGCCCTCCCATTTCTCCGGCTTCGCGGCATCTCTCGGCTCCGGGATCACGTTGTAGTCGCCCGCCATCACCGCGACCTGCTCCTCGGCCAGCAGCGCCCGGGCGCGCGTCTCGAGCCGGGCCATCCAGGCGAGCTTGTAGCCGTATTTCGGCCCCGGCGCGGGGTTCCCGTTCGGCAGGTAGAGCCCGCAGACCCGCACCGCGCCCCGCTCGCCCGAGACGGTGGCCTCGATCCAGCGCGCCTGCTCGTCGCCCTCGTCCCCGGGCAGTCCGCGGCTCACATCCTCGAGCGGGCGTTTCGACAGGATCGCGACGCCGTTGAAGCTCTTCTGCCCATGCGTCTCGAGATGGTAGCCGAGCGCCTCGATCGGCTCGCGCGGCACGCCCTCGTCGACGGATTTCAGCTCCTGCAGCACCGCAACATCCGGCGCCGTCTCCTCGAGCCAGGCGGTGAGCGCGCCGATCCTCGCCTTGATGCCGTTGATGTTGTATGTCGCGATCCGCATGACGGGCCACATCGGGCGCGGGGCCCTCGGCTGTCAAGCGCGCGGATGGTTGGCCGTGTCCGAACGTGGCCGTGTCCGAACGTGGCCGTGTCGGAACCAGGGGACGGAGGCGCGGATGATCCTCGGGACCAGGACAAATTGGGATCAGCCGCTCCACCCGGCGATCCGCCTGGCCGCGGGCACCGTGCTCGACATCATGGAGGATGCGCATGGGCCCGAGGTCTTCAGCGAGATCTCGGACATCGCGATCACGATCGCCTTTCTCGCCGAGGAAGCGACGCCGGCCCGCGAGCCGGGAAGGGCCGGTCGGATCAGCCATCGCAAGGCCGAGGGGGTGATCACCACCGAGGTCATCCTCGATCCCTGGAGCATGATCGAGGAGCCCGTTATGGAGGCCAGTCCCGGGAGCGTGTCGGTCAGTGGCGATCACCTCCGCGTCTTCGCCGACTGTCTCGAGGCGGGCTTCGCCGCCCTCGTCGGCTGGTGCGACCGAAAGGGCGCCTGGGCGGACCGCGCGCGCTTCATCGGGCGGCGCGACGCAGCGCTCGAGGCGATGCGCCAGGGGCGGCTCGCCCGGCCAGGCGAGTTCGCCGCGACGCCCGAGATGCGCGATGCGCTCGACGCCACCTGGGCGCTGCTGGCTGCCACGGCGCTCGACCGCGAGGGCCACGCCGAGACCGCCGGGGCCTATCTGGCGCTTCGCGATGTGGGCTGGCAGGAGGCCGCCTATGAGCCCGACCCCGACGCTCCGCTGATCGATGGCGGGCACCAGGCACGCCTCGCCGCCAAACCTCAGAACCTTGCGAGCGCGCCGCCACCCGACCACCGCGCCGGCTATTCGATCGTCTGACCGGTCCCGCACGAAACCGTCACAGAGAGGCGCTAAGCCACGCCGCAAAAGGAGCGATCCGATGCAGCAACTGGCCTTCCGCGCGCCCGGGCGGTTCTTCCGCGGCAATCTCCACACCCATTCCGACCGCTCCGATGGGGCGCTCGACGCGCTCGAGGTCTGCCGGCGCTACGAGGCGGAGGGCTATGACTTCCTCTGCATGTCGGACCATTTCATCGGGCGCTACGGATATCCGATCACCGACACGCGGGCCGCGCGCTCCAATCGCTTCACCACGATCCTCGGCGCCGAGATCCACTCGGGCGCGCTCTCGAATGGCGAGCTGTGGCATCTGCTGGCCGTCGGGCTGCCCGAGGATTTCACGCCGCCCGAGGCGCCCGATTTCGATCCGGTCGAGGGTCAGGAGAGCGGCGCGGCGCTGGCCGCCCGGGCGCGGGAGGCCGGCGCGTTCGTCGCGATCGCGCATCCCCAGTGGTACGGGCTGACGGAGGCCGATGCCGCGACGATCGAGGCCGCCCATGCGGTCGAAATCTACAACCATGGCTGCCATGTGGAGACCGACCGGGGCGACGGGACCGCGGTGCTCGATCTCCTGCTGGCCGCGGGCCGGCGGCTGACGGCCTGCGCGACGGATGACGCGCATTTCGTCGGCAAGAATCCCGACCATTTCGGCGGCTGGGTGATGGCGAAGGCGGAGGCCAACGAGCCCGAGGCTCTGCTCGCAGCGCTGAAGGCCGGTGCGTACTACTCGTCCTGCGGTCCAGAACTCCGGGACGTGACGGTCGGGCGAGAGAGCGTGCTGGTCGAGTGCTCGCCGGTGGCCGAGATCATCGCCGTCGGGCAGAACGCGGCCTCGACGGTGGTGCATGGCCGGGCGCTGACGCGGGCCGAACTGCCGCTGGCGCGCTTCCGGCGCCATGGCTGGCTGCGCATCGTGGCGATGGACGCGTCGGGGCGGCGCGCCTGGTCCAACCCGATCTGGCTCGACTGAGCGTCTCGCCTGCGGCGGCCGCCCGGGCGTGTCCGGCGGCCCCGCCCACCCGGGCTCACGGTGCACGGGCCGCCGCCGCAGCGCCCCCCATCGGCCGCCGGCCACGCCCGGGGCTCCTCGTCTCATTGCCAACTCTCCGGCCTGACAGGCAGTGATGTCGGAGCGGGGCGGGCCGCGTGTGGTGGCCGAGCCGCCGAGCGGGACGGTGACCGCGGCCCCGTCATCGTCGCGTGCAGCGGGCTCAGCCCTTGTCGAGAGCGATGTCGGGCGCGTCTTCGGCCTTCATGCCGACGACGTGATAGCCGCAGTCGACATGGTGGCACTCACCCGTCACCCCGCTCGCGAGGTTGGACAGCAGGTAGAGCCCGGCCTTGCCCACATCCTCGCGCGACACGTTGCGCCGCATTGGCGCGTTGAGCTCGTTCCACTTGAGGATGTAGCGGAAATCGCCGATGCCTGAGGCCGCCAGCGTCTTGATCGGGCCCGCCGAGAGCGCGTTGACCCGGATCCCGCCAGGCCCGAGATCGGCCGCCAGATAGCGAACCGAGGCTTCGAGCGCCGCCTTCGCCACCCCCATCACATTGTAATGCGGCATCACTTTTTCTGCGCCGTAATAGGTGAGCGTCAGCAGGCTGCCGCCCTCGGTCATCAAGGGCTCGGCATGGCGCGCCAGCGCCGTGAAGGAGTAGCAGGAGATCGCGAGCGAGGTCTGGAAGTTCTCCGGGCTCGTGTCGACATAGCGGCCCTTGAGCTCGGCCTTGTCGGCATAGGCGATGGCGTGGAGGAGGAAGTCCAGCCGCCCCCAGCGGCGTCCGATCTCGGCGAACACCGCATCGATCGAGGGCGTGTCCGTCACGTCGCAGGGCAGCACGATCTCCGAGCCGACCGAGGCCGCCAGCGGCTCCACGCGCTTCTTGAGCGCGTCGCCTTGGTAGGTGAAGGCAAGCTCGGCGCCCTGTTCGCTGGCTGCGGCCGCGATCGCCCAGGCGATCGACTTGTCGTTGGCGACCCCCATGATCAGCCCGCGCTTGCCCGCCATCAGCCCAGCCATAGCCGTCGCCTCCCAGCTGCCGTCGCGCAGACCCTCGCGACCCGCGGGCTTTAGGCCATCTGGGGATGCCGCTCAAGGGTGGCGCCCCTGTCCCGTCGCCACGCCAGATTGGCGATCGCCGCCGGCCGCGTTATCTCCGGGCGCACAGAGAGAACGGCGGCGCTGGCGGCGCCACGGGGGCGAGGACGAGGACATGACCGAGACGATCGCGGAGACCGAGCGGCGGACAGGCATCTTCGCGGGCGCCGACCCCTATGCGCTCGCCCGTGCCTGGCTCGCCGAGGCGGAAGCAACCGAGATCAACGACGCGAATGCCGTGGCCCTCGCCACCGTCGATGCCGAGGGCCTGCCCAATCTGCGGATGGTGCTGCTCAAGGAGATCGAGGAGAGCCAGACCGCGGGCGGTTTCGTGGTCTACACGAACTTCGAGAGCGCCAAGGGTGGCGAGCTGGCCGCCATGCCGAAGGCCGCGATGTGCTTGCATTGGAAGTCGCTCGGGCGGCAGCTTCGCCTGCGCGGGCCGGTCGAGCGGGTTGGCGATGCTCAGGCCGACGCCTATTACGCGAGCCGCGCCTACAAGAGCCGGATCGGGGCCTGGGCGTCGGCGCAGTCACGCCCGCTCTCGAGCCGGGGCGCGCTGATGGCCGAGGTGGCCCGCCACGCCGCGCGCTATCCGATCAACCCACCGCGGCCGCCGCATTGGGGCGGGTTCCGGCTCCGCCCGGTCGAGATCGAGTTTTGGGCCAATGGTGATTTCCGGCTCCACGACCGGTTCCGCTGGACCCGGGCGGCGCCGGACGGCACGGCCTGGAGCGTCGCGCGCCTTAACCCCTGACACTCTCTGAGGCTGACTGACGCGCCGGACACGAAGGCGTGCGCCCGCCGGTCCCGGTCGATCACCCGCCGGCGACCCCGGCGCGATGGCGCGATCACCCTCCGGAGATGCGCATGAGAGACCCGGCGACAGCGCCGGAGCCGCTGCCCATATCGCCGCCCGGGAGGGCCACGGCATGGCGGCATATCGGGTTCCGGATGGACAGGCGGTTGTCTTCGACACGGTGCGGCTGCTGGCCACGCTCGCCGTCTTCCTCGGCCATGCGACGAAGCCGGATGTCCTCTTCGATGTGGATGTCGCGTTGCTCGGGCGCGCGACGATCCCGGTCTTCCTGATGCTGAGCGGGTATCTGACGGCCGCCACGATGGCCCGCGGCGGGGTCTTCTGGCAGAGGGCGGCGCGGCGATATCTCGGGCTCTGGTTCGTCGTGGTGCCGGCGATCCCGATCCTCTTCGCGGCCGATCTATGGCTGATCTCCCAGGGCTCGGTGCTGCTCGAGAACGCCAAGTTCGATGCCGACGTCTCGGCCGGCACCGTGCTGCGCGAGACGGTTCAGGCACTCACCTATAGCGGGGAGTACTGGCGGCTCGACACGGTGAGCCAGGGGCTCTTCGGCAACCAAGCCTATTGGACGGTCGAATACATCATGGCGTATTCGGTGGCCACCGCGGCGCTCTATCTGCTCGACGGTTGGCGGCGGGTCGTGGCGCTCGCGCTCGGCGGGCTCATCGCGGGGCCGACGGTGGTGCTGCTGTCGCCGCTCTGGATGGCCGGCGTCGGGGCGTTCGAGGTCCACCGCCGCTGTGCCCGCGCCGTCGAGGCCGAGGCGGCGGGCTGCCCGGCGCCCGCCTGGCCGGCCTGGCTGCGCCGTTGCGGCGCTCCGATCACGCTGACCGGTCTTGCCCTGGTCGCCACGGTCGAGCTCACGGGCGTCGGCCAGGCCGCCTATCAGGAGTCGAAGAGCTGGGCCTCTTATGACTGGCGCCAGCATCTCGGCATGGCCAAGCGCTTCGCCTGGCAGTGGCTCCTGGTCCCGGGGGTGTTCCTGGCGATCCTCGGCTCGCGATACATGATCCGCTGGTGCCCCGGGCCGGGCATCGTCGCCGCCTGCCGCCAGGCCGGGCGCTACACGCTTCCGGTCTATGTGTTCCACTTCAGCATGATCTATGTCGCGCGCAGCCTGATCCCCGGCTATCGCCCGACATGGACGGCGCCCGATCCCTATCTCATGATGGCCCTTGCGCTCGCGCTCACGCTCTTGCTCTCGTGGCTCACGCTCCGCTTCTGTCGGCCGGTCGCGGACCGGCTCATCGCGAGGATCCTCTGATGCTGCGCCTCTTTGCCGTCGCCGCCGTTGCGGCCGTGACATCCGCGCTGCTCGCCCCGGTTCGGGCGGCAGAGATCGAGCTCAACCCGCCCTACGGCTCGCCGCTCTATCTCGCGCCCTCGGTCTTCGCGCCGGATCTCGCGGTCGGAGAGCCGCTCGGCCCCCGCGTCGTGGTGGTCCTGCACGGCTTCGGCTCGGCAGTGCCCAACGGCACCTATAAGCGCATGCGCGAGCTGCTGGGCGACACGCATACGGTGATCGGGGTGAACTATGAGTGGTTCGAGGTGGCCCGCACGCGCGACCAGCTCGACGCGCTCGCCGCCGGCTGGCTCGAGGGGCGCGACGTGACGGTGGTCGGCACCTCGCTCGGCGGCTGGTGGGCGGACTGGTTCGCCAACCGGATCGGGGCACGGGCGGTGCTCTCCAACCCGGTAACCGACCCCGCCGCGCATATGCTGAAATACGCCGATGTCGAGTACGAGAGCGTCCGCCGCGCCCGCAGCTATCGCTTCACCGCCGAAGAGGTCGCGCGTTACGGGACGCTCGAGGTCGTGCGCGACGCAGGCGTTCCCATGCTCGTCGTGCTGACCGAGGACGACGACCGGATCGACCACCGCAAGGCGCTCGGGCTCTATGACGGCCGGCCCAACACCACCCTGCGCGTCTATGAGACCGGCGGGCACACGATCAACTACCGCAAGCATCCCGCGCGGGACGTGGTCCGGGCCTTCGTGCTCGGCGAGTGAGACGGTCGGGCGCGGCGGGCGTATCCGCGGCGCCGGCGGACGTGCTATGAGAGGCAGGCCCGACGCCGCACGAGATCGCCGATGCCCGACAGCCCCGAGCGCCGCACGCTGCTTCTGACCGGCGCCAGCCGCGGGATCGGGCATGCGACCGTCAAGCGCTTCTCCTCGGCCGGCTGGCGGGTGATCACCTGCTCGCGCCAGCCCTTTCCCGAGGACTGCCCCTGGGAGGGCGGGCGTGACAACCATGTGGAGGTGGATCTCGGGAGCCCGGACAGCACCATGGCCGCGGTCGAGGACATCCGCGCGCGCCTTGCCGCGGGCTCGGAGGGCAAGCTCCATGCGCTGGTGAACAATGCCGGCATCTCGCCCAAGGGCCCGGCTGGCGAGCGGCTCTCGACGCTGACCACCGATCTGCGCGACTGGGGGCGGGTGTTCCACGTCAATTTCTTCGCCAGCGTGGTGCTGGCACGCGGGCTCAAGGACGAGCTTCGCGCGGCCCAGGGCGCGGTGGTCAACGTGACCTCGATCGCGGGCGCCCGGGTGCACCCCTTCGCGGGTGCGGCCTACGCGACCTCAAAGGCCGCTCTTGCAGCACTCACCCGCGAGATGGCGCATGATTTCGGGCCGTTGGGCGTGCGCGTGAATGCCATCGCGCCGGGCGAGATCGAGACGGCGATCCTCTCCCCCGGCACCGAGAAGCTCGCCGAGCAGATCCCGATGCGCCGCCTCGGCCAGCCCGATGAGGTGGCGCGCACGATCTACTTCCTCTGCACCTCGGAGAGCAGCTACATCACCGGGACCGAGATCGAGATCAACGGCGGCCAGCATGTCTGACCCGGGGCCGCGTATCGATGGCAAACGGTCCCATCCCGCGGATTGAACGGCGCGCGATCCGGGTCCAAATTCCACATAGCGAGTGTGGTTACGGAGCGTGGCGTGGAGGTCTGCTCGCCGGGTTGCGTTCAATGGCGAGCTTGCCGCCGCCCCCAGCGCGGGGCGGCGGTTCTTGGTCACCCGCTCTCGCGCATCTCTCGATCGGCTGGGGCCTCGCGGGCGCGACCGCCCCGGATCAGTCGGCCGTGACGGCGTAGACCTTGCCCGGGTAGGGCGGGGTTGCCGGGTCGTCGACCGCCATCACATAGACCGTGCCGTCCGGGGCGATGGCAAGATTGGGCGCGCTCGGCGACGGCACCTCGAGCGTCCCGACGAGCGCACCCTCGGGCGAGACCGACAGCACGCGCCCAGCGCTGAAGAGCCCGATATGGAGCGTCCCGTCCTCCCCGAGCTTCAGCCCGTCGGGATAGGCGCCGGGGGCCTCGCCGAGATCGGTGAGGCGGACAAAGAGGCGCCGGTCCGACAGCGCGCCGTCCTCACCGACGGCGAACGAGATCACCCGGCCGGCCTCTGACTCCGCGACCAGCAGCCGTGCGCCGTCGGCCGAGAGGGCGATCCCGTTGGCATAGTGCAGGTCGTCCGCCAGCGTGGTCACCTCGCCCTCTGCCGAGAGGTGCAGCACCCGCCCGACGATCGGCGCGCTCTCCCAGGGGCCGGAGGTGGTGAAGTAGATCCCGCCGCGCCCGTCGGGCGTTGCGTCGTTGGGGCCCACCAAGGCGCCGCCATCAGCGTCCGCGGCATGGCGCGCCACCGTCTCGCCGGCCTCCGAGATCACCACCATCTCGCCCGAGTCGTAGCAGGTGACCGCGTAGCCGCCCGCCATCGGCACCACCGCCGACGGACCGCAGCCGTCATCTTCCCAGAAGACCGAGAGCGTCCCGTCCTCCCAGCGGCTCACCTTATGCGCCCCGTACTCCGCAAAGAGGAGCGCGCCGTCCACCACCACCGGGCCTTCGGGGAAGGCGACCCCCTCGGCGATCACGGCGGGCTCGGCAGCAGCGGTTCCGGCAAGGACGGCGGCGAGGATGGCGATGGTCGGGCGCATGGGCTCTCTCCCTGGTTTCCTTTAGCGAACCATACCGGCCCGCCCTTGGCCAGCGCGCTTTCCATTCGCGCGCCGTGATGAAACTGTCCCGGGGCGATTCCGCTGCGAAGGGACCTTCCGATGATCGATCTCTACACTTGGACGACGCCGAATGGCCGCAAGGTCTCCATCCTGCTCGAGGAGCTCGGGCTGCCCTATGAGGCGCATGCCATCGATATCGGCAAGGACGAGCAGTTCGCGCCGGAGTTCCTCGCGATCTCGCCCAACAACAAGATCCCCGCGATCCGCGAGCGTGAGACCGGGCGGACGCTGATGGAGTCGGGCGCGATCCTCCTCTATCTCGCCGAGCGCGAAGGCAAGCTGCTCGGTGAGGACCGCCTCGAGACGATCGAGTGGCTGATGTGGCAGATGGGCGGGCTCGGCCCCTTCCTCGGCCAGGCGCACCATTTCCTCAAGTTTAACAAGGGCAAGGCGCCCTATGCCGAGGAGCGGTTCCACAAGGAGGCGCAGCGGCTCTACGGCGTGCTCGACCGCCGGCTCGAGGGGCGCGACTATATCTCCGGCAGCTACTCGATCGCCGATATCGCGGCCTGGCCCTGGGCCAGCCGGTTCGAGTGGCAGGAGGTCGATCTCGCCGACTTCCCCCGCGTGCGCGACTGGTATCTGCGGATTGCCGAGCGCGAGGCGGTGCAAAAGGGCTATCAGGTCCCCAAATACGCAAACGACATCCCCATGCCCTGATCGCCGGAGGGCCCGATGCGCCGCGCCGCCCATGCCGTCCTCGCCGCCCATGTCATGCTCGCCTCGTTGGTCGTCACCCCGCCCGCTGCGGCCGATCTGCGGCTGTCGCCGAGCGCCGATCCCGGCGCCCGCCTGATCGTGGTGCTCGACCCGCCGTCCGGGAGCGGGGCTCAGCTCGTCATCCGCCCGGTGACGGGGCTTGCAGGCGCCGAGCAGCTCGGCCCGGCGATCGCCATCCAGCCGGTCGCCGCGGGGCTCGGGCTCGTCGAGCTCACCGCGCCGAGCGCGCCCGGCAGCTACCGCGTGCGGCTCGAGGAGGCCGGGCGCCTGCGCGACAGCGCGGCGCTCGAGGTGGTCGCGGCGCCGGCGGCCTTCCGCATCCACGTGGTCGAGCGGGCCCGTCCCGGCGAGCCGGTCACGGTGTCCTGGGAGTTCGCGGGCAGCCCGGGCGACC
Organism: uncultured Limibaculum sp.; assembly: GCA_964406355.1. Lineage (GTDB taxonomy): Bacteria > Pseudomonadota > Alphaproteobacteria > Rhodobacterales > Rhodobacteraceae > Thermohalobaculum. The sequence goes on from CAYORO010000128.1 coordinate 9,805, forward strand.
GCCTCCTCGTCGAGACGCCCGAGGGCCGGGCGGTCTCCGAGCGCCCGCTCGGCGCCGCCGAGGCGGCGGCGCGCGCCGTCGAGATCACCGCGCCCGAGGCCTCGGGCCGCTACCTCATCCGGTATGTCAGCGCGCGCGGGCGGCAGGTCGTCTCGGTCGGCTTCGCGGTCGATGGCAGCGACGGGCTGATCGGCGTGCCCGCCACCGTGACGGCCGGGCGCCCCTTCGAGGCGGACCGCATCGGCCCGGGCGGCGGCGCCTACGAGATCGTGGTGCTCGACGCCTCGGGCGCGCTCGAGGGGCGGGTCGGGCTCGAGGGGACGGGCGGGTTTCGCGGCGCCCACTGGCTGACGGCGCCGGCCCGGCCCGGCCGCTACCGGGTGATCTACCGCAACCGCGAGACCGGCGAGGTGGTCTCGGAGATCCCCCTCATCGTCACCCGCTGAGCGCGACTATTCGAAAGTCCCGACATCCTCGCCGAACGCGGCCCTGAGCCGCGCGAGCGCCTCGGCCTCCGCCGCCGTCTCCCCCTCGGCGAGGAAGATCGCATAGTTATGCGCCACC
>CAYORO010000129.1:0-10362 GCA_964406355.1 uncultured Limibaculum sp.
CCTCGTACTGCGCGCGGCTCATCGGGCAGTTGAGATAGGCGGTGCGCTCGTCCTCGGTCTCGCCCTTGTCGTAGCGCGACTGGAACCAGGCCTGCGAGAGGTCGACGCTGTCGGCATAGACGATGGGCGCGATCGCATCGAAGAACGCCAGCGCGTCCTCGCCGGTGAGCGTCCTGATCGCCTCGGCGAGCGGCTCGGAGGTGAGGGGGCCGGTCGCGACGATCACGCAGTCCCACTCGGCCGGCGGCAGGCCAGCGACCTCGCCGCGCTCGACGGTGATGAGCGGATGCGCCGCGATGCGCTCGGTGACCGCGGCCGAGAACACCTCACGGTCGACCGCGAGCGCGCCACCCGCCGGCACTGAGGCCGGTGCCGCGCAGTCCATCAGGAGCGAGCCCGCCGCCCGCATCTCCCAGTGCAGGAGCCCGACGGCGTTGGTCTCGTCGTCGTCTGAGCGGAACGAGTTGGAGCAGACGAGCTCGGCGAGCCCGTCGGTCTGGTGCGCATGGGTCGGGCGGTGCGGGCGCATCTCGTGGAGCACCACGGGTACACCTGCGCTCGCGGCGGCCCATGCGGCCTCGCAGCCCGCCATTCCGCCGCCGATGACATGGATCGGATCGCTAATCATGGCCCAACCCTACGCTGCCCGCCGCCGGAGTTCAAAGCGCGGCACGAAAGGGCTGGCGCGGCTCGGCCTGACATGAAACCGTCATGCGCGTGACGCGCAAATGAGACAAAGGCTGGGAGGACGATATGGCGTACACCCTGTTGGTTTGGGATCGCAAACGCTGGCAGACCGAACGGGACAAGGCCGGCGTCAAAAAGGGCGCCTGCTCGAAGGTGAGCGTTGGCGGCGAACTCGACAAATTCCACAAAGCCCATGGAAAAGACTTTAAGACCGGGGCCAAGCAAGCGGCCAATCTCAAGAAAGCGCTCGTCACCTATTGCGCGGCGATCACGAAAAAGCCGGGCGACAAGACGCATAAGGATTTCGTTCAGCGAATTCAGAGCCGGCTGATTGTGAATGTCGATAATTATATCACATATGTGGACGACACCGCCAAGGCGCGGGACTGGTATCCGAGCGAGCTCGAAAAGGCACGGTCGTTCTGGAATCGGCTGGAGCCAGAATTCAAGGAGTGGAAGAGCACGAGCCGGGAGGGCGAGGATTTTGTCCACAAAGGCAACAAGGAGCTGGTCAAGGGGTTGACCGCGGCGTTGCTCAAGTCGGGCAATGCGGCCAAGCAGCTCTCGATCGAGAGCCCGAAATACAAGGCCCATTGCGATGCGCTCGCCAAGCTCGGATCAACCCTTGATGGCGGGCTGCTGAACGCCGCCACGGGCGACAAGATCGACACCGAGCTGAAGAAAATGGTGACCTGATCCGGGGTGCGCCCCGCTCAGTCCGGGCTCGGCCAGGGCGAGAAGGGGAACGGCCGCCGATCCGAGGCGAAGCTCAGGAACGCCACCGTCTCGGCGAGCCAGATGGCCAGCGACCGGCCGAAATCCACCAGCCGCCCGTTCGGCTCGCCGGCGGCGAGGGCCAGCACGAACTGGATCACGGCCACGAGCGTCAGCAGCGCCTGGACGAGCGACATGGCGAAGAGGAACAGCACCGTATAGGCGCTCCGGATCAGGAGCGCCTTGCGGGCGTCGCTGCGTGACGGCTCTTCGGCGGGCGGCGGTGTCACGGGATCCGGCTCGGGCATGGGCGTCTCCTTCGCTGGTTCAAATGGCGACGCGCCCCTGCGCGGGTCAAGGGCTCGCGGCGCGCTCACGGGATGCTCAGGGATCGTGCGACGGGCGTGGGCTGACCGAGCGGGCCTGCGGTCCCACCTCTCCCTCAGCGGCCCCGGACTGTCGGCGCGCCGCACCGAACCGAGACCAGGAGAGCCCCATGACGTCCATGCCCTTCGCAACCCTCGCCGCCGCCCTCGTCCTCACCGCACTGGCGGCACCGGGCACGGCGCTCGCCAAGGGAGGGGACCGCGCCGAGCAGATCGCCGAGCTCAAGGCCGAGCAGGCCCGCCTCCGCGCCGAGCGGGAGGCCCGCGGCGAGACCGAGCGCGGCTTCTCGTTCTTCGGCCTGTTCTCGGACGACGATGCCGCATCACGGGCCGGCAAGCCCCCTGCTGACACTCCGACCCGCTAAGGCAGCTCGATCCGCGGGCGCGCTGTCGGCCACTTGACTGAGGGATCCTTGCGCCGACAGCAGCGTCACCGGTGTCTCGGCGGAGATTTGCTTGAGCGGTTCGGTCACCTCACCGTATTCTCCTCGTTGTTAAAAGTTTTCAAAGAGGAGATCCCGCGATGCCCGACTACACCAAGCTCAAGCAGGCGGCTGCCAAGGACGTCGCCGACAACAAGGCGACCTGGGAGCAGAACGCCCAGGAAATCAAGGACGCTGCCAAGAAGGCCGGCGAGCTTCAGGCCTATTTCAAGAAGGCGCTGGAGACGCATCGCAACAACGCCAAGATGGCTCAGGCCGAATACGGCGGATGGAGCAAGCTTGCCCAAAGCATCATCGATAAGCAGGCTGAACTTGCGACGGCGAAAAAGAGTAAGGACAAAGAGACTGCGGCAAACCTCGAGAAAGAGCTGAAAAAGCTCGAAAAGACAGCGAAATCCTATGAGGCCAGTTTCTCGAAGGGCATTGAGGCCGCCAATGCCCACAAGGATGAGGTGCGGACCCGAATCGACGGGTTGAACGCGATCACGATCTGATGGGGCGGCCTAATCGGGCGGCGGGACCGGCAGCACCGCACGGGCTCGCCGATCGCGTCTCTGGAGCCGCCGCCTATGTCACCCGGCAGCGGTCGCAGCCTCGCGGCTCTCAGCCGAGATTGATCCGGTAGGTGATCGCCTCGTAGAGCAGAAGCAGGAACACCACCACGATGATCCCCTTGGAGACCCAGACGGCATATTTGATGCCGTCGGATTTCAGGCCTGCCTCGAACACCTCATAGGCCACGCCGTAGCGCTGACCGGTCTCGGAGAGCCCTGCGATCTTGCGCGGGGCGGGCTTCGGCGCCGGCCGCCGGGGCGCGACGGGCTTGCGGATCGGGCGGAAGGTGCCGGTCTTGGGGTCGAATTCCTCGGCATCGCTCGGCGCGGTCATCTGGGCCTCCTCGGATCGTCTGTTCTGGAGCATCTGGTGCGCGCGGCGTCGCGTCAATCGGCTGCGCTGCCGCGTCCATGGCGACAGCTAGCGCGACGGGCTATCTCTTCGACAAGCCAAGGAGTCGCGCATGACCGAGACCAGCCCCGAGCTCGCCCGCACCGAGAGCGCCCCGCGCCCGCGCCATCCCGAGAAGGCGCACCGCGCGGACAATCCGAGCCCCGCGAAGCCCCCCTGGATCCGGGTGCGCGCGCCGTCCTCGGCGGGCTATCGCGAGACGCGTCAGGTGATCGAGACGCACGGGCTCTCGACCGTCTGCCAGGAGGCCGGCTGTCCGAATGTCGGCGAGTGCTGGTCCAAGGGCCACGCCACGATGATGATCATGGGCGAGATCTGCACGCGCGGCTGCTCGTTCTGCAACGTGGCGACCGGCCGGCCCGACGCGCTCGACGTCTTCGAGCCGGTGCGGGTGGCCGAGGCGGTGTCGCGGCTCGGGCTCTCGCATGTGGTGATCACCTCGGTCGACCGTGACGATCTCGAGGATGGGGGCGCGGCGCATTTCGCGCAGACGATCCGCGCGATCCGGCGCAAGCGGCCCGAGGCGACGATCGAGGTGCTGACGCCCGATTTTCTCAAATGCAGGCCGGAGGCGCTCGAGACCGTGATCACGGCCGCGCCGGATGTCTTCAACCACAATCTCGAGACCGTGCCGGGGCTGTACCCTGCGGTGCGGCCAGGGGCGCGCTACTACCACTCGCTCCGGCTGCTTGAGCGGGCCAAGGAGCTCGCCCCCGCGATCTTCACCAAGTCGGGGATCATGGTGGGGCTCGGCGAGAACCGCGCTCAGGTGATGCAGGTGATGGACGACATGCGCTGTGCCGGCGTCGATTTCCTGACGATCGGGCAATATCTCCAGCCGACCAAGAAACATCACCCGGTGGACCGCTATGTGAGCCCCGAGGAGTTCGCGAGCCTCGAGCAGGCGGCCTATGCCAAGGGGTTCCTGATGGTCTCGGCCTCGCCGCTCACCCGGTCGAGCTACCATGCGGGCGAGGATTTCGCGCGCCTGCGCACCGCACGGGCCGCGTCTATGGGCACGTGAGCGGCGCCCGGCGGGATGGATGCTGCGGCGCAAAATTCATAGGAGTTTCACACAGAGCCGACGCCGCAGTGGGATAGATCGCGGTTTCACGGAGCCGGTGTCCACCGCCGGGCCGTGTAGGTGATCGTGTCGCAAGAAGGGTGCTGGCGTGGCGCGCGGAATGGCTCTCAGTCGGTGGATGCAGGCGCTTGCGGCCGCTGTCGGGCTCGGCGTGGGCCCGGCACACGCGCAGGACGCGACCGTCTACCGGCTGACCTATCTGCCGGACGAGGCCGACAATCTGATCTGCTTCTCGCCCGAGGACGCGCGCGATCTGCTGGTCGCGTTCCGGGCGCGGTACCTTGCGGCCCAGCGTCCGCGCGCGCGGCAGATCCTGCGCGCCTTCGAGGCTCAGCTCGGCCCCGCCGCACGGTATGACTGCGCCTTCGTGCGCTCGATCTACGTGCCGCTCCAACCTGTTGTGGCGATCGACATCGCCGAGGATCTCGGTCTGGACTGGGGGGATCTCGACGAGCATTACTTCGTTGAGACCGAGCTGCTCGTTGGGCAGACGCGGTATACACAAACCGCAGCGGGCGGTGCGATTTACGTGTTCACCTCGGATTTCGTGATCCTGAAGGAGTAATTCGCAACGAATTGAAGGGGCCGGCGCGACCGCAAGTCACATCCGGGCGTTCGGGGTTGATCGCGGGGCCGCCAATTACCTATGTGCGGGGCTCGGATATGAACGGGGGAGTGAGGATGCCGACCCACGCGGAAACGCGCCGGATGCCCTACGCGGCGGACCAGATGTTCGAGCTGATCGCGCGGATCGACCGGTATCCCGAGTTTCTGCCCTGGTGCTCGGCCGCCCGGATCCGCTCGCGCAGCACACGCGAGGACGGGGCGGAGGTGATCGACGCCGATCTGGTGATCTCGTTCAAGGTCTATCGCGAGCGCTTCGGCAGCCGCGTGATACTCCACCGCGACGAGCGCCGCATCGATGTCGCCTATCTCGACGGGCCGTTCCGCTATCTCGACAATCACTGGCGCTTCATCCCGGTGTCGGAGCACGAATGCGACGTCGAGTTCTTCGTCGATTTCGAGTTCAAGTCGCGCACGCTGCAGATGCTGATCGGCGCGGTGTTCAACAAGGCGATGCAGCGGATTGTCAGCGCCTTCGAGAAGCGGGCCGAGCAGCTTTACGGCGCGGGGCAGGTCGCGGCCAGCTCGTTCAGCCGCGCGGCGGAGTAGGGGGTACAGGCCCTCAGGCCCGAGCGCCGGCCTCGAGCATCGCGAGCGCCTGGAGCGCCGAGGCATGGCGGATGCCCGCACGGCCGAGGACCGGTGGATAGCGGATTTCAGCGGTCACCGGAGGCATGCCGCGGCGCGCGCGAGCGAACCAGACGAGCCCGACCGGTTTTCGCTCGGTTCCTCCGCCCGGCCCTGCGACGCCGGTGATCGAGACCGCGAGATCGGCGCGGCTATGCGCGAGAGCGCCTGTGGCCATAGCGGCCGCCACCTCGCCCGAGACGGCGCCGTGCTCCTCGATCAGTGCGGGATCGACGCCGAGCAGCTCGGCCTTCGCCGCGTTGGAGTAGGTCACGAAGCCCCGCTCCACGACCGAAGACGAGCCCGGGATCTCGGTGAGCGCAGCGGCCACCAGTCCGCCCGTGCAGCTCTCGGCGGTGGCGACCATCAGTCCCGCCGCGCCGCAGGCCGTGAGCACCGCTTCCGCCGCGCGGCGCCGCTCCTCCTCGGCGCTCACCCGCCGCCCCCGATCCAGCCATGGGCCACGGCCGCCCCCGCCAGTGCGAGGACGGCGGTGATCGCGCCCGCCACCAGATCGTCGAGCATCACGCCCCAGGCGCCGCCCACCCGTTCGGCACGGCTGACGGGCCAGGGCTTCCAGATGTCGAGCGCGCGAAAGAGAAGGAATCCCCCGACCCAGCCGGGCCAGGGGAACACGTCTGGCCCCGCGCCGATTACTGTGAGCCCGAGGGACAGCGGCCAGAGCGCGAGCATCATGCCCGCGATCTCGTCGATCACGATCTCCGAGGGGTCGTCCGCACCCCCCGGCACCCGCCCCCCGGCCCAGATCCCCGCGACGACCACTGCCGCGGTCGCTGGCCCGACCAGCCAGAACCCGCCGATCGCGTGGAGCGCCCAGACAAGCGGGATCGCCGCGAGCGAGGCCCAGGTTCCCGGTGCGCCGGGCAGCAGCCCGAGCCCGAAGCCGATCGCCACCAGGCGCGCGATCCCGGCACGGTCCGTCACGGAGCGACCAGGACGGTCGCGGTCGCGATCGCGCCCATGCCCTCCTCCTGTCCGATGAAGCCCATCCGCTCCACCGTGGTCGCCTTCACGCTCACCCGCGTGGGCTCGATCCCCAGGATCTCGCCGATCCGGAGCCGCATCGCATCCGCATGGGGTCCGATCTTCGGCCGCTCGCAGAGGAGCGTCACGTCGCAATTGGCGATGCGCCCGCCGCGCGCCGCGACGCGGTCGGCGGCATGGGCGAGGAAGATATGGCTCTCCGCGCCCCTCCACTGCGGCTCCGAGGGCGGGAAATGGCGGCCGATATCGCCGTCGCCGAGCGCCCCGTAGATCGCATCGGCCAGCGCATGGAGGCCCACATCAGCGTCGGAATGGCCGAGGAGCCCCTGCCCATGGGGGATCCGCACGCCGCAGAGCCAGACATGGTCGCCCTCGGTGAAGCGGTGCACATCGAAGCCGTGCCCCATGCGGATCTCCATCGCGCCCTCCGTGCCGAGGAGCCGCTCGGCGCGCGCCATGTCGCCGGGCCCCGTGATCTTGAAGTTCTCGGCCGGCCCCTCGACCAGCCGCACGCGCCCGCCCGCGCGGCGGAACACCTCGGCATCGTCGAGCGCCGGCGGCTCGACATCGGCCTGCAGCCGGTGCGCCTTGAGGAGCGCGTCGAAGGGGAAGGCCTGGGGCGTCTGTGCGCGCCAGAGCCCGGCGCGGGGCCGCGGCTCGAGCGCGTCGCCGTCCTCGCCCCACCAGAGCGCATCGACCACCGGCTCGGCTGCGATGGCGCCGGCGCCGTCCCGCGTCGCCTCGGCCAGCCGGTCGAAGAGGGCAGGGGGTGCGAAAGGGCGGGCGGCGTCATGGACCAGCACCGTCTCGGGGGCGGTCTCGGGGGGCGCCTCGGCGAGCGCTTCGAGCGCCAGGCGCACGGTCTCGGCCCGGCTTGCGCCGCCGGGCACGGGCTCGCGGATGCGCGGATCGTCGAGCCCCGCCATGGCGGTGTCATAGAGCCCGCGCGCCTCGGGATCGATCGCCACCAGCACGCTGCCGGTGCGGCCCGCGAGCGCCGCTGAGACACTGCGGGCAAGTATCGCGCGCCCTCCGAGCGACTGATACTGCTTGGGCACCGGCCCGCCGAAGCGCGTGCCCTGGCCTGCCGCGACGATGAGCACCGCTGTCCGCATCCGTCCCTCCGGGCCTGCTTCTAGGGCCACCCCTTGCGCGGCACAAGGGCACGGGGTAAGCGGAATGGCGATGGCGAGGAATTAATCATGACCTTCCGAATTGGCGAAATCGCGGTCACCCCGCCGGTTGTGCTCGCCCCGATGGCAGGCATCTCGGACCGGCCGTTTCGCGACCTTGTGGCGCGGTTCGGCGCCGGTCTGGTGGTGTCGGAGATGGTGGCCTGCCAGGAGAGCCTCGCCGGCAAGCCCTCGGTGCGCGCCAAGGCCGAGATCGGCGCGGATGCCGCGCGCACCTCTGTGCAGATCGCCGGGCGCGAGGCCGGCCCGATGGCCGAGGCGGCACGCCGGGCCGTGGGCGAGGGCGCGCGGATCATCGACATCAATATGGGCTGTCCGGCCAAGAAGGTGACCTCGGGCGCCTCCGGGGCGGCGCTGATGCGCGAGCCGGACCATGCGCTCTCGCTGATCGAGGCGGTGGTCGACGCGGTGGAGGTGCCGGTCACGCTCAAGATGCGCCTTGGCTGGGACGGAACGCGCCTCAACGCGCCGGAGATCGCGCGGCGGGCGGAGGTGGCGGGGGTGCGGATGATCACCATCCACGGCCGGACGCGTGCGCAGTTCTACAAGGGCCGGGCCGATTGGGCGGCGATCCGCGCGGTCAGCGCGGCGGTCTCGGTGCCGGTGGTGGCCAATGGCGACATCGCGAGCGCCGAGGATGCGCGGCACGCGCTCGCGCTCTCAGGCGCGGCTGGTGTGATGGTCGGCAGGGCGGCGCGCGGCGCGCCCTGGCTTTTGGCCGAGATCGCTGCTGGGCTCGCAGGGGAGCTGGCGCCCGCGCGGCCGCGGGGAGCGGCGCTCGCCGAGCTGATCGCCGGCCATCTCGAGGCCCATTGCGCGTTCTACGGCGCGGTCGGGCTCCGCGCCTTCCGCAAGCATCTCGACGCCTATCTCGGGCCGGTGCCGGGCGCGCGCCCGCTCCGCGACCGCCTAATGCGCGAGGAGAGCCCCTCCGCCGTCGCCCGCGCGCTTCGCGACGCACTGCCCGCGCTCGACCAGCCCCTGCCCGAGAGGCACGCGGCATGAGCGCACTCGCCGAAACCCTCTGGCAAAGCCTGCCGACGCCGGCGCTGATGCTCGACGAGCAGCTCGCGATCCGCGCGGTCAACACGGCTGCCGAGAGCTTCTTCGACGCCTCCGAGCGCCATCTGGAGGGCCGGAGCCTCGCCCGCCTCGCCGGAGAGGACAGCCGCATCGCCGATCTCGCGCGCCAGGTGATCCGCACGAGCACCAAGACGGCGGAGTACGAGGTCGAGCTCCTCTGGCCAGAGGCGCCGGCCCGCCTCGTCGATATCCACGCAGCGCCCGCAATCGGCCAGTCGGGCGTGCTGATCCTGATCGCACCGCGCGCGATTGCCCAGACGATGGACCGCTCGCTCACGCACCGAAACGCCGCGCGCTCGGTCGCCGGAATGGCCGCGATGCTGGCCCATGAGGTGAAGAACCCGCTGGCCGGGATCTCAGGCGCGGCGGAGCTCCTCGAGAGCTCGGTGGGCGACGGCGACCGCGAGCTCACGCAGCTCATCCGCGACGAGGCCAAGCGGATCGGCGCGCTGATGGCCCGTGTCGAGCAGTTCGGCGATATCGGACCCGGCCGGCGCGAGCTCGTGAACATCCACGACGTGCTCGACCGCTCGCGCCGGGCGGCCAAGGCGGGCTTTGCCTCGCATGTCCGCTTTGTCGAGGAGTACGACCCCTCGCTGCCGCCCACGATCGGCGACCCGGACCAGCTGATGCAGGCGGTGCTCAACCTCCTGAAGAACGCCGCCGAGGCCGCGCCGCAGGTGGGCGGCGTCGTGCAGATCCGCACCGCCTATCGCGTCGGCATGAAGGTGCGCACACCGGCCGGCAAGAGCGAGAGCCTGCCGCTTCAGGTCTCGATCACCGACAATGGTCCGGGCGTGCCGGAGGACCTGCGCCGGCACATCTTCGAGCCCTTCGTCAGCTCGAAATCCAGCGGCTCGGGGCTCGGCCTGGCACTCGTCTCGAAGATCGTCGCCGATCATGGCGGGATCGTCGCCTGCGAGAGCGAGCCGGGCTGGACCCGCTTCCGCCTGTCGCTGCCGGTTGCCACCGATGCCGAGATCGACGCCTCCATCCGCGGCGAGGCGGAGGACGCCGCATGATGCCGGGCGCCACGGTGCTGCTCGCCGACGACGACAGATCGATCCGCACAGTTCTCTCCCAGGCCCTCGGGCGCATCGGTTGCCGGGTGCGAGCGACCGGTTCGGCCACCCAGCTCTGGCGCATGGTCGAGGAGGGCGAGGGCGATGTGATCGTGACGGATGTGCACATGCCCGACGGCGATGCGCTCGATCTGTTGCCCGCGATCCGAAAGCGCCGGCCCGAGATCCCGATCATCGTGATGAGCGCCCAGAACACGGTGTTGACGGCCATTCGCGCCGCCGAGGCTGGGGCATATGAGTATCTGCCGAAACCCTTTGATCTTAAAGAGCTGATTGCCTCTGTTGAGAAGTCGCTTGAAGATCGTCGGGCCCGCGCGGCCAATGACACGCCGATGGTGCGCGAGGAGCCCTCGCTGCCGCTGATCGGCCGCAGCCAGGCCATGCAGGACGTCTATCGCGTGATGGCGCGGCTGATGCACACCGATCTCACGGTGATGATCTGGGGCGAGTCCGGCACCGGCAAGGAGC